>NYVS01000120.1 GCA_002684755.1 Phycisphaerae bacterium
GACGCCAAGGAAGTCAAGAGCGGCATGGAATGCGGCATGAAGATCGACGGGTACGACGACATCAAGGAAGGCGACGTGCTCGAGTGCTACAAGACGATCGCCGTGGCCCGGAGTCTTTGAGGGAATCCCATGGCGCGCCGTCGATTCCAGGAGACCCAGCAGACGGAACGGATCCGACCGAAACAGGTCAGCTCCGTGCTGTCTCGCGTCATCCAGGAGCGGATCATCCGCGGTTTCGCGGATCCCCGCATCCGCGGGCTCGTCTCGGTGACCAAGGTGGAGCTCTCCGCCGACCTCCTGACCGCCTGGATCGGGATCTCGGTGCTTCCCGACAAGTACGCGACCCGGGTGCTCTCGGGCCTTCGGAGCGCGGACGGTCTGTTCCGCAAGCTCGTTCGTGATGAGACGTCGCTTCGCCGCGTTCCACGCCTCATCTTCAGGCTCGATACTTCGATGAAGGAAGAGGCCGCGCTCGACGCGGCGATTCGCGACGGGATCAATCCCGTCGAGCGAGATGACGCGGAGGAGACGGATCCCGTGGATCCGGATCGACGGGATGGTCCCGTCGACGCCGATGCGTCGAACCCCGATCGGGACGGCGAATCCTCGCCCGACCACTGATCACGAGGTGCGTTCGTGAAGACCAAATGGGCCAAGCCGACCAAGCTCTCGGCACTCCTGAAGAAGCATCGGGCCACCGCGACGGAATCCGCGTTGCCGGAGACCGTGTCGCCCGAGGATCCGATCTCGGTCCTGATCCACTCGTGGATGCTGTGGGAGGCGAGCACCGAGCACGCCTCCACCGCGATGACCAAGCTCATGGAGGCGCGGGTCGACGTCAACGAGATCCGGGTGTCGCTTCCGCACGAACTCGCACCGGCGATCGGCAAGCGATATCCCCGCCTCGAGGAACGTCTCGGCGGATTGAAGCGATCGCTGCACGCCATCTACCTTCGACGCCATGAGATCTCCCTCGACTACGTCAGGGAGAAGGGCAAGCGGGACGCGAAGGCCGAGATCGAGTCGCTCGACGGCATGAACCCCTTCGTCTCGGGCCGACTGCTTCGGCTCTCCTTCGACGTGCATGCCATGCCGGCCGATGAACAGCTGTCGCTTCTCTTCCACGAACTGGGGGTCATCGACGAGGTGGTGGAGCACGAGACGCTCGCGACCTGGCTCGCATCCGCCATCAAGGCCGATGAAGGTCCGGCGGCCATCGAGGCGTTGCAGGCCGCGGTGGACGCGGCCTGGTCGGACGGAACGATGACGAAGCTCTCGCGACGCCGCCGTCCCCCCAAGCCCGCCGAAACAACCGGCGAAACGGCGAAGGAACCCGTCGAGGACGCCGCCGCAGTCGCACCGGAAGCCGTCGAGACGCCCGTCGCGAAGAAGGCGCCCGTGAAGAAGGCGCCTGCGAAGAAGGCACCCGCGAAGAAGGCGCCCGCGAAGAAGGCGCCNGCGAAGAAGGCACCNNCGAAGAAGGCNCCCGCGAAGAAGGCNCCTGCGAAGAAGGCNCCNGCGAAGAAGGCGNCTGCGAAGAAGGCACCTGCGAAGAAGGCNNCCGCGAAGAAGGCNCCNGCGAAGAAGGCNCCCGCGAAGAAGGCACCTTCGAAGAAGGCTTCGACCCGGAAGCGGAGCGGTTGATGTTCGGGCCGGCGGGGCTCGAACGGAGCCACCGGATCCAGCGGNTCCACCGGNTCNANCGGGTCCACCGGAGCCACCGGNNCCACCGGAGCCACCGGNTCCGGGNCANCTCGCGAGGCTTCCTGCTNGGACTNGCGTGCTTCGTCACGGTGGCCGGATGTGCCNCCACNGGTGAACCGCCTTCGCGAAGCGGGACGGCATCNGCGATCGAGCAGGTCGACCGACGTGCGCGACTTCGTGCCGCCGCCNTCNAGGAGCTNGAATCGACCCCGGAGGTCGTTCGGGTCCTGCCACCACCGCCGATGCTCGCGGCCGAAGNCACGACGGAATTCACCGGCGGAAGAACGGTCCGGTCGATCGCGGAGGCGCATCTCGATCCGGCGATCGTTCGGCTCGAGCCGCCCGAGGCGGTATCGAGGCCCGCTTCGGTTCGTGCGATCCGCGGGTACGTCCGCGGNCGAATGCAGCTTTCGGCGGGCCGACCCCAGGAAGCCATNCAACCGCTCGAATCGGCCGTCCGAGACGGCGCCGGCGACACCGCCTTGAGAGCGCTCGCGGTCGCGTTCGACGAGGTTGGAAACGTCGCGGACGCCCTGGCGATCCGGCGGAGGCTCGCTGCTCGAGGATCCGCGGACGATCGCGACCTTCGATCCCTCGGCCGTGAACTCGCGCGTCGACGNCGTTCCGAGGAGGCGCTCGCGGTGATCGCGGCGCGGTACCTCCGCGAAGTCGACCGAAGACCCCGGCTCGCCGCGGACGCGGTGCGGGATCTCATGCGGGCGGTCGAGGCGAGCGAAGGCGCGAGTGCCGCATCGGAACTTCGTGCGGCGGTGCTGGTGGAGGACGAAGGACGCCTGCTGGCGAATCTGCCGGCGGCGGTCGCGGCGGAGTGTCTGCTGCTGGCGGGGGACGACGCGGCGAAACGGGGTCGGCCGATCCTCGCGGATGAACGATGGAGCGCGGCGGCCTTGTCGGGCGAGATCGATTCCGCGGTGCTCCGGCCGAGACTGGTCTGGTCGTCGGCGTCGCTGGGGCGTGACGCGACGGTGCAGGAGATCCTGCTGGAGTCGAGCGTCGTACCGACGGGGGTGGACCGCGAGATGTTCGCGTTGCTCCGNGACGGCGGGGTCGAGCTCCCGGAACTTCGGGAGGCGCTGGTGGAGCGGATTCTCGCGACCCCGGACGATCTCGCGGCGTCGACGCTGCTGGTCTCGCTCGATCCGAAGCGTGCCGCGGAGATCATCGGTCGACTGGATGCCGCGGCGGTGCCCGCCGAGCTTCGAGTCGCGCTCGTCGATGCCGCGATTCCCGGCGGTCCGAGCGCCGGAGTCGTCGTGGCGGCGGGCGTGGTCGATTCGACCAGGTTGCTGGATGTGGCGGTCGATCGGCTGATCTCCGCGCCCTGGAGCGATCAAAGCCTGCTGGACGCACTGCTCGACGAGCGGGTGGTCGAGGGATCGACGGACACCTCGCTGATTCGCGCCGAACTGCTTCGTCGGTACGAGCGACCGGGGCTCGCCGCCGACGCGCTCGCNGCCACCGGATTCCCGGCCGAGGATCAGGTCCGCCGTGTGGTGCGGATTCGGATCGCCGGGGACGTCGCGGATCCCGCCGGCGTGCTCGCGGTCGCGGACGAACCGTTCGACGCGTCGATCGAGGCGGCCCGGATCGAAGGCCTGCTGGTCGCGGGTGAACCCGAGCTTGCGCTCGCTGGTGCGACCGATCTCGTCGCGAGGACGCCGAGCAGCGCCGAGTGCTGGGCGGCCTTCGGTGAGGCCGCGGGTCGATTCCGGGGCCGGGAGCTCGACGCGGCGGCGGCATACGCTCGGGCGATTCGACTGGGNGATCGACGGTGGTCGACGAGGATCGGGCTCGCGCGGACCGTGCGCCGCCTCGAAGGNGAGGTCGCCGCGGATTCCGAGATCGGAATGGTGGTCGCGATGGTCGCCGAGGAACCCGCGTTCAGGCCGCTGGTCGAAGCCGACCGCGCGATCGCGTCGGGTGATCTCGCGACGGCGTCGCGTCTGTTGGATGGGATGCTCGAGAATCCGGAGGCGCGGGAGGAGGTCCTGGTGAGACTCCTCGGCGTCTGGCAGGCCACCGGTCGCATCGCGAACGGGCGGCGCCGACTCGAATCGCTCCTTGATCTTCATCCGGCGGATCCCGTGCTGCAGGACGCGGTCTTCGCCCTGCGGCAGTCGGGCGCAAACCGGGCCAGGCTCCTCGAATCGCTCCGCCTCGAGTCCGCGGTGGCATTGTCGGGTCATCCGCGAAGGCGACTCGAACTGCTTCTCGCGGATCGACCGGAAGACGACGCGGAACGTGATCGGCTTGCGGGAATCCGGTTGGGCCATCGTCCGAANACCGCCTCCCGGAACATCGACGCGTTGGACCGCGCGATTCGAATGGAGGACGCGGCGGCGATCGATCGACTGCTGTCCGTCGTCTCCGGTCTCGACCCTTCCACGCTCGCACCCCGCCAACGACGCCGGCTCGCGGACGTGGCCGCGGCGGTCCCCGATCCACGGGGTGGAACGATCGTCGATCGCGTGGCGACCTGGTACCGCACCACCGACACGCCGGTCGACGTCGATGTCGCCTCGGCGATGGTTCGCACCCGCGGTGACGAAGCGGCACGGCCGGTGTTCGAAGATCTCCGTCCCGCCGCCGCCACCACCTTTCTCGACCGAGACTGGCGGGCGGTGGGGCTGTCACTCTTCGACCTCGATCCGACGGCGTCCGCGGAACTTCTTCGGTTCGGGTTGCGAGCGCCGGACGCCGAGACCGAATCCGGGGGNGGGCTGCCACGCGCCGCGATCGCGGTCGCGATGGCCGNGGGGGGATCGGCGGACCTCGTGGTCGGGATGTTGGAGGCGGGAACCGAAGCCGGAATCGACTGGGCCGCGATCTACGAGGCGGGGGCCNCGAGGTGGGAGATCCTCGCCGCGGTCTCCGGGGACGCTTCGCTTCTCGGCCGGCTCGGATTGGCGAACGGACTCCTGGAAATCGCGGTGGCTGATCCCGAGGTCGATGCACCGACGATCAACAATCTGGGATTCGCCCTCCTGGACGGGGATGCCGCCGCTCGTGAACGAGCGTCGACGCTGCTCGATCGGGCCTACGAGGTGGACGCGGGGAATCCAAGCGTGCTCGATTCCCTCGGCTGGTGTCGATACCTCCAGGGCCGCAACGACGCCGCGGATCCCGGTGGTGCCCTGGCCCTGATCGGTCGGTCGCTCCGGGCGAGAGCNGCCGCGGGTCGACCACTCTCCTCGGAGGTGCTCCTGCACTACGGCGACGCCTCCTGGCGGGCCGGTCGCGAGACCGATGCGGTCGCCGCGTGGAGTCGGATCACGGAGGAGACGCTTCGAAACGAGACCCTTGCACGCCGGCTGGCCGCGTTCGCCGGATTCCAGCGCGACGTCTGGGGCCGGGTGCTCGTCGATCCGCGATCGATGCACGACCGGATCGACGGTCGGTGGGAGCGGGCGGCGGAGGCTCGACTGTCGGCGATCGCGGAGGACCGAGCCCCCGCGGTCACGCCCATCTGGGCGGAAGTCGGGGAGGGCGCGCAGGCCGCGTCGGAATGAACCACAATGGCGGGCTGCGGGATCGTCCCGGCGGTTCGGACACGCACATTCGACAGCACTCCACGGAACATACAGATGGCCGGTCACAGCAAATGGGCCAACATCAAGCATCGCAAGGCCCGCGTCGACTCCAAGCGGAGCAAGCAGTGGAGCAACTGCAGTCGCGCGCTCATCGTGGCCGCCCGTGATGGTGGCGGCGATCCGAAGTTCAACACGACCCTTCGGTACGCCATCGATGATGCCAAGGCCGTGAACATGCCCAAGGACACGATCGAGAAGGCGATCAAGAAGGGCACCGGCGAGATCGAAGGAGAGACCTACGAACCCGCGCGATACGAGGGCTACGGTCCCGGCGGCGTCGCGATTCTCGCGGACTGCCTTCAAAGCAATGCGAACAAGACGGCTCCCGAGATCCGATCGATCTTCGACAAGGGCGGCGGCAATCTCGGCACGCAGAACTCGGTCGCGTTCGGGTTCACCCACGAAGGGGTGATCCATCTCGACGCGTCGAAGGCGGACGAGGACGAGGTCATCGAAGCGGCGCTGGAGGCCGGGGCGAAGGACGTCGCGACCGAGGACGGGCTGATGACCGTGTCGACCGAGCCGACGGATTTCATCGGGGTGAAGGACGCGCTCGTCGCGGCCGGATTCGAGATCGAACAGGCCGAGCTGACCTACACGCCGGGCACCACCGTGCAGCTCGACGTGTCGGCGGCGAAGAAGTTTCTTCGGCTGATCGACACGCTCGAGGATCAGGACGACGTCCAGCAGGTCCACCACAACGCCGAGATTCCGGACGAGGCCTACGAGTGAATCACCCGCCGCGGGAGGGCCGCCGGCGGGAGCAGGTGACCTTCCTCGGCCGCGTCCAGGGGGTCGGATTCCGGGCCTTGGTCGCCCAGGTGGCCGCGGGCCGGCCGGTGACGGGCTGGGTCCGGAACGAATCGGATGGTTCGGTCCGAATGCTCGTGGAAGGCATTTCCGGGGACCTGGACGCCCTGATCGAGGTGATTCAGGATCGCCGGGGGCCGGATCTCGAGGCGGTGCACCGCGAAATCATCCCTCCCGAGGCCGTGAACGGGGGTGCTTCGGGCCATCTCGAGGGCTTCCGCATCAAGTTCAACCCGCTTCCGGACCGATGAGGACGTGCAGGGTCATTCTCCCCGGCCCCCGAAGGATCCCCGTCGACATGCACTCACTCCGCCTTCTTCCGTTGCTCTTCGCCGCTCTGACGCTCGTCGGGTGCGGGAGCCGTACCGCGACGTTCCCCGGCTACAGCGATCCCGAGGTCTGGAACGCGATGGTGACCGTGGCGAAGAATCCCGAGTACGACGACTGGTTCGTGTTCGAAAACGAGGTCTGGACCGATCGTCCCGCGGGACGCATCGAGATCCACCGCTTCCTTCGTCGGGATCTCGTCCGGGTCGGCAACGATCCCGAACGACAGGAGGAGCGATGGAAGTTCGAGATCGCCTTCCTCAACACCGATCCGCCGACCATCGGTTTCTCCGCACGTCAGATCACGGTGCCCGCCCATCTCTGGCGTGAAGCCGACCGCTACTTCGCGGACATGCGTTCGATTCTCGGCGTGGAAGGCCTGGACGTCGTGGAGACCGTCGAGGTCGAGGTCGAGGTCGTCGATCCCGAACCGGACGTCATCGAGCTCGAGGCGCCACCGGCGGTCGATCTCAACGTGATCGACGGCGACGACTGAACCGCCCGGGATACGCCGCATCACCTCCTCGCAACAACCCTCGGACGCGTCCCCGGAGCGATCTGCGCCCGTGGTGCGACCGCTCGACGCCGACGAGAAACGAAGTCTGCGCGGTCTCGGCGTGCTCGCCGCGTGCTGGACGTTTCTTCCCGCCCTCGCCGGTTTCTTCCTGCTGGCGAAGCTCGGTGATGCATCGGATCTCCTTCGGACCATCGAGACCGACCTCGGTCGAATCGCCGCGATCGCCATCTTCGCGAGCTTCTTCGCGGTGACGTCGGGGCTGGGCGTGCTGCCGACCTACGCACAGGCGATTCTCGCCGGTTGGGCGTTCGGTGCCACCGGCGGCTCCGTGGGGGCCATTCTCGGCATCACCGCGGGCGCGATGCTCGGATTCGGTCTGGCGAGGCTGGTCTCCGGCGAACGCGTGCAGGCCATCATCGATGCCCGTCCGGTGGTCGCCGCCGTCCGGGATGCGATCCTCGGTGCCGGCGCGATTCGGGCCACCTACATCGTGGGTCTGCTTCGCCTGAGTCCGAACAGTCCCTTCGCCCTGTCGAATCTCGCCCTCGGCGGCGCCCGGACGCCGGTGATGCCCTATCTGCTGGGGACCATGTTCGGCATGGCGCCGCGGACCGTCCTCGCGGCGGTCTTCGCGGCCGGCGCCGCGGCGGACGGATCCCGCGATCTGGCCGCGGTCGTCCGTGAACGCGGGTGGTCGGTGACCCTCGCCGGCGTCGTGGTGCTGGTGATCGCGATCGTGGTGATCGGATCGATCGGCAAGCGGGCGCTCCGTCGGGCGCTCGATGCTCAGGAAGCCGCGAGCGAATCGAGCTGACGGCTCAGCTTGTTCTGAAGCGGTCCGCCCGAGCCCTGTTCAAGAGACAACTCGAGAAGTCGTGAGGCTTCGGTGAGGTCCTCGCTCGCCGCGTCGTCCTCCACACCGGGCATGCTCGCTCGGTAGGCGAGACAGAGACCCACTTCCGCGGTGACTTCGGAATCGCGGGTCTCGAGGTCGAGCAGGGCGCGACCGATTTCAACCGATCGGTCGAGTCGGTCGCGGATGTCCGCCGTCGCGGACCCGACCGCTTCGGGATCCAGCCCCTCCGCGATGGCGGCGATCGCGACCTCCGCGAGGTAGCGGTCCGCGCGGATGGCCAGGCGTCGGGCGTCGGCGTCCGGCAGCGTCCGCAGCCGGGGTTCGATGATCGAGTCGCGGAACCGACGAATCATCTCGGCGAAGGCCGTGGTGTCACCGCCGTCGAACCGGATCAGCCGGGCGGAGATCGACATCGCCTTCATCACGTCCGACACCCCGCCGCGACGATCGATCGGATCGAGCCACGCGACCTGCTGGGTGAGTTCGAGATGCTGTTCGAGATGGCGTCGAGCGGTGGCGGGCGCTTCGTCCGCGAGGAGTTCCTGCAGGTAGAGATGGATCTTCGCGAGATCGCGTCGGGCCCGGTTCGACTCGATCCTCGCCGCCCGATCCGCGAGTCGTTCCCGCCGTTCGAGGGACCGCTCCATCAGGGTGCGGGCGGTGGCCAGATCTCCGAGTCGCTTGTGGCCGTCCGCCATCCGGACCTCGAGAATCGCAAGGTCGCGATCGGCATCCTCACCGTGTCGAGCATGAAACGCGTGCGACGCCTCGTACGCCGCGATCGCCCCTTCGAGGTCGTCCGCGATGAAGAGCAGGTCGGCGCGATCGGTTCCGAGCATCGCGAGCTGGCGTCCGAAGTCCCGCCCGGAGCTCGAACCCGCCTCGGTGAAGAGGGCGATCGCGGTCTCGAGATACGGCAGGCGTTCGGCGCGAGGCGTCGCGTCGGCCTCCTCCATCGCGAGTTGGGCCGCGACCAGGAGCAGGTCGATCGAGTCGGGATGCTCGAGGCGGGCGGCCTCGAGTTCATCGGCGATCCCCG
>NYVS01000121.1 GCA_002684755.1 Phycisphaerae bacterium
AATGGTAGTCGGAGCACTCCGGATCGCGATCCGGCGGTGCGGCCTCGTTCAGGAATCGCCGTTCCCGGTCGTTTCCGCGGACATCGGTCGACCGACCATGCGGATCGGGATCTCCGCGAGTCGAAGCTGGTTCCAGAGCTCGAGGAGCACCGGGATCCGGTCGCTCGGGCCCACTTCGTCGGAGACCGCGAGGTAGAGCACGGTTTCCGGGTCCTCCTCGAGCGTCTTCCGGAGTTCCGGCACGACCGCGTCGAGGGTGATCGCCTCCCGATCGAGGAACATCCCACCTTCGCCGTCGAGGCTCAGGGTGCGGGCCGGCGGGGGGGCCGCGTCGGCGATCACCGCACCGGCTTCGAGCGGCTTCAACTCGAGCGGCACCAGCTCGATCCGATCCATCAGGACCATCGCGTAGATGAAGAAGGTGAGCAGCAGGAAGATCACGTCGATCAGCGGCGTGAGTTCCACCCGGAACGGAGGCTCGCTTCGACGCAGCCGGACCCGACGAACCCGCGGGGCCGCGTCGTCGGTGCCGGTGGACTCGACGGGATGGGCGATCGAGTCGCTCACGCTTCGAGTTGCAGCGAGGCGATCGCGGTCGCCACGTCGTCATGGAACTCGAACAGCTTGTCGAGCCCGGTCACGAGGATGACGCCCCAGACCTGGTCGCCGACCGAGCAGACCCGGAGTCGGGCGCCCGCCGCGGCGAGCCGCTTCCGAAGTCGGAGCAGCTGGGCGATGTTCGAGGAGTTGAGGTAGTCGACGTCCGCGAGGTTGACGACCATGTCGGGCATGTCGCGGCCACCCTGCTCGGAATCCTCGACGATCGCCATGAGCGAGGTCATGTCCTCGCTGAAGGTCGGTTCCTCGCCGGTCTCGGCGAGGACGATGCTTTCGGACCATTCATTCAGACTCATTCGGACGCTTCCTTCAGGAGGGTGGGCTTGATCAGGTGGTCGCCGTCGTCGCGTCCGGGTCGTCCTCGACCTCGGGATCCGCGGGGGTCGTCGCGCAGTCGATGAGTCGGTCCTCGGTCTTCAACTTGACCACTCGGACGCCCTGCGTGTTCCGGCCCAGTCTCGACACGTCCGCCGCGGAGGTGCGGATCATCATGCCGCCCGAGGAGATGAACATGAGGCTGTCGGAATCCGTGACGGATCGGACCGTCACGACCGGGCCGTTCCGGCCGGCGGTCTTGATGTCGATCCGTCCCTTGCCGCCCCGGCTCTGCGGGCGGGCGCCGTCTTCGGCCTGGACGAGGTATTCGGTGAGCGAGGTCCGCTTTCCGTAGCCGTTCTCGGTCACGGTGAGCAGGTCGGTGTCGTCCTCGGCCCGGACCAGGCCGACGACGCTGTCCGCGTCGGCGAGGTCGATGCCCTTCACGCCCGCCGCGGCACGCCCCATGACCCGGGCGTCGTTCTCGTCGAAGCGGATGGCCATGCCCCGCGAGGTCGCGAGGAGGACGTGGTCGTCGCCTCGGGTGAGCACCACGCCGACGAGATGGTCCTCGTCGTTGAGATTGAGGGCGATGATCCCGCTTCGATTGACGTTCCGGAAGTCCTTGAGCGAGGTCCGCTTGACCCGTCCGGCACCGGTCGCGAAGAAGAGGTAGTCCTCGCTCTTCTCGAAGTCGCTGATCGGCAGGAAGAACCGGACCGATTCGCCGTCCTTGAGATCGAGGACGTTCGCGATCGATCGCCCCTTGCTGGTCCGGCTCGCCTCGGGGATCTGCCAGACCCGGATCTTGAAGACCCGTCCGGTGTCCGTGAAGCAGAGGAGGTCGTGGTGGGTGCTCGCGGTGAAGATGTGTTCGGTGAAGTCGCCTTCGCGGGCGTCGCCACCCTTGATGCCGACGCCGCCTCTTCCCTGCTGGCGATAGGTGTCGACGGGCAGTCGCTTGATCCAGCCGCTGTGGGTGATGGTGACCACCACGCGATGCTCCTGGATCAGTTCCTCCATCTCGAAGCCATCGACTTCGCCGTCCTCGATGTCGGTCCGCCGGGCGTCGGCGAACTTCTCGCGGATCTCGAGGCAGTCCTCGCGGATCAGCTGCCGCACCTTCTCGTCGTCGGCGAGGATCGCCTCGTAGCCTTCGATCTCCTCGTGGATCGATCGAAGTTCCCCGGCGAGCTTCTCGATCTCGAGTCCGGTGAGCTGGATGAGTCGGAGGGCGCCGATCGCCTCGGCCTGCACGCGGGTGAGCAGGGCGCCGATCTCGCCGTCGATCTCGGCGTTCGCCGCGTCGAGCAGTCGCTGGGGGATCAGCGGTGCGTAGGCATGGTCGGCGGGGATCTGGAATCGCCGCTCCATCAGTCGGTTGATCGCCTCGTCCCGGGTCCGGCTGGCGCGGATCAGGCGGATCACCTCGTCGATGTCGCAGACCGCGTAGATCAGGCCTTCGAGCTTGTGGGCCTGCTGGCGGGCCTGCCGCAGCAGGAACTCGGTCCGGCGACGGATCACCTCGCGTCGATGTTCGATCCAGTAGTCGATCAGGGCCCGCAGATCGAGCGTCCGCGGCTGGCTGTTGACCAGCGCGATGTTGATGATCGAGAACGTCGACTGCAGCGGGGTGAACTGGTAGAGCTGTCGCTCCACGACGTCGGGGTTCCCGCCCTTCTTCAGGACGACCAGGATGCGAGTGCGGGCATCGCGGCCGGAGTGGTTCCGGACGTCGGAGATCTCGGTGATCTTCCCGGTCTTCGCGGTCTCGACGATCTTCTCGATGAGGCTGCTCTGGTTGACCTGGTAGGGGATCTCGTCGATCACGAGCACGTCGCGACCGTTCTGGATCTCCTGCCGCACGCGTCCCCGCACCGTGATGCGGCCGCGTCCCGTGGTGTAGGCCTGGACGATGCCCTGTCGACCGACGATCACGCCGCCGGTCGGGAAGTCGGGGCCGGGGACGGTCTGGAGAAGCTCCGAGAGCGGCAGTTCGGGATCGTCGAGCACGCGGATCACCGCATCACAGATCTCGCCCGCGTTGTGCGGCGGCATCGAACTCGCCATGCCGACGGCGATGCCGCTCGAGCCGTTCACGAGGAGGCTCGGGAACTTCGCGGGCAGGACCACGGGTTCCATCAGGCGTTCGTCGTAGTTCGCCTTGAAGTCCACCGTCTCGTACTTGAGGTCCTCGAGCATCGCGACCGCGGCCGCGGTCATCCGGGATTCGGTGTACCGCATCGCGGCGGGGGGGTCGCCCTCGATCGAACCGAAGTTCCCCTGCTTGTCGATGAGCAGGCAGCGGGTCTTCCAGTCCTGGCCGAGGTTGACCAGGGTCGGATAGATCACCGATTCGCCGTGCGGGTGGTAGTTGCCCGAGGTGTCGCCGGCGATCTTCGCGTTCTTGATGTGCTTGCGGCCGGGCGACAGGTTGAGGTCGTTCATCGCGACGAGGATTCGCCGCTGCGATGGCTTGAGACCGTCGCGCACGTCGGGCAGCGCGCGGTCCATGATCGTGCTCATCGCGTAGGTGAGGTACGAGTCGTGGAGTTCGCGTTCGATCTCCAGATCGACGACTTCACCGATGGCGCCGACCGCCGAAGCGTCGTCGGTGCCGTCGTTTTCCGGGGTCGGTTCGGGCGTGGTCGAGTCTTCGCTCATGCGGGTCGTCGCTGCTCTCGAGGGGTCGTCGGGGAGACGGGGGGGGAGGCCTTCGGCGGGCTCGCCGACGAAGGGTTTTCCGGACGCCGAATTCTACCTGAAACGGCCCCTTCGCGGGGTCCGTCGGTCGCCTCGGAGAGGAGGTTTCACGCGGGTTTTCCGGCGGTCGGCGAGGGCGGCGACGCGGTCAGTCCGAAGGAGCGAGCAGCGCGACGTATTCGATGTTTCCGGGGACGCCGCGACGCTTCGCCGTCTTGCCGCCCACGAGGGGCGAGGCGGAGGCGCCGAGGACTTCCACGCCGAGTCCGGGCATCGCCTCGAGGACCGCTTCGAGGACCCGCGGCGCATGCTCCTGCGGGAGAAAACCCCGGTCGAGGAGGTCCTTCTCCTCCGGCTTGAGTTCGTAGTGCGGCTTCACCAGCGTGAGGATCCGACGCGCCCCGGCGGGATCGAGCCAGCGCAACGCCGCCGGGATCGCCAGTCGCTGCGGGGTCCAGGCGAGATCGATCACGACGAGGTCGACGCCGCCCTCCGGCGGATCGTCGTGAAGGGCGTTGGTCCGTTCGCGGGTCTCGACCCGGGCGTCCTGTCGGAGCGGCCAGGCGAGGACGCCGCGGCCGGTGTCGATCGCGACCACCCGGGCGGCGCCGCGTTGGAGGAGGCAGTCCGTGAACCCACCGACGTTCGCCCCGAAATCCGCGCATCGGAATCCGGTCACGTCGAGTTCGAACGCGTCGAGGCCGTGCTCGAGCTTCAGGCCCGCGCGGCTCGCGAAGCGTCGTTCGGATCCCGCGGAGTCGGTCACGCGTCGGTTCCGGGACCGGCCGCGGCGGGCGGCGGGGTTTCCGGGTCGTCGCCGATCCCGACGATGGCGATGCCCGCGGCGTCCGCGGCGGCGATCACCTTCGGGCGATCCGCGAGAATCACGCGGCCGGCGCCGAGCGCGATGCAGGTGCAGCCCGCCTCGGCGGCGTTTCGAATCGTTCGTTCGCCGATCGTGGGCACGTCCGANCGCGTGTCGTGGGTCGGCGACGCGGTCTTGAGGAGCGTCCAGCCGCCGCGGGGGCAGAGCTCGGCGGTGCGGGCGATCATCCGGTCGGTGCCCTCGACCGCCTCGACGCTGATCACGTCACGCTGCCGGACCGCGATCGCCTGTCCGATCTCGAGTTCGCTGGTGCGGGTCAGCAGGGGCCACCCGAACGACACGTCGCCGGACTCGTCGGCGGTGGGCCGTCGCGTCGTGCAGACGCCGGCGGTGGCGAGGTGGTCCTTGAGATAGGTGGTGGAGTCCACGAGATTGAGTCCGCGNGCGTTGAGGTCGTCGGCGAGGGTCTTCAGGAGTGTGGCGGAGCGGCGATCGAACCGCAACTTCCGGTACCAGAGGTCGATGACGAAGAAGTCGGGGATCTCCCGGAGCATCTCGAACTTGAAGCGTCGTCGGTGCATCACGTTCTTGCCGACGCGGCCGATCAGGATGGAATCCTCGCAGCCGGCTCGCCTCGCCGCTCGCACCCAGCCCGTCGGTCGAAGGAACCCGACCTCCCGGAATTCGTCGCAGGAGGCGGGAAANGCAGGGTCGTACATGCCACGAAGGCCGAGGCCGACCACTCGCCGCCCGGCCGCCCGCACCCCTTCGGCGGTGAGTCGCGGGAGGTCGCCCTGGCCGGCGATGATCGCGGTGGCGTCCATGGGGGAAGCGTGCCGGCGGTCGGTTCCACGTCGTCGACGGGAACCGGCCGGATCAGGTCTCCAGTTCGGCGAGCGGGGGGATCAGGTCGGACTGGGAGAGTCCGTGTCCCCGATCCGTCGCGAGGTCGTGCAGCACCTTGACGGGATCCCGGTCGATCGACAGCAGTCGGCGGATCGCGGGTCGGATGAACTTCTGCTCGATGCCGTGCTCGATCATCGCGAGGAGCGGATCGAAGTAGCCGTGGTCGTTCACGATCCCCATCGGNTTGTCGTGCTCGGAGAGCACCCGGCCGACGAGGGTCTCGAAGAGTTCCTCGTAGGTTCCGAGGCCGCCGGGCAGGACCAGGAACGCGTCACCGCGTTCGACCATGATCCGCTTCCGTTCCCGCATCGTCTCGACGGTGATGAGCTCGGTGCAACCCTCGAANGCGACCTCGAGCGTCGCGAGNTGGCTCGTGATGACGCCGACGACCTCGCCGCCCGCGGCGGCGCAGGCACGGGCCACGTCACCCATNAGGCCGGTCGAGCCGCCGCCGTAGACGAGGGCCCGGCCACCNTTCGCGATCTCCCGGCCGACGATCTCGGCGGTGTGGGTGAAGTGCGGGTCGAGGGAGGAGGAACTGGAGCAATAGACGGTGACGGACTTCATGGTCGAACAGGGTAGCGGACCGGCTCGCCGCACGAGGGTCGGTTGGTCGGGCGGATACCATGCGGTGATGCTCGGACCGACTCTCCTCTCCATTCCGTTCGGTTTCCTGATCGCCGCACCGCTGACCGCCCTGCTGGTCCGGATCGGTCGTCGGGCCGGCACGCTTGATTCGCAGGGCACGGCGGGGCACGCCAAGGAGCTCCGAGCGATCCCGAACATCGGTGGGATCGCGATCGCGGCCGCGACGCTCGGACCGCTCGCGATCGGCCTGATCCTGCTCGCGGTCGCACCCGGCATGCTCGGTTCGTTCGGGGTTTCGGCGGAGTCGTTCGCGGACCGCCTCGACAGCGAGCGGTCCGCGTGGTGGACGATCGTGATCGGCGGCATCGTGATGCACGCGGTCGGGCTCTACGACGATCGCCGGGCGCTCCCGCCGCTGCCGAAGCTCTTCATCCAGCTCGGCGTGGCCGCGGCGGTGGTGGTGATCGGCGGACTCCGGCTCTTCACGGTGCTCGACGCCTTCGGCGGGCCGGGGATCGCCCTGTCCGCCACGCTCACCGTGGCGTGGATCGTGGTCATCTGCAACGCGATCAACTTCCTCGACAACATGGACGGCCTCGCCGGGGGCGTCGCCGCGATCGCGGCCGCGATCTTCATGGCGGCCACCATCATCAACGGCCAGTGGTTCACCGCCNCCGCCTTCGGGCTGCTCTGCGGCGNGCTCATGGGGTTCCTCGTCCACAACGTCCCGCCGGCGCGGATCTTCCTCGGCGACGGCGGCTCGCTCGTGATCGGCTGGCTGCTCGCCACGCTGACCGTGCGGACGACCTTCGTCGACACCGCGGACCCCGACTTCGCACTCGGCAGCGCGTGGTACGGCGTGCTCATGCCGGTGATCGTGCTCGCGATTCCCATCTACGACCTCGTGTCGGTCAGCCTGATCCGCATCCGGCAGGGCCGGAGTCCGCTGGTCGGCGACCAACAGCACCTGTCGCATCGCCTCGTCGGCCTCGGGCTGTCGCGTCGGTCCGCGGTGCTGGTCATCTGGGGGCTTTCCGCCGCGACCGGGATCGGGGGCATCGTCCTCGGCTCCGTGCAGCCGTGGCAGGCGGTGATGATCGGGGCGCAGACCGCGTCGATCCTCCTCGTCCTCGGGCTGCTCGAATCCGGCGCCCGGCGTCGACGTGACGGGGTCGGCGGTTGACGGTCGGCGCAGACGTGCCGGAAACGCCGGGTGACGGCGATGGAACCGCGACTCGCGCCGTCATCGCGATGCTCATCGCGGGGCTCGGTTCGCTCCGACTCCTGCTTCCGTTCGCACCCGATCGACTCTTCGACGTGGATCCGGCGAGCGTCGCCGGGCCGTTTCCGGCGGTGGGTTCCGCGGGTTCGCTGCTGCTCGACGCGATGCTCGTGCTGCTCGCGGGGATCGGACTCGCCACGGCGTCGCGGCGGCGCGGCGTCGATCGCCCGATGCTCGTGCTGCTCCTGCTGCCGCTTCCGGTGGTGGTGTGGCACGGCTGGTCCGATCAACTCGACGCCTGGCGGGGATTCGACTGGTTCGCGGCGGTGGCGGCGGGCGTCGCGCTCGCACATCTGGTCCGGACCCCCGCGATCCGGCGTGCGGTGCTCGCGATCGTGCTCGCGGCGATCGCGGCGAACGTGGTCCGCGGACTGCACCAGGTCTTCGTCGAACATCCCGACACCGTCGCGTTCTTCGACGCGAACCGGGACGCGATCTTCGCGGCCCGCGGGTGGGTGGCCGACTCGCCGGCGGCGTTGATCTACGAACGCCGGCTTCGTCAGCCGGAGGCCATCGGATGGATCGGCTTCTCCAACGTGCTGAGCGGACTGCTCGCCGCCGGCGGCGTGCTCGCGATCGGGCTGCTGGTCACGGCTCGGAAGCTCGGGGACGGCGAACATCGTGGCGCCGGTGGGCCCGTCATGCTCGGGGTCGCCGGCACCGGCTGCCTGCTGCTGGTCGGACTGAACGGATCGAAGGGGGCGATCGCCGCCTCCGCCGTCGGCGTCCTCGGCCTGCTCCTGCTGCTGGGCCCGCTGCGCGAGACGTTCCTGCGGCGTTCCGGGGCGTGGTTGATCGCCGTCGGCGCGCTCGCCTTCGCCGCGATCGTGCTGCGTGGTCTGCTGCCCGAGGACTTCGCGGGGGATCGCTCGCTGCTCTTTCGCTGGCATTACCTGCAGGGCGGATTCGCGATGTTCCTCGAACATCCGTGGCTGGGTGTCGGGCCCGACGGGTTCCAGAACGCCTATCTCTCGANGCGGCCGATCCGCAGCCCGGAAAGCGTGGCGAGCGCGCATTCCGTCGTCGTCGACTGGCTCGCGTCACTCGGCGTTTCGGGAATCGGCTGGCTTCTGGTCGCGGGCCTGATCGTCCTTCGACGCGATTCCTCGGGTTCGGACGGAGATGACGCCGACGTGGCGNTCGGTGCACCCCTCGCGATCGCCGCCGGACTGATGGCGTTGATCGTGGTGATCCTGCAGGCGTGGGTCGAAGGCCCGCTTCTTGGNGACGGTCTCGCGGTCCGGGTCGCGGCGACGCTCGCGGCGGTGATCACCGGCGNNGCGGCGTGGTCGGTCTCCTCCCGGCTGGCCGATGGATTCGTCCGAGGCGTGGCGGTGGCGGCGGCCGGCGTCCTCGTGGCCCAGTCCCAGATCGAAATGCTGCTGTGGCAACCGGGTTCCCTCGTGGCGTGCTGGGCNCTGCTCGCGTGTTCGGGCGGTGCCGTTGNNCGCCGGAGCGAGACCGGGGCGTCGTCCCGAGGCACACGCTCGCTCGTGATTCCCGTGGTGTTCGCCGTGGTCGCGGGTGTGATGGCGATCGGTGGGCTCCGGGACGCCCTCGCCACCGCGGAGGCCGGGCGTTCCATCTCGGCCCTCCANCGGACGCCCGCCGATGATCGCCCGCCACCCTCCGCGGCCGATCGCCGGGAGGCGGCGGAATCGCTGGTCGTGGACCTCGTCGAGCGGGGGGGCTGGAACGACCCCCGACGCGTGCGTGGCGCGATCACGCTGTTCATGACCACCGGCCTCGACGCCGATCGACGACGGGCGGCGACCATCGCCGGCGCGTGGTCCGACGCCCGTCCCGGCGTCGCGTCGGCGGCGACGCACGCGTCGGTGCTGGAGGCGATCGCGATCGCTTCCTCGGATCCGTCCGACGAACGCAACGCGGTCTTCGCGATCGAGCGGGTGATCGAATTCGATCCGTACGCTGCGAGCTGGCGGCTTCGACTCGCGGAACGGCTCGCGGCGCTCGGGCGTTGTGATGAGGCGATCGTCGCGGTCGACGAGGCGATCAGGCTCGACGCGACGCAGGACCTCGACCCGCTCGCGCAGTTCGGCCCNGAACAGGGGCGACGCGTGGACGCGATTCGATCGGCCTGTGGTTCGAGCGTCGAATGATCGGCGAAACCGCCGCCACCGATCACTCGGGAAGCAGGATCTCGCCGACGATCCGGGAGAACGTCACGCCGCGGCTCGGCGGGAACCGTTCGGCGCCCTCGTCGCGAAGTCCGGGAGCGTGGTGGGCGAGGTAGGTGTCGAACGCGACGCGATCCGGGAAGCGGTACCGCACGGTGACGGTGGTCTCCTCCTCCTCCGGTTCCGTCCAGCGCACGACTTCGGCGCGATCCGCGCCGCCATCGAGCACCGCCCGCATGTGTCCGAACCGCAGCCAGTGGACGAAGTCCTCGGCGACGTCGTGTTCTTCGAACCGAGCGGTGACGGTATAGGCGATCGGCATGTCGGCATTCGACCATCCCGTCGACCGGTCGAGGACTTCATCGAACGGTCGTCAACAATCGACGGGATCGAAACCGGCCTCAGGAGCCATCAGNGGCCTTCGGGCCCGCTTCCGCGATCGCCTCNAGGACCTGGCTCGGGGTGTAGGCGTCGCTCTTCCAGATCTCCACGCCGTCCCGCCCGTAGACCACGAGCAGCGGAATCGTGCGGCGAGCGGCTTCGATGAGCTTCGCCCGGCCGTCCGGGTTGTCGCCGGTGAGGTCGATCTTCATGGGTACCACGTCGGGACGATCGAGGGCCGCGACGACGCGTTCGGTCTGCAGGACCGTGGCTTCGAGGGTCTTGCAGTTCAAGCACCACTCGGCGGTGAAGTCGAGGACGACCACCTTGTCCTCGGCGACCGCGTTCGCGAAGCGCTCGGGCGTGTAGTAGACCCAGTCGATCGGGCCCTTCGCGGTCATGGTCAGGCCGACCCAGATNGAGAGCGACGTGATGAANCCACCCACGANNGTGAAGACGATCCNNGGNGNCCATCGNTCCGCGATCCGCCAGGTCTGNACGAGNAGCCAGACGCCGGAGGCCAGTGCGGCCGCGGTCACGAACCACCAGTAGATCCGGCTGGGGGGTTCGCCCGGGACGACGGTCAGTCCGGAGATCCCGCTGCCCACGAAGTAGACGCCGGCGGCGAGGAGCAGCAGNCCCATCACCTGCTTGACGACTTCGCTGGCCTTGCCGGTCCGCGGCATCTTCTTCACCAGATCGGGGAAGGCGCTCAGGATGAGGTAGGGGATCGCCATCCCGGTGCCGATCGAACCGAACACCGTGAGCACCGTGCCGGGCGACTGGGTCGTCGCCCAGGCGGCGGCGGCGCCCATCAACGGCGCGGTGCACGGGGTCGAGAGGATCGCGGTCATGATGCCGAAGACGAACGAGCCACCGATGGTGTCGTGGCTCGTCTGCACCGCGTAGAACCTGGCCGGCAGCTGGATCGTGAAGAACCCCGCCATGCCGATCGCCATCACCACGATGATCGCGCCGACGCTGATCGTGAAGGCCGGATACTGGAACAGCTCGCTGATCGACTGGAAGCTCTTGAGTCCCGCGATCATCCCGCCCAGCACCATCCAGAAGAAGACCACGCCCACCGACATCGAGAGGCCGAGGGTGAAGCACCGACGTCGATTCTCGGCCGCGGCGCTGAGGCCCATGATCTTCAGGGGGATGACCGGGAGGACGCAGGGCGTCAGGTTCAGGAGCAGGCCGCCGACCGCGGCGACCAGGAGCAGCAGGAGAAANCCGCCGGTGCCCGCGGCGTCGACCGANAAGGCNANNCCGAACACGTCGAATTCGATGATGTCCGCGGCGACNGCACCGCCTCGGATCGCCGCGAAGATCGAGGGATCGAACGCNGCGAACGCNGGGTCGTCNTCGTTGGTGGCGCCGCCGCCGGANGTCGAGATCTCGAGGGACCGGGTCAGCGAGACCTCGGCGGGGGCCAGGCAGTTCCGGTCGTCGCAGGTCTGGAAGCCCACATCGATGGTGAGGTCGTATCGGCCCGGTGCGGCGTCTTCGTCCACGGTGACGGGCACGAGGATCGCGACCCGACCTTCGTAGACCGCGTACTTGATCCGACCATCGCCGAGATCGGCCAGGACGCCGTGAATCTCCGGCCACGTCGCGAATCCATCGTGGATCGTGAACGGCGTGGCTTCCGAGGCCGGAATCGAAATCGTGGTTCGGATCGCCCCGTCGAACTGGGCGAGATCGTCCGGCACCGAAACCGGCCCGGGCCAGACGTGCCACCCGGCTTCCATGTCGAGGATCACGGCGACGACGACGTCGCCGCCCGGGGCGACCGCGGTCCGCGAGAGGAGCATGTCGGTGCCGACCCGGTCCCGGGAGTCGTTGAAGGCCGGCTCGTCGTTCGCCTCGAAGCCGAAGTCGAACTGGGCGACGGCGGGAGATGCTGCGAGGAGCATGGGGCCGAGCAGGATCGCCGCGAGCATCGCGCGAAGTCGATCGAGAATGCTGGTTCGGTTTCGCATGGGTCTGGAATGGTACGTCGATCCCGGCTCGGGATCAGTCGAAACCGAGGGCGGCCGTCCTCAATCGAGCATCAAAAACGCCCGGATCCCGAGTCTGCACTCGGGATCCGGGCCGATCATTCTTCCAGGTGGCGTCTGTTCAGCGGTTTCGACGGCGGCGAGCCATGCCGAAGCCGGCGAAGGCCATCAACCCGAACGGGCCGGGGACGGCCCCGCCCACGTTGGCGGCGAGGGTTCCGTTCGCGCTGTCCCAGGTGAAGGTGTCGAAGTCACCGAGCGCGTATCCCCATCGCTCTCCCGAAACCGGTTGAAACGGCCCCGCACCGCCGCCGCTGACCGGCCACTCGATGCCGTCTCGGACCGTCAGGATTCCGCCGGACATCGTGCCGAACAGGATCGTGCTGTAGCTGGTCGATGCATCGCCCGGCGTGGAGACGTAGTTGAGCGACCAGTCGACGGTGCCACTCATGGTCGTCTGGTTGCCCAGATAGAACGTATCGCCGCTGAAATCCAGAATGTAGTTTTCCGGGTCGGTGTAGAGGCCGTCGTAGTCGGCGGGGCCGCCCAAGGTGAACTGGCTGTCGATGGTGCCGTTCAGGTCGGAATCCTTGTAGGCCACGGTCAGGTCGTAGTTGATCGTGAACTGATCGACGAGCTGAAACTGGTTGTTACCGAGATCGTTGGTGGTCGTGTTGAAGATCGTGCCCGCGGAGGCGCTCGATCCAATAGCGGTCGCCACCACGCCCGCTGTCATCATTCGACTCATCATCTCTTGGCTCCTTTGCTTGAAGATTCTTTCTTGCCCCTGACGGTCACATCGTCCGCATGGAAGTTGGATTACCGACCCGATAAAGGGTCCCATCATCCATGCGAGAATTCAAGGAGAACCTGCGCCTGACTTCGCTGTTTCCAGCGTCGTTTTACGTAAAATCGTAACTTTTCGTTATATGAAAGTGGTATTATCGGACTCTTGGATAGGTGATCGGGTGTCGCGAGACGAGGGCAGCAATGGGCCGAATGAAAATCCAGTCGCTCGCGGGCTCGAGCCAGGCGGATCCCGGTTGTGGACGGTGACGAACCTCTAATCGGGGGCCTTCGCGAGCCCCCCCCGTGCGGTCGGCGAAGGCGAACCGATAAGTCGAGCTGCGCTCCGCTTCCGGGCGAAAGGCGAGCGAATCTGCTTCGGGAGGCCTTCTCCCGGTGCCGAACCTCAAGCCCGGTCGAAGCGACGGCCGATGACTCGACAGTGGGGAATGGTTTTCGCGTGGGCAGGAGGCCGACGCTGGATCATCGATCGCCGCACCGGAGACGCGTTTCCCATGTCCGACCCTGAGATGCTCGATCAGTCCGACGTCGACACCCTGATGGATGCCGTCGAGT
>NYVS01000122.1 GCA_002684755.1 Phycisphaerae bacterium
GAGCCCGCACGCGTGCATGGACGCCGCCACCGTCGTTCCGGCCGAGGCGCGGGCGACGGACAGCGCCGCGAAGTCGCGGTTGCTCGCCTTGCGGGCGGTCTCATCGAGTGCGAGGGCCGCGAGTTCGTCGTCATCCAGGCCGATCCGCAGCACGCCGTCGATCATCGCGACGACCGCGGGCACCGCGTTCGCGTGCCGTACCGCCTTCGAGACCAGTCGGACGGCCTGCAGATTGAGCGGCGCGTCGTCGTCCCACGCGATCTCGCCCCCGAGCAGTCCGGCGACGCACCCGTCGGCCCGAAGACAGCCGGGCGTGGCGCGACCGGTTCGGGGGAGTCCGTGCGTGAGCACCGCGGTTTCGAGGCCGACCACCGGACGTCCCTCGGAGAGGGCGTCCGCGATCTCGGGATGGGTGCGCACGAAACCGTCGGAAGGGCTGCTCATCTGGGTCTCATCGGCGTCGGGTTCGGACCTTGCCCTGCATCCGGCGGGCCGGCATCTTGGTGGGCACGATGCCGCCCGGGAAGGCGGCGGTATCGTCGGCCTTGACCGGGGGGGCCTCGGTTCGCTTCACGGATGCCTCGCGATCCTGGACCCGCTTCTCGGCGAGTTCCTTCTCGGCCCGGACGTCCGCGGGGACGGTGCCCGGCACGAAGTCCTCGTAGACCAGCTGCGGGATCTCGATGTTCGCGAGCATTTCGCAGTTCGTGAGGAGATCGCCCTGATCGGGGCTCACCAGACTCCACGCCACGCCCTTCCGGCCCGCGCGGGCGGTCCGGCCGATCCGGTGGACGTAGACCTCGGGGTCTTCGGGGAGGTCGTAGTTGATGACGTGGCTGATGCCGTCGACGTCGAGGCCGCGGGCCGCGAGGTCGCTGGCGACCAGCACGGACAGGTTCCCGGCGCGAAGCCGTTCCATGACCTTGTTCCGCTGGCTCTGGATCAGGTCGCCGTGGATCGCGTGGGCCGCGATGTCCTTGCGATTGAGGAACTTGGTGACGTCGTCCACGGTCCGCTTGGTGCGGCAGAAGACCACGGTCAGCTCCGGTGTCTCGTGGACCAGGAGATGGTGGAGCATCTTCCGCTTGTCCCAGCGTTCGACGTTGATCCAGGACTGGGCGACCCGGGCGACGGTCAGGCTCTTCTCCTTGCTGACGATCTTGACCGGGTCCTTCATGTAGGACCGGGCGAGCTTCTCGATCTCGGGGGAGATCGTCGCGCTCACGAAGATCGTCTGCGGTCGCTGCTTCATCCCACCGAGGATCTTCCGGATGTCGTCGCGGAAACCGATGTCGAGCATGCGGTCGACCTCGTCGAGCACCGCGACGCGGACCGTGTCGTACGGAAGCATNCGACGCTCGTGGAGNTCCATCACGCGGCCNGGGGTGCCGACCACGATCTCCGGTCCGCGCTCGAGCTTCGGCGCCTGCGCGGTGATCCGCTGGCCGCCGTAGACGGGGAGCACGTGCAGCGGGGTGCCGGCGCCGAGATCCTTGATCTCCTGCGCGACCTGGATCGCGAGCTCCCGGGTCGGGACGAGGATGAGCGAGGCGAAGTGATCGCCGGGCTCGATCGCCGCGAGCAGNGGGAGTCCGAACGCGGCGGTCTTGCCGGTGCCGGTCTTGGCCTGTCCGAGAACATGTCGTCCGGNGAGCGCCGCGGGNATCAGCGAGGCCTGGATCTTCGTGGGGTGCACGAATCCGCTCTTGGTGATTCCCTTCAGGACGTCGTCCGGCAGGCCGAGATCGGCGAAGGTCTTGGAAGTGTCGAACGTCTCCTCGGCCTCGTCCTTCGCCGGTGCGGCGACGGATTCGGTGGAGGGATCGTTCTCACGCGGGGGGGTCTTGTCCGTCGAAGTCGTCAAAGGTGGAACTCGCTGAGGCGTCGGGGCCGTCGCTCATTGATGAACGCCGGCTCAATCCGTCGATAGTACCCGCAGAGGGCACCCCACCGCGGCGGATCCCGGTGGTACCTTGCCCGAGTCCCCGACTTTTCGGACTCTTCATGACCACGACGAGTTCCATTCGAATCGATCTGGATGCGCTGGAGGGCAACCTCGAGGCCATCGCCCGTCTCGTCGGCGGGGGGCATCCTGCGCCCGATCGGATCTGTGCGGTCGTCAAATCGGACGCCTACGGCCTCGGAGCCGCCCGAATCGCGGGCTCGATGGCCTCGATGGGGATCCGGAATTTCGCGGCCTACCAGCCTCAGGAAGCGATCGAGGTCGCCACGGCCGCCCGCGGGGCGTCCGTGCTCGTGCTCATGCCCGTCCACCAGCTCGACCGAGCGGGGGCCGCGAGGCATCTGCTGGCCTCCGGTCGGCTGCACTACACCGCCCACACCCTCGAGCAGGTTCGTGACCTCGAGGCCGAGGCCGCCCCGCTCGGCATCGTGCTTCCGGTCCATCTCGAGCTCGACACCGGCATGGGCCGGGGCGGCTGCGAGGAGCCCGATGCCCGCCGGATCCTCGAAACCGTCGCAGGCAGTCGGCGATTGCGTCTCGCCGGTGTGATGACGCACCTCCCCGACGCCCTCGACGATCCCGACACCGCCCGCGAACGAGGCCGGCGATTCCGCCGTTTTCTCGAGGACGCGGGCGATCTCGTCCCGGATGACGCGGTCCGCCACGTTTCGGCCACCGCCGCCCTGCAGGACGCCTCCCTTCGATTCGACATGGCGAGAATCGGCCTCGGCTGGACCGGTCATCTTCCGCGTCCGGCGTCGACCGACCGTTCCGGGCTTCGGCTTCGTCCCGCGATCTCCTGGTGGTCACGGCTCGTCCAGGTCAGGCGAATCGAGGCGGGTCGAACCATCGGCTACGGCTGCACCGAGCGGATCGAACGCGACACCATCGCGGGACTCGTCCCGGTGGGGTACGCGGACGGCCTGCCGCCGAGCCGGGTGGGCGGCCATCGAGTCGTGGTCCATGGGAAGCATGGGCCGGTCGCGGCGCCGGTACTCGGCCGGATGAACATGGATCAGTGCGTGGTGGACCTCACCGACGTCGGCCCCGTCGACGCCGACGCCTCCGTCGAAGTGGTGAGTTCGGATCCCGATTCGGTGGTGTCGCTCCCCCGGGTGGCGGCCCGGGCGGACGTCATGCCCTACGAACTGCTCTGCGGACTCTCCCCGCGGATTCCCAGGGTCGTGGTCGCGGGTGGCTCGCTGGCGGAGTCGGATCGGCCCGCGTCGATCGAGTCGAAGACCGCGGTTCGCGGTCCGCGGGTCGGTTTCGGCTGAACGACGACGTGCCTTGGATCGCTTCAAGGCCACGAACGACCTAGCATGAACGCATGACCGCCTCCTCGTCCATCGACGCCCGCCTCGGGGTCGTCTCGTACCTCAACACGCTCCCCCTGATCGACGGTCTCGACCGGGCCCGGGGGGTCGAGATCGTGGCCGCGGTGCCGTCCTCGCTCGCTGGACTGCTCGCCGCCGGGGCGACCGACCTCTCGCTGTGTTCGGTGATCGACCAGCAGCGGTCCGAGGTCCCACTCGAGCTCGTTCCCGTCGGCCAGATCGGTTGCGACGGCCCGACGTGGACGGTCCGGCTCTTCTCGAACCGACCGCTCTCGGAGATCGAGACCGTCGGCTGCGACGTCGACAGTCACACGTCGATCGCCCTGCTTCGGATCCTGCTCCAGGAGCAGTACGGGCTCAAGCCTCGCTTCGAGCCCTTCGACGCCTCCGGTCCGGTCCGGGAGGACTGGCCCGACGCGGTGCTCCTCATCGGTGACAAGGTCGTCCGCTCGGGACCGGGTACCGACACTCATCCGCATCAGCTCGACCTCGGCGAGGCCTGGCGCGAACTCACGGGACTGCCGTTCGTCTTCGCGTCCTGGTTCCGTCGTGCGGATGCCGCCGGCGAGGAGTTGGAGCGGGCCCGACGCCTCGCGGTCCTCGTCGACCACGCGCGGCGCCGCAATCGACATCGCATCGCGACCATCGCGAAGCGACACGCCCCGTCGCATGGATGGGAGATCGGACAGGCGATCGAATACCTCGGCACGCGTCTCTGCTACGAGTGCACCCCGCGGTCCATCGAGGCGATCCGGACCTTCCTCGAAGCGGCGTCGAAGGTGAGCGATCCGGGCGAGCGACGCCCGCCCCTCCGAATCGCGGCCGACGTGATGGCGTCGGCATGACCGAGGACCGGCGGTATCGAACCGCCGCCATGTCGCTGGTCGACCGGCAATTCACCTTCGCGGGCCCCAAGGTGCTGGGGAAGTTCCTCGACGGACTCCTCCTCGCCTTCCCCGAAATCGATCCCGGTCGGAACTACCCCGTCTCCTGGTTCGTGTTTCGCGTGACGGGCGTGGTCGCCCGGGACGACGATCTCGAGGCACAGGTGCTCTCCGGGACCGACCTGCTCGCGGATGCGGCCCTGCTGGCGAGTCGGCTCGCGTCGCGGCGAGGACCAGCCCCTCACGATCCCGGAATCGAAATCACCGCCGTCGAACTCGCGACGGCCTGGGGCGTGTCGCGTCGGACCCTGCAGCGGTGGCGGGACGACGGCCTGCCGATGATCCTCGCCCGGTTCCCGGATGGTTTCGCCCGCTCGGTGTGTCGTCGGGACATCGTCGCCGGTTTCGCATCACGACACGCGGAGCGGCTGGGGCCGGCCTCCGGGTCGANTCCGCCCGCCNCGATCGAGGCGGTGGCGGCGGATCCCGACGGCGACTCGCCGGTGGACGTCGTCGCGGGGGGCCCGGANCGACNACGCCCTCGGCGGGNCGCCGGGAGCCGTCGCCGCATCGCGCGGGTGGTGGTGCGGGCGAGGTCACGCCTGATTCCCTCGACGGAGATCGCGGCGAGGATCGATCGGAGTCTCGCAGTGGTCCGCCGACAGGAGCTTTCGGGGCGTCTCGACGCGGTGGCCTCCATTCCGTCGCCGACGGTGACGCCACCGAACCTCGATCGGCCCGATGCCGCCGAGGTGTTCGGGGTGGCGGGGTCGCTGGACGACGAGGTGTCGACGTTCGGCGGCCTNCGATTCTTCGAGTGGCTGGAGGGGATCCGGGACCGCCGGACCGAGGACGAGGAGTCCGATCGAGCCCGGATCGCGGCGATGAACTTCGCGCTCGCCCGCGCGCGTCTCGGGGTCGATGCGATTCGCGACGCCGGCGGGCCGATCCGGGAACGGGACGTCGATCTCGTCGAATCGCATCTGCGGTGGTGGGGGATGCTGCTGGAGCGAGCGATGCTCGCCGGTCTCAATCCCGGTCTGCGGCGTTTCGAGCAGTCGCTCGGACGCCGGATCGATCAGCTTCCCGCGGCTCGGGCGATGATCGCGGTCAATCTGCTGCTCGACGCGGTGTCGGAGGGGGTTCGTGGTTTCGATCCCTCCCGGCGGGCGTCCGGGCACGGACTGGCTCGATCGGTGGGGCTCGCGGTGTCGCGTCGCGTGGCCCGGGAGCCCGGCTGGACGGAGATCACGGGTGCCAGGCGTCGCCCCACGCGGATGGAAGGAAGACGAATCGACCTGTTGATCGCGGTCCCCGAGCCGGCGCGGTCGTTGATGTCACCGATCCGCTGGTGGCGGTCGCTCGACGCGACGCGGCGTTCCGCATTCGCGAACACGGCCGACCTCGAGCCGTTCCTCGTTCGATTCGGTCTCGACGTTCCCGGGCGACCTCGCACGCTGCTCGAGACGGGCCGCCTNGTCGGTCGCCCGCCCACCCGGTGGTCCGGTGAGCTGGAGGCGCTGCTCCGATCGATTCGTCGAGCCGCGGTCGTCGAGGCGGCGGGCGACGAGGACGCGATCTGAAGTCCGCCGCGTTCCGGTCGGGTCGGGGGCGCGAGTGCGTGGAGAAGAAAAACCGTCGCGACCCGGATGGGTCGCGACGGTTCGATGTTTCGGGAAGAGCCGCCCGCGAGGGCGGGGTCGGTCAACGCTTCGAGAACTGGAAGCGACGACGCGCACCGGGCTGGCCGTACTTCTTGCGTTCCACTTCGCGGGCGTCCCGGGTGAGGAAGCCGCTCTCGCGGAGGGCGCCTTCCAGCGACGGGTCGTACTCCCGGAGGGCCCGACCGAGGCCGAGGATGATCGCACCGGCCTGGCCGGTGAAGCCGCCGCCGTCNGCGTTGACGAAGACGTCGACGCTTCCTTCGGTGCCGGTCTTCTGGAGGACGTCGCGAATCGCGTTCTGGTCGCGGATCTCGGTGAAGTAGGCGTCGAGNGCCTTCATGGCCTTGGTCTTGCCACGGATCTGGAACTCGCCGGAGCCCGCCTTGATGCGGACGCGGGCCACCGCACTCTTGCGACGACCGGTTCCACGGAACCAGCCGTGGGCATCGGGGCCCCGACTGACGTAGACCGGTGCGACCTCGGTCGCGGTCGATTCGACGTCACCGAGGGTGATGCCCTCGACGACGGGGGTTTCGGTGGCTTCGATGTTCTCGTTGGTCTCGGTCATGGTCGGTCGTGGTCCGGGCTCGATGTCGAGTGTTGCTGCTTTGAACGGTGAGGTTCGACGCGGGGTCGGGGAGNGCGGCTGGATCAGCCGATCTCGAGGACCTTCGGCTGCTGGGCCTGATGCGGGTGCTTGTCNTCCGCGTACACCTTGAGTCGCGATTCGATCTCGCGNCCGAGACGTCCGCTCGGAAGCATCCGCACGATCGCCTGACGAACGAGGCGGGTGGGATCGCGATCGAGCACGCGTCGGTAGGTCTCGACCTTCTGACCGCTCGGGTAGCCGCTGTAGCGCCGAAGGGTCTTGTCGTCGAGCTTGTTGCCGGTCATGACGATCTTCGCGGCGTTCGTCACGATGACGAAGTCGCCACTGAGAACGTGCGGCGTGTACTCGGGGCGGTGCTTGCCCATGAGAATCGTGGCGGCTTGCGTCGCGAAACGACCGAGGATCATGCCTTCGGCGTCGAGGACGTGCCAGGCGGGTTCGATCTCTCCGGGCTTCGCGTGGTAGGTCTGGCGGGGCATGTCGTGGGCCCGATCGGCGGAGGGGGAAAGCGGATGGAAGTACGATTCGTCCGAGGACGAAACGCGCCCGAGACGCGGGCGCCCGAGCGAACCCGTGAGAGGGGCCGATCGAGAATCGCCAAGAATAGCCATCCACGGTTCTCTGTCAAGGTCCCTCGGAGCCGATGACACGGGTGATATCGATTGGAAACCATGCCGAATCCCCACTCAGATCACGCTTCCAACCAGACCTCAGACCAGCCTCAGGAGGGCACGAATCCGCCCTCTGGGCCCCGGCAGGGCCGTCTCGGGCTCGGTCTCGCCTGGCTGGTGATTCTCGGTTCCACGGTCCTGTGGATGGCCAAGCCGGCGATTCTGGGGGACGAGGAGGAAATCCCGAATTCCGAGGTGTCGGCCGAGTCGATCCCGGACGGGCTCCTCTTGAGCGGCGCCCAGGACGAACTCATGGGTCGGGTGGCGTTCAGCCTCTATTCCGTGTCCGGGGATCCGTCGGCGATCTCGCAGGCGGAGGTCATCCGTGGATCCGGTCCGGCGGGTGAGGTCGCCTACGACATTCTCGTCGCGGCGATGCTCGGCGCCGATGCGGGCCTCGAGGCGCTCGACGAAAGTGAATTCGAGGACGACCCGCGATTCGAACTGCTCCGACCGGCGGCGGCGTCGGCGTTCCGGTCGCTCGCCGACGAGACGCCGATCCCCGAGTCCGATGCGGACGTGTTGCGGACGCGACTCGGCTGGTTCGGGGACCTCGCCTGCGATCTCAGTGATCCGAAGGCGATGGAGGAACAGTCCGCCGATGCGATGCAGCTCGTCATCTGGCTCGGCGTCTTCGGCGTGATCTTCGGCCTCGCGGGTCTCACCGGCTTCGTGCTCGGCGTCGTGTTGCTGGTGATGGCGCTGCTCGGCAAGGTGAGGAGTCGCGTCGAACCGACGACGCATCACGGGGTGTACGCCGAGACGTTCGCCATCTGGATGTTGACGTTCTTCGGACTACAACTCCTGCTGGGACCGCTCACCGGTCTCGCGGCCGACGTCGGTGTCGGCACGGTCGAGGACCTGGTGCTGCCCGCGAGCATCGTCGCGTTCTTCGCGAGCCTGATCGCGCTCGCGTGGCCGGCCGTTCGAGGCGTTCGCCTCGCCACGATGCGCCAGGACGTCGGGCTCCACTTCGGCCGGGGCGTCGTCGAGGTCTTCTACGGAATCCTCGCGTGGATGGTGGCGGTGCCGATGCTGTTCATCGGGGCGATCCTGATGGTGTTCCTGACCTGGCTCGTCCAGTCCCAGACCGGAGAGACCCCGGCACCGAGCCATCCGGTCCAGCAGGCGATCGCCGATGCGAACTTCTGGGGCCTGCTGCAGATCTACGTGCTGGCGAGCGTGGCGGCGCCGATCGTGGAGGAGACGATGTTCCGTGGCGTGTTCTACAGCCACCTTCGAGGCCTGATGCGGACCTGGGCGGTCCCGGTCGCGATGGTGCTCGCCGCGATGGTCTCGAGCCTGATCTTCGCGGCGATCCATCCGCAGGGGCTGGTCGCGATTCCACCGCTGGCGGGTCTCGCGGTCGGATTCTGCGTCGCCCGGGAGGTTCGAGGGTCGCTCGTCGCCCCGATGGTCGCCCACGGGCTCAGCAACGCCCTCGTGATGACCCTCAATGTGCTCCTCACCGGCTGAATCGATTCCGGAACGGGGATTCCGGGATGGTATGCTGTTGGTCCGGGCCGCAACTCGCGGCGCCACGGGTCGTTCCACCGACAGGACGGGAGCCGGGCCATGTTCGAACTCCGTGCGTCAACGAATGTTCCACTCGTCTGCGTCGCCCTCGTCGTCGGCGGGCTGGTCTCGGCGAATCAGGCGGTGGCCGCCGGTGGCGCGGAGACCGGCGGTGATCGCCGGGCCTTGGAGTCGGCGTCCGACGCGCGGCGTCTGGTGGCCCGACTCGACGAACTCGGTGAAGTCGATCCGATCCGGTTCTTCAAGCGACTGGTGGATCGGTATCGCTCCATCGAGGACTACGTCGAGGAGACCGAGATCGAGCGGATCACCGACGATCCGGCGACCGACGATCCGCCGATCCGGATGCGGACGCGGGTGCGGGCCGAGGTCCGTGACGCCCGCCTGATCGTGGAACGTCCCGGTCTGCTCGATGACGTGGGCCGTTCGCTCACGTCCTCGAAGCCGGGTGCGACGGCGCAGGATCTCTGGCTGCTCCCGCATCTTCGACTTCGATTCAGCGACTCGCCGCTCGAGGAATTCCGCCCCACTGAAGAAGGCGGCTTCCGCGCCGCCGAGGCCGATCGCGTGGTCGTCGACGACCGGGAGATGGTCCGGGTCGAGCTCCGCGCTGGTGGTGAGGCCGAGTCCGGCCCGACCGACGCCCGCTTCAGCCTGTTGGTCGATCCGGAACGGATGCTGGTCGAACGGGTCGAAGGCGAGGAATGGCTGCCGGGCGGGCTTCGTCAGCAGACCACGCTTCGAATCGAATCGATTCGGATGCTGACCGACGACTGGGTGGAATCCGCGGAACCCGTGGTGGAGGAGTCCGAGCCCGTCTCCAGCGAGACCACGGAGAAGCCGTCGGGGTCGACGCCGACCATCGGCGAGGACGAGCAGCGGAACCCCGATGCGTCGTCGGTCGAGACCGGTCGAACCCACGCGGGCCTTTCCTTCATCACGCCCGCCGGCTGAACCCGACCGGGTTCCGAAGGGCGCGGGCTTCGGTCGGCGTCGCCCTGGATCCAGTGCGGCTCGAAGCCGGCACGTGAATCGAGATGATGGTGAAGACGTCGTGATCCCGGGCGTCGATCGACCCGCCGATCTCCCGGACCCGATCGGCGATCGTGGCAAGACCGAGCACTGCCGGGTCGATCGGTGTGTCGGGGCTGCGTGCGTCGGTCAACGCGGCGATGGATCGAGCCGCACGTCGGCGTGAACTGCTGACTTCGATGTTCACCGCGGCACTCGACCGCGTCGACCAGTCCGGTCGGACGGAGACCGAGATCGTCGGGCACGGCGATCCGTGTTCCGATTCGAGATCGTGGATGAGTTCCTCGACGATCAGATCGAGGAAAGCGCCGGAGACCGGGGCCGAGAGACCGTGGCCCACGTCCATGTGGTCGAGGTGGATCCGGCCCATCGACACGGCGCGATGCAGCCGGTCCCGCAGGTGCCCGCCGACATCGATGCACTCCGTCGAGATCGCGGCGCCGGGGATCGCGTGTCGGAGCCGGGCCGCATGGCGTGCCGCGGACTCGCAACCGGTCTCGAGCGTCACGAGCATGTGATCGAGCTCGGTCGGGGAACGGTCGTCGCGGGCGAGGGATGCCACGCCCGCCAGTGCGGTCGCGAGATTGTTGACGTCGCTCATCACGAGGGAGGTCAGTCGATCGAGTTCCTTCGTCTCCTGCGACTCGCGGGCCCGTTCCGCATCGCGTCGCATTCGATGCCGCGTTCTTCGTTCACGCGAGTCGATGTCGATCATATTGATGAGAACGGAGTCCGCTTCGCCCGGATCACGGACCGGGCTGAAGAGCGCGAGATGGATGCGGGAGGATCCGTCGGCGACCACGACGTCGAGTTCGCACTGGAAACGGCGGCCGTTCCCCGCCGCCCGGAGACCGCGATGCAGTCTTCGGTGGCTCCCCGGTGCGATCAACGACGCCATCAGGGGCTCGTTGCGACCTTCCGTGCGGTCGAGTGGATCGGTTCCGATCACACCGATCGCCGCTTCGTTGGCGAAGAGGATCCGGCCCCCGACGTCGGTTCGGATCAGGCCCGTCGCGGCGTCGTCGAGCAGCCCGCCCAGGCGGCCCTCGCGATCCTCGAGGCGCCGGCAGGTACGGAGATGGACTTCGGTCATGCTCGCGACGATCAGCGCGATCGCGATCACCGGAAGCACGAATCCCATTCTGGCGGAGACCCAGACCCCCGTCGTGGCGATCAGGCCGGGATCGGCCAGTGACGAGGCCGTTGGTGCGGCCGTGGCGACGAGCGCAGCGCCGGTGGTGAATGCGAGCAGGAACGTCCCGACGGCGGTGGCCATCCAGCCGGAGAGGACCGCGAGAAAGACCAGGAGCGAAAGGGAGCCCAGCGCCAGGAGGGTCTGCACGAGCACGTGGTCGCTCGTCACGAGGGGATGATGGGCCAGCCCGATGACCGTGATGAACGTCAGGATGGCGACGACCACCCATCTCTGTTCGAAGCCGCAGGTGCGGGATCGCCGGCCCGACTCGTCACGAAGCATCGCGATCGCGAAGGGGGCGGTGGCACAACAGCCGACGAGCCCCTGGATCGCGGCGGCGATCGCGGTTGGAATCGGATCGGGTTCGCCGGTGCCCCACGCGAGGATGAGGCCGGCGACGGCCGGCACGAGGGAGACGAAGGGGATGACGAGGAGGAGGAGGCGGAGCACCCCGCCCACGGAAGGGGATGCGGTCACCAGGTCTCGTCGTCGGCTTCCCAGAAGCCACGGCGTCGCCAGGAGCGCAAGCCCCTGCAGGATCGCGATCGAAAGAAAGGCGACCACGGAGATGGAGCCCGCGAGGGAGCTTCCACGTCCGATCCACGTGGCCAGGGCGAAGACCGTCGCCACGATCGCGTAGTACGCGGCGAAGCGGCGGTCGAACCGAAGTACGAGGACCAGGGCGACGCCGAGGGAGAGCGATGCCGGAAACGGCACGTGGTCCATCATGAACGTCGGCAGGATCGACACCGCGTTCAACGTGATCATCGCGATCAGCGCCGTCGTGGTGAGTCGATCGAACTCGATATGTGGCTTCAAGGTCCGAGCGATTCGCATCGGCCATGCCCCCGGTTCGGCCGGTCGGTGGATCGCTTCGACGATCCGATCCGGCCGGTGTGTGGGGGAATGTTCGCACCCCGGATGGCCCGGTGGGGGCAGGTTCGGGTCGAACGGGGTGTAAACCCCAACGCCTCCGGCGTCGGACGGCGTTCGAGGTGCCGGGAGGGCTACTGGAGTTCGACGGTCCAGTACGCCTCGTCCATGAACGCCTTCCAGGAGTCGTACTTGCCGCTGCCGAGTCGGACGGTGATGGCGGGATTCCGCTTCGGCCGGATCGGTTCGCGAACGAGTCGCATGCCGGCCTGCACGGGGGTCCGGCCACCCTTTCTCGCATTGCAGCGCACGCAGGCGCAGACCAGGTTGGTCCAGCTGTTCTCGCCGCCCTGGACCCGTGGAACCACGTGATCGAGGGTGAGTTCCCGCGTCGGAAAGGACCTGCCGCAGTACTGGCAGCGACTTCCGTCGCGGGTGTAGATGTTCCGGCGGTTCAGTTTCACGGTGCGGCGGGGACGCCGGTCGTAGTCGAAGAGCCGGATGATCTTCGGAACCGCGATCGTGATCCGCGTGGTCCGGACCCAGTCGTGGCGATCGGGCTCGAATTCCCGTTGGAGTTCGGCGATGTCCGCCCAGGTCTCGAAGTCGTAGTTTCGATAATGGCCGTCCTCGACGGCGATCACCTCGGCGATGTTCTTGATCAGCAGGGTGAAGGCGCGACGGGCGTCGACCACGCGGATCGCGGAGTACGCCCGGTTGAGCACGAGCACCTTCGCGTCGAGTCCGCCATCGAGGGTCATCGTCATCCTGACGCGGCTCCGGTCCGCGAGGCGTCGCCGAGGTGACCAACACCGGCGTCGCGTCTCGGGGGAATCGTCGGTCTCCGCCGACACCTCATCGTACCCCTTCCGACATCGGCGGGCGAGATCTCGCGTCGATCGAGTTTCAGGCGTCGGGTGCGGGTGACGCCGCCCTGGCGCGGTGGCAGTCGACCTGATGATCGTCGACGAGTCCCATGGCCTGCATGAACGCGTGGGCGGTGACCGGTCCGACGAACCGGAAACCGAGCCGCCGCAGCGCCCGGGCGAGTCGTCGGCTTTCCGGCGTCTCGGTGTCGAGGTCCGCGGTGCACCGGGCCCGGGGGCGGTCCGATCCGGCGTCCGGCGCGAAGGACCAGACGAACGCCGCGAAGCGATCGGCGTCCTCGAAGGCGTCGGTCATCACCCGCGCGTTTCCGCAGATGGCGTCGATCTTCCCACGGTGCCGGATCACGCCCGGACGATCGAGCACGTCGAGCCGGTCCCGGTCGGTCCAGTGGGCGAGTCGTCGGGGATCGAAGCCGTCGAAGGCGGCGCGGAGATCCTCGCGACGTCGGAGGATCGTGAGCCAGCTCAGGCCGCACTGCAGCCCTTCGAGGCACAGTTTCTCGAAGAGCGCGTCCCCGTCCCGCTGCGGCACGCCCCATTCCTCGTCGTGATATCGCTGGTAGAGCGGATCGTCTCCACACCAGTCGCATCGGACGATCGCCGCGTCCGCGGTCACCGGGCGGCGCCGTGTCGCCAGGCGGTCGCGGTGGGGAGGTCCCGGGGTGCGACGACCACCGGCGCGTCGTCGGGGAGGCGGGTGTTGATCGCCTCCATGACCGCGGTGCGAGGGAGCACCCCTTCGCCCAGGGGCACCGGGATCATCGGTGGTTCCTCGTCGTCGTCGGTCGCTTCGCCGGGCATCGCGTCCGTGAGGAAGAGGAGATCCGCCTTCGGGACCATGAACTCGAGGATCCTCGCGTAGTGGTCCTCGGCGTCGGCGAGCATCGACGGAAGCAGCAGGTCGACGGGGGAGAGGGCGAGCCCGAACGGTTCACCTTCGCGGCGGCGGAGGAAGTCGAGCGTCCCCTGCGCATCGCTCAGGACGTGCCGCGCGTGCGGGCGGATGCAGAGCTTCCGACCCGCGGCGACCAGCGTGTCGCGGATGTCGTCGCAGAACGTCTCGAACCGTTCGTGCCCGCCGGCCATCCAGGTCCTCGGATCGTCCGCGAAGAGATCGTCCGCGAGGGTTCCACTCCACGCGACCAGAAGATCTCCGGGGAGATCGACGAGACCGATCCAGTCGTCGGCGAGCGGATTTCCGGGCAGGATCGAGGCGATGGCGTCGATCGGCGCTCCGTGTGGAACGACGAGATCGCAGACCGCGTCGGGGATGCCGACCGACCGCGCGGTACCGGTGTCGAGAATGGTGCAGAGCCGCATGACGAGGGCGTCCTGAGGGGGTGGCACGGGCCGTCGGGCGCGGGTCGCCGCCCTCAGGTTCCGCGGTAGCAGCACGAACTGGTGCAGGTCTCCTGCACCTGGATCTCGTGCAGCAGGGGGAGTTCGCCGATCAGTCGGTCCCAGATCCACTTCGCGAGCATCTCGCTCGTCGGATTCTCGAGTCCTTCGATGTCGTTGAGGCAGCGGTGGTCGAGGGCGTCCTCGACCGGACCGATCGCCGCCTTGATGGTGCCGAAGTCCATGAGATACCCCGACCCCTCGGGCACCTCCCCTTCCACGACGACGTGGATGTGGAAGGAGTGCCCGTGGAGCCGGCGGCACTTGTGACCTTCAGGGAAGGTCGGCAGCCAGTGTGCCGCTTCGAAGCGGAACGACTTGCTCAGTGATACCCGCATGAGTGGTTCGGCCTCAGCCTTCGTTGACCCACTTCAGGCCGCGGCGGCGGTCGCGAAGACGGCGAGCCTTGCCGATGCGGTCGCGGAGGTAGTAGAGCTTGGCGCGACGAGCGTCACCGTGTCGGACGACCTCGATCTTCGCGATGCGGGGGCTGTGCAGCGGGAAGATCCGCTCCACGCCTTCGTTCGCGACGATGCGGCGGACGGTGATGGTCCGGTTGACGCCACGGCCCTTGTCGCCGATGAGGACGCCCTGGAAGACCTGGACACGTTCCTTCTCACCCTCGACGATGAGGTAGTGGACGTCGAGCGTGTCGCCGACCGAGAAGCTGGGGAGGGCGTCGTCGGCCTTGAGCTGGCCGGCGACCGCCGATTCGATGGTTTCCGTGCGGTTCATGAGTCCGAATCTCCCGGGCCGTCGCCCGAATGTTCCCCTCGAGCGGGCTCGCCGCCGTCGGGTTGCCGCGACATGGATCGTTCGACGTCCAGGGGTCGCGGTGTAGGGTCGAGAAGGTCGGGGCGGCGCCGTCGCGTCCGCTCGACCGATTGTTCACGTCGCCAGTCGGCGATCGCACCGTGATCGCCGCTGAGCAGCACGTCGGGGACTTCCCGATCGTGCCAGGTGCGGGGCCGGGTGAAGTGCGGGCAGTCCAGAAGCGGACGGCCCGATTCATCCCGGGTCGAGAAGGAGTCCTCGGCCGCGGAGTCCGCGTGCCCGAGCACCCCGGGAAGCAGTCGAACGAGGGCGTCGATCAGCACCATCGCCGGCAGTTCACCGCCGGAGACGACGTAGTCGCCGATCGAGATCTCGAGCGGATCGAGTTCGTCGATCACCCGCTCGTCGATCCCCTCGTAGTGTCCGGCGATGAGGAGCAGCCGCGGTTCGGCGGCCAGTTCCTCGACCCGGGCCTGGGTGAGTGGTTCGCCCTGGGGCGTGAGGAGCACGCGACGGGCGGGCGACGTCTCCGACGCCTCCACCGCGTTCACCGCATCCCACAGGGGTTCGCACATCATCACCATGCCGGGGCCTCCGCCGAACGGTCGATCGTCCACGGTGCGATGTCGGTCCGTCGTCCATTCACGAAGGTCGTGGAGGTGGTACTCCGCGGCTCCGCTGGACGCCGCTCTTCCGGGCATGCTGGTCGCGAGGACTTCGCGAAACATGTCGGGAAAGAGCGTGAGGACGTCGATGCGCATCGAATTCCGATCGCCGAGGCTTCACGCCGG
>NYVS01000123.1 GCA_002684755.1 Phycisphaerae bacterium
CGCCGTCGTGATCGCGTTCGGCCCCGCGTCCCGAGCCGACGGAGGACCGTACGATGCCCCGATGACCGCACGCAATCAGAATCGTCCCACCGCCGCCGATCGCCGCCGCCACGAGAGGATCGCGCTCGAACTGACCTCGCTTCCGACCGCCGCCGGCCGTGAGTTCCGCGTCCAGGCGTATCTCGACCGCTGGCTCGGCGAACGCCGTCGCACGCTCGAATGGAAACGGGATTCGGACGGGAACCTCCTCATCACCCGCAAGACCCGCGGCCGTCGACGTGGCGGTCCCGCCCCGCTCCTGATCACCGCCCATCTCGATCACCCGGCGTTCGTGGTGTCGAACGTCGTCGACGACCGAACCATCGAAGCCGAGTTCCGAGGCGGCGTCCACGACCCCTACTTCGAGGACGCTCGCGTCGAATTCCACGACACCGGCGACGAGATCGTTCGCGGGCGCATCACCGAACTCCGGAAGCCCGACGACGCCTGCCCGTTCAAGACCGTGACCGTGCGACTGTCTCGTCGCCACCCCGGACTCGCCCCGGGCGACATCGGCCGGTGGGCGTTCCCCGATGCGAAGATCACCGGACGGGGGGCGAAGAAGCTCCTGAAGACGCACGCGTGCGACGACCTCGCCGCGGCGGCCGCCGCACTCTGCGCCTTCGACCGGATCCGCACCCGCAAGGGACAGGAGCACGTCGGCCTGTTGTTCACGGTGGCCGAGGAGGTCGGCTTCGTCGGCGCGATCGGCGCCGCCACCAACGGCCTCGTGCCCAGGAACGCCCGACTGGTGTGCCTCGAGAACAGTCGTTCCTTCCCGGAGAGCCCGATCCACGGTGGACCCATCGTCCGGGTCGGCGACCGCATGACGGTCTTCAGCCCGGATCTCACCAACGACATCTCGACCCTGATGACCGCCCACGCCGCGGCGACGTCGACGTTCAAGTGGCAGCGGAAGCTGATGGCGGGCGGCGCATGCGAGGCGACCGCCTTCTCCGCATTCGGTTTCCAGTCGACGTGCCTCTGCCTGCCGCTGGGCAACTACCACAACATGCAGGCGATCGACGAGGTGGTCGCCGGGCAGCGTCCCGCGAAGGTGGGACCGGAGTTCATCGGCGTCGACGACTACCACGGACTCATCGAGATGCTGGAGGTCCTGGCGAGCGGCCTGGATTCGAAGCGATCCGCGGAGCCGCTCGAAGCCCGCCTGCGGCGTCTGAGGCGGCGTAACGCCGTCGTTCTTGACGGTTGAGCGGGCTGTTTCGGGAAAAAAGACGAGTTCTCGCGGACCGTGATTGGACCCGGGACGTAGAGGTCTCATCTTGAACAAGGTCGCTGGGGCCGGAAACGTGGTCCCCAGCCATCCCGAACCGAACCGGAGACCTGTCACCATGGCCGCCATCTGTTGTCTCGTGCTCGCATGCGGCGTGGCGGCGACCGATGCCGTTCCCCGCCGCGTCGTCGCGAGTGTGGATCGATCGATCGAAAGATCGCTCGCGGCGTCGACCGGNATGGAGATGTCGGCGAACCTGGNCGAATTCGCCGAAGNCGTCGTCGGAGGGAACGCGAACCTCGCGATCGCTCGGGGACAGCATCAACGTCTTCAGCCAGCCCGACTGGATGTACACCGGCTACCTGCTCGACTGGCAGCCGAGACGGTGGCGACAGATTCAGACGTCACCACTCTCGAACTCGACGGCGACCGCNAGCTGGGTGGAGTTCGCGACGCCTCCGAACTATCCCATCATCCGACCCGGCCAGTCCGTTCCGGGATTCGAGGCGTTCGCCGGAGCGAACACCTGGCCGCTTCGGGCGATCGAAGCCGACGGCTGGTCGGGACGCGCAATCTCCTCCGGTATCAACCGGAACGCCTTCGCTTATCAGAGCGGCATGTTCCGCGACGCCGATGGGCAGGGGAGGTTCCTCCGGTCCGGACGCCTCGAGCGACATCGTGCCATGATCCTTGCAGCAGATCAGCCCTCCTTCCGAACCGAATGGACGATCAGATCACGGAACTCGGCGGCCGGGACGGGGTGGACCGCCGTGGAATTCGATCGCGATTTCGACTGCCCCTCGGAACCCGGCCTGAGCTGGTTCGACCATGTCGTCGCGGGAAGCACGTCCGGANTGGGCAACGTCGGCACCGGACTCTTCACTTCGGGCCTCGGCCCCATCACCAGTGGCGTCCGAACCGCACTGCCGGGAACGATCGTCACCGATCTCGAACTCGATTCGGGATTCGGNCTCTCCTACATCGGCGAAGGCGGCTGGCGGACCGAGAACCATCTGCTGCCGTTCGGCGATCCGGAGAGTCCGCTGGTACCGACGTCCACCGGCTCCTATCCGGGTGGCTACACGAACGACGCTTTGATCCGGCACGTCCTCGCCCACGAGGTCACTCACTTCATGCTGTGGATCGGCACCAACAACGGCGGAACGGACACCAACGTGCCCTGGAACACCGCCGCGGACGTCGTCGGCATCCTCGACCGTTATCGAATGGTCCACGCCGAGGCGAGAAGCATCGACCCCAGCCTTCCCGAGCCTCGTTTTCTCCTGATCGCCCCCTACAGCAGCAACGATGCGGATGTCTTCTTCAGCGGATACGCGGACGAATTGAGATCACTCGCCGGCGGCGACGTCGCGTTCATCGATCTTCACGCGATGGTCCTCGAACGTTTCGGCGACTGGTCGACGTGGGAGGAGGATCTTCTGTCCGATGGCGTCCATCCCAGCCTTCTCGGCGCGAGGACGTTCGCTCGACTGCTGTGGCGTGAACTCATCGACGCCGCCGGATCGCCTGCGGATCTCAACCGGGACGGTCTGGTGAACGGCGCCGATTTCGGACTCCTGCTCGGCAAGTGGGGCTGCGACGACCCCGGATACGCCGATCTCGACGGCGACGGATGCGTCCTCGGCAGTGACATCGGGATCATGCTCGGCGACTGGACGCCGTAGACCCGGAACGACTCGATTCCCGCGAAGGGGTCCCGTCGACCCACCGGTCGGTATCCTTCGTCGGATGAACGCCGTCCAGGATCCCGTCGCCCGAGTCGAAGCCGCCGTCACCGTCGCCGTGGGCACGGTCGGTGGCGACGCCGCCTCCGGCATCAACGCCGCCCTCAAGCCCAGTGCCAAACCCGAATTCGGGGACTTCCAGTTGAACGCCGCGATGGCGCTCGGCAAGAAGCTCGGTCGTCCGCCCCGCGACGTCGCCGCGGAACTGGCCGACGCCTTGATGTCGCCGGAACACGGCCTGACCGACGTGATCGAGGTCCCCGAGATCGCCGGCCCCGGCTTCCTGAACATCCGGCTNCGACCGACCGCCCTCGCCGAAGCCCTNGCCGGCATGGACGACGATCGGCTGGGCATCGAGCCGGAGACCGAGACCCACGGGGTCACCATCGACGTCTGCGGCGTGAACGTCGCGAAGCAGATGCATGTCGGCCACCTGCGGTCGACCGTGATCGGCGACACCGTGGCCCGGCTCTTCGAACGNGTCGGCCGCACCGTCCACCGACAGAACCACCTCGGCGACTGGGGCCTCCCCATCGCGATGACGCTGCACTCCCTCNTCGCTCGAAAGATCGACTTCGACGCGCTGGATCTCGACACCCTCAACGTCGCCTACCGCGACGCCCAGCTCGAGGCCCGAGGCGACGTGCGTGGACTGGACGCCGCGATCTCGAATNGATGCGGTTCCCATCGCATCGCCGANCTCGAAGCCCAGAACGAAAGCGCGGGTGCGGCCCAGGCGGCGGCCCGGGACGCGCTGGTCNGGCTGCAGTCCGGCGACGAGACCATGGTCGCGGCGTGGCGACGGCTGATCGAAGTGACGATGACCGAGGTCTACCGCGCGTGCGATCTGCTCGGCACCCGCATCGCCCCGGACAGCGAACGCGGCGAATCGAGCTTCCGCGACGAGCTCGCCGAGGTCGTGGACGCGTTCGTCCGNTCGGAGCTCGCGGTCGAGGACGACGGNGCNCTGGTGGTCCGCTTCGACGACCGGGAACGTCCGATGCTCATCCGAAAGCGGGATGGAGGCTTCCTCTACGCGACCACCGACCTCGCGGCCCTGCGGTACCGCGTCCAGGAACTCGACAGCGACGAGGTCGTCTACGTGGTCGACGCGCGGCAGCGCGACCACTTCCGGGACGTCTTCGACGCCTGCCGCAAGATCGGCTGGGCCACCCTGCCCGACGGCGTGGAGTCCAAGCTCGTCCACCTCGGCTTCGGCACCGTGCTCGGCGCCGACAAGAAACCGCTCAAGACGCGATCGGGCGCGAACTTCAAGCTGATGGACCTGCTCCAGGCCGCGGTCGACCGCGGCGTCGAGGCGGTCACCAGCCGGGCCGCCGATCCCAAGGCGCCCACCCACGGTCTGCCCGCCGACGAACTCGAGGCGATCGGCCGGGCGGTCGGGATCGCCGCGATCAAGTACGCGGACCTCTCGGGCGACTCGGCCCGCGACTACGTCTTCGATCTCGATCGAATGATCGCCTTCGAAGGCGACACCGGCCCCTATCTGCAGTACGCCCACGCCCGACTCTGTTCCATGCTGGAGAAGNNGGGCGACGACGCGACCACCGACGCCGACTTCCGGATCGAAACACCCGAAGAGCGACGACTCGCGCTGCTGCTGCTCCGATANCCCGANACGATGAAGATGGCGGCCGCGTCGCTTGAAGCGAGCAGGCTCTGTCGCTTCCTCTANTCGGTGGCGACGGAGTTCAGCTCGTTCTACGCCGCCTGCCCGGTCCTTCGCGCGGAGGACCCTTCGATCCGCGCGGCCCGCATCCGACTGGTCCGACTGACCCGCGACGTGCTCCGAGACGGCCTCGGCACGCTGGGCATCGGCGCTCCCGAACGCATGTGATCTCAAGGAACAAGACGATGCGACGAACGCCCGACCATCCGAATCTGCTCGTCCACGCCCATCCGCTCATCGAGCACAAGCTGGGGATTCTCCGCGACGTCGGCACCCCGCCCCCCACCTTCCGCCGCGTGCTCGGCGAGATCGCGGGCCTCATGACCTACGAGTCGCTCCGTGACCTTCCGACCCGGACCCGCGAAGTGATGACGCCGATCAAGGCGTGCTCGACCGTCGAACTCGCCGCACCGGTCACCATCGTTCCGATCCTCCGCGCCGGCCTCGGCATGACCGACGGCATCCTCCGGCTGGTCCCCGAGGCGCGGGTCGGNCACATCGGCGTCCAGCGGAACGAAGAGACCCANCANCCGGTCGAGTACTACGAGAAGCTNCCGTCGGACGTCGCCGACGGCCCGGTGCTGGTGGTCGATCCGATGCTGGCGACCGGTGGCAGCGCGACCTACGCGGTGCAGTACCTGAAGCGTCGCGGATGCGGCTCGATCGGTTTCCTCTGCCTCGTGGCGGCCCCCGAAGGCGTCCGACGCATGGCCGAGGATCATCCCGACGTCGAAGTCCACGCGGCGGCCCTCGACGAGCGTCTCGACGAGAACGCCTACATCGTTCCCGGGCTCGGCGATGCCGGGGATCGCGTCTTCGGCACGCTCTGATCCCGCGCTTCGGANGTCATTCCCCTGAAAACCGTTGTGGTCAACGCGTCGACGGTGGCGCGATCGCACGGAATCGGTGATCATCGCGGGCATGGCCGAACGCAAGAACACCGAATTCGACCGTCCCGGCGGCTATGCGACGCCCCGAGGGGCGACCCAGATCCAGCGCGAATCGGCCGCGGATCTGCCCGACGCGGACATTCGCCTGCTGGGCGACGACGTGGCGCCGCACGTCCCCGCGACCGCGAAGGTCGAACCGGCGCACCAGTCCGCCGACCCCGACACCCGGCTCTACGTCGGCGACTGCCGCGACGTCATCCCGAACCTCCCCGATCACGGGGAGGTCGACCTCGTGTTCGCCGATCCGCCGTTCAACTGGGACGTGCCCTACGACGAATGGTCCGACGGCATGCCGCGAGCGGAGTACGAACGCTTCACCTACGACTGGCTGGACACCTGCGTCGACGCCCTCGCGCCGCACGGTTCGATCTGGGTGAACATCCCCGACGACACCGCGGCGGAGATCGTGATGCATCTCAAGCGTCGCGGCCTCACCATGATCAACTGGTGCGCCTGGCACTTCCGTTTCGGACAGCACCGCGACAGTTCCTTCATCATGAGCAAGGTGCACGCGCTCTACTTCGCGAAGGATCCGAACCAGCGCATCTGGAATCCGGACGCGATCCTCGAGCAGTCGGACCGCGCGTCGGTGTACAACGACCCACGCACCCAGGCGAAGGGTCGGAACGCGGGCATGCGGGTTCCGATGGACGTCTGGTACGGNCCCTACTGGGGTCGCGTGCAGGGCAACAACAAGGANCGACGCGCCCGGCATCACAACCAGATCCCCGAGGTCTATCTCGAACGGGTGATCCTCGCGTGCTCGGACGAGGGTGGTCTGGTGCTCGATCCGTTCTGCGGGAGCGGCACGACCTCGACGGTCGCCCGCGCGTGGAACCGCCGCTCGATCACCACGGAGTACGGTGCGGGGAACGCGGACAGCGCCTGGGAGCGGATCAACGGGATCGGCATGCTCCGCAAGGGCCAGTCGACCGGCGGGTCGAGTGCGATCGGCAAGCCCCGGGGTCGAAGCAAGGACTGAATCGTTCGAGCGGGGCGACCGGATCAGCCGCCCGACTTCGGCTTCCACGGGACGTCGGCGACNCCGGCCGCGTGATTGGCCGCGCGACTCATCGCGAAGAGCAGGTCGCTGAGCCGGTTCACCCAGCGGATCGCCTCGGGGGTGACCGGTTCCGCATGACCGAGATGGACCATCAGTCGTTCGGCGCGTCGGCAGACGGTCCGGGCGAGATGGAGCCTCGATGCGAGTTCGCATCCGCCGGGAAGCACGAAGCAGGAGATCTCGGGGGCGGCGGCCTGGTAGTGGTCGATCGCGTTCTCGAGCACCTTGACGTCGGCGTCGTCGATCCGGCTGACCTTCTCGCTGTTCCGAGCCCCTTCCGGGGTCGCGAGATCCGCACCGAGATCGAAGCAGCGCGACTGGATGCTTCCGAGCAGCTCGCGGAGCGAGGTGTCGGCCTCGGCGTCGCCTTCGATCCCTGCGGCGACGAGTCCGATGCAGGCGTTGAGTTCGTCGACGGTGCCGTAGGCCTCGATGCGAGGGTGATCCTTGCCGACCCGGTCTCCCGAGAAGAGCCCGGTCTTTCCGTCGTCGCCGGTCCTGGTGTAGAGCTTCATGAGTCTTCCTGATTGGGTGAAGGAATCGATTTCGCGAATCCTTCTCGAGCGGATTCCGGCAATCCGGCATCGTCCGGGCGTTGAACGAAGTCGGGCTCGCACAATCTACCGCCATCGGCGTCGCGGANCGCGAGGACGAAGCCCGGACGCAGTGCGGCCGATCCGATCCGCCCNTNGGCATCCATCACGACCACCGCGACCTGATGATGCTCGCGAAGGTCCCCCAGCGNTTCNGTTCGACGAACGACCTCCCGGGCCGCATCGAGGACCGTTCCCCCGCGGCGAAGCGTCTCGACGGCGAGGAAACTGGCGGAGATGCCGGAAATCAGNTCACCGGTACCCGTCGCGGTCGCCAGGCCGACNCCTGGTTCGACGAAGAGGCCGTGTCCGGCGATCGGCGAGTCACCGACCCGCCCGGGGACCTTGAACGGGAGACCGCTGGTCGAACAACCCGCGGCGAGTCTCCCGTCGTTCGAACGGCCCAGGACCCCGATGGTGTCGTGGCCGAAAGGCGCCGCACCAGCGGGCGGATCCCCGGGCCGGAACAGCCGGCCACCGCCGGGACCACCGAGGCCGGGATCGACCGGACGCAATCGAGCATCTCCGGATTCCGATGAGTCGCCGGTGGCGTCTGGATCGCGATCCCGCCAGGCGACGAATGCCGCACGCGCTTCCGGCGACTGCAGTTCGACGGACTCGAGGCCATGGGTATCCGCGAAATCGTCCGCATCCTCGCCGCACAGCAAACGGTGCTCGGTGCGGTCCATCACCAATCGGGCGACGGCCACNGGATGAAGATGCCGTCGAAGGCCGCAGACCCCGCCGAATCGGAGCGGCGATTCCATGATCGCCCCGTCGAGACTCATCCGGCCGCTGGCATCCGGCAGACCCCCGAATCCGACGCTGTCGACCTCAGGATCGAGATCGGCATGCCGGCACGCGGCTTCGATCGCGTCGAGAAGTCGCCCGTCACCGGCAACCGCGTGTTTCGCCTTCGGCGCGGCATTGCCAGTAAGCCGTCGCCAGCCCGCCTCGATCGCCGCCAGCGAAAAGGACCAGGTACCCACCAGAACGGCGGAATCGCGGGNGATNTGAGGAGGAAGCGGTGTCATCGAGGGGACGATACCGGAGCNAGGAACTCCGACNACGAGCCGTTCTCGCGGGCANCGTCGCCGAGTCGGTCTCGAATTATTCGAGTATTCGAGGAACCAAAGCGGCCAGAGAGCCGAACCAATGGGGTCGGGACCCAACCCTTCATCTCTCCCGGGTCCCTTTGCCGCCGTTTCAGGCTGCAAAACGACATTCGGATCGCGTCCGTCGGCGTAAGACAGGCACGATTCTCTTATCGGACTCTTGTCCGAGACAACCCGTCCCATGCGTGGGTCGAAATCTCATCCCCATACCTCCCACATCGTGCGGGAGATGGCCGTTTGATGGTTGAGATCCACTCGTAATCAGGTATCGTTCAGTTTCTATAGGGCCTTTCGACTCCGGACCTTGCACACATTTCTCCCGTCCGGAGATCAGCCCTCGAATCCACTCATGTCAACGGCGGGNCGCCGGCGTGCAACCGTGTAGACCAGAAACGGAGTCCAACGAATGAAGCACAAGAATCGCTCAGGCTTCACCATCGTCGAGCTGCTCGTGGTGATCTCGATCATCGCGCTGCTCATCG
>NYVS01000124.1 GCA_002684755.1 Phycisphaerae bacterium
GGGCTTTGATTCGAATCGCCATGACCGTCGCTGCTCCAGACCGCGTAAAGCGGTATTTCTTGGGGAAGCAAAGCATTACAACCAATCCCCGCCTTTCCCGCAAGGGGTAATCCGCATGGATGCGGGATTGCATCTGACTTTCGAGGTGATTCCGGAGCTCCCCTGCCCCCAGATCAAGACCACCGTCCTGGCTTGTATCATCTAAATGACTTGTTCACATACTGTTAGAAGCCCTTCCCGCAGGTCGCCGACCCACCAAATCCCCTGTCCCGGCCCTGGAAAGGGGCCTTGCGATGAACCCCGACCGTCTCACGCCGGTAGGCTGAACCCATCGATCCCGCCTCCGAGGAACACCGTGCCGCTCCTGGTTGATGCGTACAACGTCCTTCACGTCGTCGGCGTCCTGCCGCCCGATCTTGCGGGCATCGACCTGGAGGAATTGGCGATCTTGATCTCAAGAAGCCGGTTTCGTGGGGAGGAAGCCGTCCTGGTCTGCGATGGCGTGCCCAAGCCGCACCAGGTCGACGAGACCGGCCGGGTCCACGTTCGATTCGCCGGCGCGGGCGTCACCGCCGATGACCTGATTCTCCGCCTGGTCCGAGGATCTTCAGCGCCGAGGCGACTCACCGTCGTGACCAGCGACCGCGAGATCGCCGTGAACGCCCGTCGCCGTCGGGCGGGGGTGATCTCCTCGGAGTCCTTCCTCGAAACCCTCGCCTCGGATCGAGGCGGCCGCAACGCGAGCGGAAACACACCGCCATCGACTTCCACGAACCATGTGGCGGGTCGAAGACAGGTCGAACACTGGCTCCGACTCTTCGGCGTCGATGAAGCGTTGCTCGATCTCGAAGCCGGTGCGATCGATGCCGGCACCGATCCAGCACCAGCCGCGGAAACATCGGATCCGCCCGGACGTTCGCCGTCCGCTTCGACGCCGNCGTCCACCCCCGGCGAACCGGAGGCACCACCACCGCCGAAACCGCCCGTGGCGGACGATCCGAAGGCGCCACCGATCATGAACGCGGAGCATCTCGACGAGATCCGGAGCGAAGACGTCCGGTCNCTCGACATGAATCGCCTGCTGGAGGATTCCGGGGAATCAGCACCNTCCACGCCGCCGCCCTCGGACGACACCCGTCCGAATCGATGATGATGCAGTCCCCGCCTCGCATGGAGTCTCCGATGAAACTCGATTTCGACGCACCACCCGCCGATCCGTTCGACGTCTTCACCGCCTGGTTCGATCACGCCGCTGAAAANGCCGGCACGCCGAATCCCAATGCGATGACCGTCGCGACCGCGACGCTGGACGCCCGCCCCACCGCGCGGATCGTGCTCCTCAAGCAGTACGACCACCGAGGCTTCGTCTTCTTCACGAATCGGGAAAGCCGGAAGGGCCTCGAACTCGCCGCCAATCCACGCGCAGCGCTGCTCTTCCACTGGGACACGCTCGACCAGCAGATCCGGATCGAAGGTCCGATCGAGCAGACGACCGAGGCGGAGAGCGACGCGTACTTCTCGAGTCGCCCGGTCGAAAGCCGACTCAACGCCATCGCGAGCGACCAGTCCCGACCGATCGCGAGCCGCGAGGCGCTCGAGGCCCGGAGAGCCGCCACCGACGCGGTGTACGCCGACGGCGCCGAGCCGGCGAGGCCACCGCACTGGGGCGGCTACCGCGTCCGACCGGAACGTTTCGAATTCTGGCAGGGGCACCCGTTCCGATTGCACGACCGCGTCACGTACATCGCGGAAGGCGACGCGTGGAACACCATGCGGCTCATGCCCTGACCGCGGACCGACGGGGCGACTCCGGCCATCAACGCCCGGGCGCCGACGGGATGCTCATTCCTCGTCCGAGCTGGCCTTCGCATACCGACGGCGACGGTTCTCGCGCCGGGGTGGGATGAATCCACCTCGGACCTTCACGCCGTCGGCCCCCGCTTCACGCAGCCGCGCGACGAGGTCGTCGTCGGGCACCACCCGCACCCCCGGCGCCGCGAGCACCACGTGCCGTCCGCCGTCGAGGCGGAGGTGGAGGACCGTCTCCACCGGGCGGCCGGACAACGCGTGCACGCTCCCCGCCGCCTGCTTCAGCTGCCCGGAGACGAACTGCATCCGATGCCGCGTCGCGGCCTCGTCGTCACCGTCGCGGGTCGCGTCGATGAGGATCTCGATCCGCGTCGAGAGCAGGTTGGCCACGCGATTCAGGGGGATCACCTGCTCGACCACGATCTGCGGTTCGCCGCGTCCGGTCTCGACCTGGCCGACCAGGACGACCGTGGCGTCGACCTGGATCTGGTCCGCATGCTTGGTGAACGCCTCGCTGAACACGACGCCTTCGACGGTGCCGTGCTTGTCGGACATCGTGAGCATCGCCATCTTCGAGCCGTTGCGGGTCACCACCGGTCGAACCCGGTTGATGACCCCGGCGAAGACCACCGGCGTCTCGTTCCCGAGGTTCCCGACGTCGCGGCTTCCCGCCGTGCAGAACTCCTCGATGAGGTTCTGGATGCCGTCGAGCGGATGGCCGGACACGTGGAAGCCCAGCGTCTCCTTCTCCTCCGCGAGCCGGGTCATCTGATCCCAGGGCTTGACCTCGGGAAGCGGCATCCGGGGCGTCCGATCATCGGCCGCGCCCTCCTCGTCACCGCCGCCGAACAGCATGTTCTGCCCCGCCGATCGATCCGCCGCGAGCGTCTTGCCCGCCTTGAACGCGTCGGGGACCGCGACGACCATCGCCGCCCGCGCCTCCGCGCCGTGGATGGAGTCGAACGCGCCGGCACGGACCAGCGATTCCACCGCCTTCTGATTGATCCGCGCATGGTCGATGCGTTCGCAGAAGTCGTGCAGCGACTCGAAGGTCCCGTGCTCGCCGCGGGTCGCGACGATCGATGCGATCCCGTCCTTCGCGATCCCCTTGATCGCCTGAAGTCCGAACCGGACGTGCCCCGCGCAGTTGCCGGGCATCTCGCCTTCGTCGAAGACCACCGCGAAGTCCTCGCCGGANACGTTGACGTCCGGCGGGCGGACGGTCACCCCGACGTGGGGTCGCTCCGGCGTGCTGTCCGGGAACGGGACCCGCATGCATTCCTCGAGGTAGACCGACCATTCCTCGACCTTCTTCGCCTGACTTTCGAAGGTGAGGACCGCGGCCATGTACTGGTTCGGGAAGTAGGTCTTCAGNTAGGCGGTCTGGTAGGCGACGATCGCGTACCCGGTCGAATGGCTCTTGTTGAAACCGTATCCCGCGAACTTGAGGATCAGGTCGAANAGNTCGTCNGCCTGCTTGTTTCCGACCCCGTGCTTCTCCGCNCCNNCGACGAAGTCNGANCGNGCCGAGTCGATCACGCTCATCTTCTTCTTCGANATCGCCTTGATCACNGTGTACGCGGTNCGAAGCGGAATCCCACCGAGCCCGTGAAGCACCTGCATCACCTGCTCCTGGTAGACCATGATCCCGTAGGTCTCTTCGGTGTACCGGTCGACGATCTCGTGCACCGACGGCACCGCCTCCGTCCCGTGCTTGCGAGCGTTGTAGTCGGGGATGAGTTCCATCGGGCCGGGACGGAAGAGCGCGTTCGCCGCGATCAGGTCCTCGAGCCGGTCGGGCTGCATCTCGACCAGCAGCTTCCGCATGCCGCCGGACTCGAACTGGAAGATGCCCCCGGTCTCGCCGCGCCGGAAGAGATCGAGCACCCGCTGGTCGTCCAGCGGCACCCGTTCCATGTCGAGTGGATGGACCGCGATCCTCGCCGCGGCGGTGCCGGCGGTCGGCATCTCGCGGCCCACGGCCTTCCAGATCCCAGCCTCCGGCACGGACTCCAGCACGAGCTGCCTGGCCCGCTCGATCGTCGAGAGCGTTCGGAGACCGAGGAAGTCCATCTTGAGCAGGCCGATCCGCTCGCAGGTCGGTCCGTCCCACTGCGTGACCACGTCATCGCTTCCGGTCGCCTTGCAGAGCGGGACGATCTCGTCGAGCGGACGCGTCGCCATGATCACCCCGGCGGCATGGACCCCGGAGTGACGGGCATGATTCTCGAGGGCCCGCGCCGCGTCGACCGCCCGCTGCACGCGGGGATCGGAATCGCAGGCCTCGCGGAGCTCGGGCTCCTTCTGGATCGCGTCGTCGATGGTGATGTTCAGTTCGGCCGGCACCATGTTGGCGAGTCGCTGCCCCTCGGCGGGGGCGAATCCCATCACCCGCGCGACGTCCTTGATCGCCGCCTTCGCCTTCAATCGCCCGAAGGTCACGATCTGCGCGACGTGCCCGTACTTCTCGCGGACGTACTCGATGGCGTCCGCGCGGCCGTTCTGGCAGATGTCGATGTCGATGTCGGGATACTCGGCCCGGTCGGGATCCGTGAACCGCTCGAAGAGCAGGCCGTAGTGGACGGGGCACGCGTTCGAAAGCCCGAGCACGTAGCCCACCATCGTCCCCACGCCGGAACCACGGGCGTTCGACGGGATCCCCCGCTGCCGCGCCCAGTTGACGAAGTCCCAGACGATCAGGAAGTACGCGGAGATCAACTTGTCGGCGAGCACCTTGAGCTCGCGTTCGAGCCTCGCGCGGATCTCGTCGGTCACGCCGTCGGCGCCGTATCGCCAGACGAGCCCCGCCTCGCAGAGATCACGCAGCGCGCGGTCGCATCCGTCCTTCAGGGCCTCGGCTTCCGCCGCGTCGGATCCCTGCGACTCGAAGGGCCGCAGTTCGAACCTCGCGCAGTACCGCTTGAACCACTCGGTGAGATCGCCGCCGTCGTACTCCGGCGGCTCGCCGGGGTGCACCACCTCGACGACCGGGGCGTGGTTCTCGCCTTCCGGGAGTTCGACGTTGCAGCGATCGGCGATCCGGACCGTGTTGCGGATCGCCTCCTGCTCGTCGGGCTCGGGGAAGAGCGCCGCCATCTCGGCCGCATCCTTCACATAGAGCTGCTCCGGATAGCGAAGCCGGTCGGGATCGTCCTTGGTCTTCCCCATGCTGATGCAGCAGAGGGTGTCGTGGTCGTCGTGATCCTCCGCGCGGAGGAAGTGCGCGTCGTTGTCGACGACCAGCGGCAGATCGAGTTCGTTCGCGAGCTTCTTCAGGAGCGGATTGATCCGCTCCTGCTCGGGAACGTGACGCTGGAGTTCGACGTAGAACCGCGGCTCCCCGTCCGGTCCCGGCGCGAAGGTCTCCGCGTGCCAGCGGGCTTCCGCGACGGCGAGATCCCAGTGACCCTGGTCGTTGGTCCGGACGAAGTTCGTGAGATGGAACGCGAGCGAGGATCCGAGGTGACCGTTGATCGCCACCAGTCCCTCGTTCCACTGCTCGAGGGTGCTCTTGTCCATCCGCGGCTTGTAGTAGAAGCCGTTGCGAAAGGCGTCGGAACTCAACTTGACGAGGTTCCGCCAGCCGCCGAGATCGAGCGAGAGCAGGACGAGATGGAACCCACCGTCGGCGACGCCGGTCCGCGTGCGATCCCGACGATCGCCGGGCTTGCCTTCCCGGTCCGGCGCGACGTAGGCCTCGATGCCGAGAATCGGCTTGATGCCCGCCGCGCGGGCCGCGGCATGGAACTCGAACGACGCGTGGAGATTGCCGTGATCGGTGACCGCGACCGCGGTCATGCCGAGCGTCTTCACCCGGTCGACCAGCTTCTTGATGCGGTTGCCACCGTCGAGCAGGGAGTACTCGCTGTGGAGATGGAGGTGGACGAAACCGTCGGGGGCGATCGATGCCGCATCGGCGGCGGATTTCGTCTGTTTTCCTGCACGCGACTTGGCCATCAGCTCTCCATCCGTGGGCGACCCTCCCATCGTAGACGGTCCACGCCGGGCCGACCCGACGCCTTTGACGATCGAACGGAGATCCACGGGATCCCCTCGGATGTCCCCCGATCGGACGACCTCTCCGACGCCCGGCGTCGTACGATGTCCGTATGAGTGAGCAGACCCCGTTCAACCGTCCGCCCTTCGTCCGGGTGGTCGGCATCGGCCAGCAGATGGGCGACGGATTCCGGCGGATCGACCGTGGAGGTCCGTTCAGCCGACTGTTCGCCGGACTCGCCGCCGTGGTCCTCGCGGTTCCGATCCTGGTGATCGGCGTCATTCTGCTGCTGACGCTCTTCGCCTTCGCGATCGCCGCCGCCCTGGTCAGCCTCGTCCTCGGCCGACGACCCGGCATGCGATCCGCGGGAACGCGGCCCGCCGGCGGCCCGGAATCGGCCGGCCGCGAGAACGTCCGCGTCATCCCGCGCACGCCCGAGTGACGGCACCGACGGAGACCGGCCGGCCATCGCCTACTCCGCGAGCCACCACGTGCGCATCGCTCGCGCGACCGGACCGGGTTCGCCGGTGCCGATCGTCTCCCGCTCCACCCCCACCACCGGCATCACGCCCCAGCTCGAGTTGGTGAGCAGGATCTCGTCCGCGCCCAGCACCGCGTCGATGTCCATCATCCGCCGATGGACGGCGCGGCCCTCGCCGGCGGCCCGACCGAGGACCTCCTCCCGGACGACGCCGGGCAGGACCGGCGATGGAAGCCCGCCCTCCGGTTCCTCGCCCCGGACGATCGGCGAGGAGAGTTCGTCGTCCTTCACCAGGATCACGTTGCTCACGCAGCCGCCCGCGAGGTGGTTCGAGACCGTGAACCAGAGGGCCTCGCTCGCGTTCTTCGCGGCGGCGGCCTGAAGTTCCGAGAGCCGCGACCAGTAGGAGAGCGTCTTGTGCGACGCGAACGGATCGAGCGGATTCGCCCGGGCGTCCGCCACCGTCGCCCGGATGCCCTTGTCGAAGAGTTCATCGGGATACGCGGTCGAGGGCTGGACGACGATCATGATCGTCGGCTCGTGCCCCTCACCACCGCCGTGAAGCAGGTTCAGGTCACCGCCGGTGATCGTGACCCGCACTCGGGACACCTCGAGCGACGCCGCGTCGACGGCCGACTGGATCGCCTCCGCGAGCGGGCCGGCACGTAGCTGCTCGCTGAGTCGAAGCGTTCGAAGCGAATTCTCCAGTCGATCGAGATGCTGGTGGAGGTGCAGCACCCGCGACCCGCGGGCGGTCATCGTTTCGAACAACCCGACCCCGTGCTGGAAACCGGCATCGAACGCGGAGACCCGCGCTTCGTCGACCGTCTCGATGCTCCCGTTCAACCAGACCGTCGTCATTCGATTCGCTCCTTCGGTTCATCCATCGTCGAAGTGTCCGCCCGACGGACCGATCGCAGTTGCGGAGGAACGCCCTCGAGATCGAGCTCGACCCGGCCGCCGGCCGCACCGGCGACCACCACGGTCGCGAGGTGTCCGGCGTGATCCGAGGCCACCACGACCGACTCGATCTCCCGCGGCGGCAGGAGGGCCGCGATGGCGGTCCGCGCCGTGCCCTCGATGCTGAAGCCCGCGGGCGGTGGTTCGTCCGACGTCCGGATCAATTCGGCGACGAGGCTCCGGGCCCCCGCTTCGACCTCCTGCGGCCGTTCCGAGAAGTACCCCACCAGTCCACCGGCCGCCAGTGCGATCGCCGGATAGAGGAGCCGGCGGCCCCAGCCTGAACGGCCTTGTCGGGAATTCCCAAGCATGAGGTGAGAAGTGTAGACGACGGTGGATTCTGCGATGATCGGTCCGCCCCATGCTGATGCCAGCTTCGCCAAGATCGATCGCCGCACGAACGCGTCACGAAGGACGCCGACCGGCGGTTCCCTGTCCTTCGTGCGGGCACGACCTTCGATCCGGAACGAGGCTCGCGATCGCCGATCCGCCTCGGATCGCCCGACGATGCACCGGCTGCGGCCACGCGGTCTGGAGTTCGTTCTCACGGGTGATCTGGGGACCACGACGCGTCATCCGCTTCGCGACCAGCGTGGGCGCCATGCTGATCGCGATATCGATCCTGATCGCCATGGGATCCCTGGTGGTGGCGGCCGGCCTTCCGCCAGAGACCGTGCCGATGCCCGTCGCGTTCGCCAGCTACGCCATCCTCGCCGGTGTCGCCGGCCTGCTCCTTCGCATCGTCTCGCCCACCGCCGGCCGCATCGCCCTCGCAGCCCTCGCCGTCGGCTCGATCGTCGGCGTGATGCTCTTCGAAGCATGGTTCCTGCTCGTGATCACCCACGAGGACAGCATGTTCATTCGACCGCCGGAGATCCCCCATGGCTGGGCGATCGTCGAGACGATCCGGCGGACCGGTCTGATCCAGATCCTGCCCATCGTGACCGGCCTGCTCTTCGGGATCCTGCTTCATGATTCGATCGAATTCGGCATTCGGTCGAGAAGACGGCGACGAGCGTCACTGGAGGCGACATGAACCCACCGAGTCCTGCGCCTGAAGACATCGATCCTCCGACCGACGAGCCGGCCTCGTCGAAGACGACGCCTCGCCTGATCGGAACCCGCACCTGCCTCGGTTGCGGCCAGGAACTGGCTGGCCAGGCGATCGCCCGAACGACCGACGAGGATCTCCCCTTCGTCCGATGTTCCGAATGCGGCCGGGCCACGCCGGTACTCGAGTATCCGGTGATGAGCCGATGGAGCGGCACGCTCGGTGCGGGCCTGCTGGGTCTGCAGATACTGGTCTCGGTGACCATCCTGTTCCTGACCGGCCTGCTCGGATTCATCTTCGCCGATGAGATCTGCACCGACGCACGCCGCGATTTCAGCGACCGGATCGCCGCGAAGTGGGAGGCGAACGCGGTTCCCGGCGAGAAGTCGCCCTGGGAGATCTCGAGGTCCTGGTGGAACGAGGCCGGGGACGAGACCACCACGGCGATGCTGGCCCACCCCGACGCCGGCTTCGGACGGGTCTCCCGGATCGAACTGGTCGGCTTGCTGGTGATCGGGGTTCCGATCGGCATCATCTGGTCCGGGCTCTTCGCCGGCGTCCCTCGCCGCCGATTGTGGATTCCACCGCTGATTCTCTGGTGCATCGCCATGCCGTGGATGTGGCTCACCGGGCTCCCGCAATCCGGCACGACGATTCCGACCTACCTGATCGCCCGGGAAATCACGACCATCCACGTCTTGTCGATCGTCCTGCTGGTGCTGGTGATCGGCCTCGAGATCGGAATCCTCTTCGGCCGTCCGGTCATTCGCCGGCTCGCGAGAATCCTGCTGCCCCCCGATCGGGCGCGGGCGATCGATTTCGTCTGGCGGGTCGACGGCCGACGCTGACGCCGGCCTCGCCTTTGGTCCGCATGTCGTCGCGGGCGAGTCCGGTCGGTACACTCCGCCACCTCATGCCGCTTCTCACCCTCGCCGACATCCGCCACGAATTCTCGACCCGCGTCGTTCTCGACGGGGCGACGCTTTCGGTGGAGCCCGGCGAGAAGATCGGGCTGGTCGGCCGGAACGGGGCGGGCAAGAGCACCCTGCTCAAGGTCATCACCGGCGAACTGACCCCGGACCACGGCGCGATGCAGCTCGCCCGCGGCGTGCGGGTCGGCCACCTCTCCCAGCATCCCGAGTTCGTGCCCGGCGACACCCTCCGTCAGGCGGCGGGGCGGGCCTTCGAACGAATCGAAGTCGCGCAGAAGGAACTCGAAGCGGTCTACGAGGCGATGGCGACCGCGGAGAGCGACGAACTCGAACGACTCATGACGCGGCAGTCGGAACTGGACACCCAGCTCGAGGCGCTCGGCGGATATGCCGTCGATCATCGGGTCGACGCCACCCTGCATGGACTGGGATTGACCGATGACCGGTTCGACCAGCCGGTCGACACGCTCTCCGGCGGACAGAAGGCCCGCCTCGGACTCGCCCGCCTGCTCCTCGAGTCGCCCGACCTGCTGCTGCTCGACGAACCGACGAACCACCTCGACATCAACGGCCGACAGTGGCTCGAGAACTTCCTCGCCGAGGAGTTCAACGGCGCGGTGATCCTGGTGAGCCATGATCGCTGGCTGCTGGACCGCGTGGTCAATCGGATCGTCGAGGTCGAAATCGGCCAGGTCCGCGAGTACCCCGGCAACTACCACGCCTTCATCGATCAGCGACGGGAGCGAAAGCTCGTCGAAGGCCGGATCCACGCGAAGCAGCTCGACAAGATCCGCGCCGAGGAGGCGTACATCCGCAAGTACAAGGGCGGACAGCGGGCCAAGCAGGCCCGGGGCCGAGAAGCCCGTCTCGACCGCTTCAAGGAGGAGGAACTCTCCGAGAAGCCGATCGAACTCGACGTGATGTCGCTGAACCTGCCCAAGCCGCCGCGGGCCGGCGACGTCCTGATCGCGGTCGAGCATCTCGCCAAGGCCTACGACGACCACCAACTCTTCGACGACCTCTCGCTCAGCCTCCGGCCGGGCGATCGAATCGGCGTCATCGGCCCGAATGGCGCCGGGAAGACGACCCTCATCCGCAGCATGCTCGGCGACATCGAGTCCGATGCCGGCTCGATCCGCCGGAGTCCCCGGCTCTCGGTCGGCTGGTTCCGGCAGAACCAGGACCACATCGATCCGGATCGGGAGGTCTGGCAGTACCTCCAGAAGACCATGGGAGATGCCGATCCCGCGGGGCAGGTTCGCGAGCAGGAGGCCCGGAACCTCGCCGGCGCGTTCCTCTTCTCCGGTCGAGAGATGGAGAAGCAGGTCAAGTTCCTTTCCGGCGGGGAACGAGCCCGGATGGTGCTCGCCGGCCTCGTCGCCTGTCCGCTCAATCTGCTGGTGCTCGACGAACCGAGCAACCACCTCGACATTCCGAGCGCCGAACGACTCGAACAGGCGCTGCTCGACTACGGCGACGCGAAGAAGGGCCGCGGCGGCGCGATCTTCCTCATCAGTCATGATCGTGCGCTCATCGAGGCCACCTGCACCGTGCTGCTCGTGTTCGACGGCGAGGGCTCGGTCCGGATCTTCAACGGCCGCTATTCGCAGTGGCTCGAAATCGAGGATCGACGCCGGGCGGAAGCGGAAGAGGCGAAACTCGCCGCCTCCGCGACGAAGGCGGCGAAGAACCGGAACGCCTCCGGAGGAAAGCCCTCCGCGACGAAGCGCGACAAGCCGCGGAAGAACGCCGCCTCGAAGCTCGCGAAACTCTCGACCAAGGACCTCGAGTCCAGGATCGAGCGTTGCGAGTCCCGGATTCGCGAGATCGACGAGTCGATGATGGATCCCGACGTGTACACCGACGGGAAGAAGAGCAAGCGACTCCAGACCGAACGCGCCGAAGTCGCCGCCAAGCTCGAACCCCTCGAGTTCGAATGGTCCTCGCGCGCCGACGACTGATTTCCATCGCCGGCCGGTCGTTCCCGACGGCCTCCCGGCTCGACGGCGAGTCTCGCTTCCCGAAACGAACACGTGCCCGACGGAATCGACGGGCACGTGACGAAAGTCGGATTGAAATCGGCCGACGACCGGCGACGCCGGTCAGGCGAGACTGTTCTTCAGGAGCACCTTGTCGGTGCCCGCCTCGCGGATCTCGAAGGCGAGCCCCTGGAGCGACCTTCCCTGGAGGTCGATCGGCGAAGCGGAGAACCGACCCACCTCACCCTCGTAGAGCACCACCGGAACTTCGGTCGAACCCGGTTCGAACGCCACGAGTCGGACCATCGTCGAGTCGGGCATGTCGAACAACATCATCATGCCGTGCCCGGGAGCCTCGCCGGCCTCCTCGATCACGAGAATGCCCGCGCCGGTGGAGCCGGCCATGGCGACCGATCGAGCCGTCGTCGAGTCGAAGAGAAGACGAGCGTCGTTCTCGGGGAAACCGATCCCGTCGAGCTTCCCCTGGAGTTCCTTCAGCGAGATGTTGTTGTCCGCGAGGTCGAGCAGCCGGCTGCTGAGATTGGTGGTCTGCTGCTGGATCACGACCAGGGCGATGAGGCTCGAGCCGAGCACGAACGTCGCCGCCCGCCAGATCATCGAGCTCCGCCGCATCCGCCGGACATCGACCATGGCGTCGACATCCCGATCCATCATGACGGACGAACCCGTCGTGATCCGGGCATCGCTGCCGATCGCTCGAACCCGCTCACCGATCGAGGCGATCGGCCCGCACGCGGAGGCGTCCTGATCGATCTCGGAAGCGAGTCGCGCCAGCACCTTGTATCGCAGGGCGCGATCCGGTTCCTCGTCACCCGCCGCAGCGATCTCCACCGCCACCGCGGACTGCAGATCGAGGAGCTCGGCCTGCTGGTCGGGCGAAAGCCCGGCGAAGGCTCGCTCGAACTTGGCCTCGTCGACTTCTTCGAGAAGTCCGAGGGTTTCGAGGATCGCGAGATCGCGTAGTTCGTCCACCGAAATTGGCTCCGTGAGCAACATCTTGTTTCNAACACTCCATGCGTTTTCGACGAACTTCCGGTCGACGATCTCAATGCATCGTCGTACGAAGTCGCCTTGGAAGACTCTAACAACTGCGAGCGGAACCTCGCACGAAAACATCATTCAGAGAACCCCTCGACGCCATTCGGTCCGGCATTCGCCGACATCCGCCGACATGCACGATGACGCCATCTCACGCCCGTTCTCAGATGCTTCAAAGGTGGTGTCGTTCCACTGTTTTCGAAGATCAGAAGGGACTCGAACCACACCCACGCGAACTCGCCGGAAGATCACCCGGACCTGACAGGCGATCGTTTGGCATCGCCAGCCGCGAAGCCGCCGATTCCACCGACATCACCATCCGCATCCACCCACGCAACGGCTGCAACATTCGAAGAAAAAAACGCGCTCCACGTTTTTCGGACCTGCGTCATCACCGGCGTCAGCCATCCGCCGTCCGCTGCTCGTCCGTGAGACGATCTCGGAGCCTCGCCAGTCCCCGACTCAAGGCCGATTTGACCGTTCCCAACGGTGATTCCAACTGCTCCGCCACTTCTCGCAGCGTGAAGCCCTGCAGATAAGCTCGTGTGATCACCTCCTGCTGGAGGGCCGGCAGTTCCGCGATCCGGGAGAGAAGCCGCTGACGGTGCTCATCCCGCTCGATCGAGCCCTCCTGCTTCGAAGGGGGCACGCTCCGGCCTTCAGGGTCCCCCTCGAGGCTCAGATTGGTCGGCCTCACCTGCTTCCGACGCAATCGATCGATGAGGTGGCGGCGGGTGATGAGCATCACCCAGGTCACGAGCTTCGCCCGGGCGGGGTCGTATCGCTCGGCGGTCTTCCAAAGCCGGACGAAGACCTCCTGAACGGCATCCTCGGCTTCAGCTGAGGTCGAAAGCACCTGGCGGGAGGATTTGAAGACCAATCCACCGAAACGGTCGTAGAGCCGGTTGGCGGCCACTTCATCGCCCTCGGCGACCGCCTGCATCAGCACCCAGTCTTCATGATTCGGGGAATTCATGCGTCCGGCTCGCGGAGCGACACACAGCTCTGGAATTCGGAAAGAGACACCACCAACCAAGGTTATCCGCGTAGAGGAGGGATCTGGATCCCCGAAAAGACTGGAATTCGTTCCAATCCCTCGCTCATGGCGTTATCCTTGCCTCAGACGGTTCGCCGACTTCTTCCGACAACCGTCTCTGCTCAGCCCATGATATCGGCAGGAGGGCGCTTGACTGACCGTCGCCCAGATCTGAGACCCTACGCCCTCGGGGACCGCTCCCGACGAGGCTGTCGCTCTCGTCCCGGCTTCAGTGTCATCGAGCTCGTCGTGGTGCTCGCCGTGATCGTGGTCCTGACCTCGCTCCTTCTCCCCGGCCTCGAAGTCGCGAGAAAGGGCGCTCGACGACTGGTCTGCGCTTCGAACCAGAGACAGATCGGCGTGTCGTTTCTGATCTTCGGCAGAGACAACAACGATCGTCTCCCCGAATCCCGCTTCCAGACCGTCAACCGGCCCGCCAACATGATGGCCCTGAACACCGGTGACCTCGACGACGAGGTGGGCGTGGCGGGATTCGATGGAATCGGGATGCTCTGGAAGGAGCGATACATCGATTCGCCCGCGTCGTGCTTCTGCCCGGCCCACCGCGGCGAACACACGTTCGAACGCGCGAAAGCCCTCGTCGGCGAGACCCAGGGAACCGGACCGGAAGTCGCATTCTGCAACTACCACTACACCGGGCATCTGAAGCGGTCGCGTGGTGACGAGTTCGTTGGCCCGAGCCGCAGACGAATGTCGGATCCGAACGTGATCCTGCTCACTGACGGATTGCGGAGCCGTTCCGACTTCAACCACGAGTCAGGATTCAACGTGCTTCGCGGTGACGGATCCACCTTCTACCAGGCGGACACCGGCTCCAAGTTCCTGAATTCGATCCCGACGGATGTGAACTTCGACGGCGAAATGGCTTCCGAGGATTCTTCCGGCCTGTGGATCCTCGAGATCTGGAACGAACTTCAGATCGACGGCTGATCCCGAGTCGCTCCCCGTCGATCCGGAACGTCCGGACCACTTCAATCCGAATATTCCATGACCAGGCCACGGTGACCACCGGCCCCGGGGTCGAACGTTCGAATCGTCGTCGGCGTCAATCGATCAGGCGTCAGCGCGAAGTCGATTCGAAGCCATGGTGCCTCGCGCGGCCAGGTACCTCCCCAGCCCCGCCCAGCCCGCCGAAACACATCCTCGAAGCCAGGCGCGAGCATCCGGACCGCGGGTGACCG
>NYVS01000125.1 GCA_002684755.1 Phycisphaerae bacterium
GGAAGAGGAAGAGGAAGAGGAAGAGGAAGAGGAAGAGGAAGAGGAAGAGGAAGAGGAAGAGGAAGAGGAAGAGGAAGAGGGAAGCTGANGAGGANGCGACGCAGCCGGAAGGTCAAGAAGCCGGTGACGACGACTCGCCGGGCGAACTGACCTACGAACCGCTGAGCGANGACGCGAGTCTCTGGTCGGATCTCGATGAATCGAGTGACTCGATCTGACTTCGTTGCCGCAGGCAACNCGGCCGATCCGCGGTCGATGACCTGNCCAGAANAAACGCACGTTCCGGNCGGCACGTGGTTTTCGTCGACTAGGCTCCGAGCCGGGGCCGGATGTCGCGATGAATGTTTCCGATCAGGTCTGGATGGTCGCGTTGGCCGATGCGCCGGGATGGGGGCCCACGACGATCGGTCGGCTGCGGGAGCGTTTTGCGACGGTCGCGGCGATTCGGTCGGCGTCCGTCGAGGATCTCTCGACGGTCCTTCGCACCGACCCCGCCACGGTCCGAAAGCGACTTGCATCGCTCGATCTCCGCGCCGCGAAGATCGACCTTCGACGCGTTCGACGCCGGGGTGGCGGGGTGATCGACCTCTTCGAGGACCACTACCCGCGGTTGCTTCGAGGAATGTCNGATCCTCCGAGCCTGCTTCGAACGTGTGGTCGAATCGCGTGCCTCGAAGGCTCGCCGATGATCGCGATCGTCGGGAGTCGTCGTGCGTCGGCGGTCGGCATCGATCTGGCGGCGCGGTTCGCGACCCACCTGGCCGAGAACGGCGTCACGGTCTGCTCGGGNGGCGCTCGGGGGATCGACGCCGCGGCTCATCGGGCGGTGCTCCGGGCGGGNGGGCGGACGGTCGTGGTGCTCGGCAGCGGGCTTGGGCGGCCATATCCGCCGGAACACGAGTCGCTCTTTTCGGCGGTGGTGGATGCCGACGGGCTTCTGCTCACGGAGTATCGATGTGACGCAGGCCCGCGCCCGGCCCGGTTTCCACGCCGNAATCGAATCATCGCCGGTCTCTCGATCGGNGTCGTGGTCATCGAGGCCGGCCTTCGNAGCGGGGCGATGATCACGGCCCGGCTGGCCGCCGACGACTACGGCCGCGAGGTCATGGCGGTGCCCGGTCGGGTCGACACCGGGGCCAGTGCGGGATGCCACCGGGCGATCCGGGAAGGGTGGGCGGCGCTCGTCGATCACCCCGAGCAGGTGGTCGAGCGTCTTGCCGATCAGCAGGGNCTTCTCGGCATCCAGTGCTCGAAATCAGTGGATTCCGCGGCTGATAACGGGACGGACCATCGCGGAGATCCGTTTCGAGCCGTGGGTGAGGGTGGCGAGGAGCCTCGGAACGGCCGATGAAAAGAGAGTTGCGGAGTTCCGAATCAGGAATGCGATCCGGTTCGAAACGTTCTGCGGGCGTTCGGGAACGCCCTGATCCGTTTCAGGAAAGGCGAGCGTCATGCGATTCGGCATCATCTCCGACATCCACGGGAACCTCCTCGCGCTCGAATCGGTGCTTGCCGAACTCGATGCCGCGGGGATCGATCGTCTGATCTGTCTCGGAGACGTGGTGGGCTACGGCCCGGATCCGATCGAATGTCTCGATCTCGTGTTCGACCGTGACGCGGTGATGGTCATCGGCAACCACGAGGAGGCGATGCTTCGCCCCGAGATCGCGAAGTCGTTCCGCGACGTCGCCCGCGAGGCGATCGAGTGGACCAGTCGTCGGATCCAGGCCCTCCGGCCCGATCTGATCGACCGCATCGAACGACTTCCCGGAATGATCTACCTCGAATCCGATCTGATGCTCGTCCATGACTCGCCGATTCCCGGTGGGCGGCGGTACCTCATCAACGAAGCGGCGGCGGGGCCTGCTTTCCGCGGCGTCGACACCTCGGTCTGCCTCGTCGGACACACCCACCTTCCCGGCTGCTTCCGACGCCGGAACGATCACCACGATTCGATGGTCGAGTCGAGGCCCGGTGCGCCCGGCGTCTCGGTCCGACTCGACCCCGATGCCCGCTACATCCTGAACCCCGGTTCGGTCGGTCAGCCGAGGGACGGTGACCCGCGGGCGGCCTACGCCATCCTCGATCTCGAGGCCCGCGAGATCTCCTGGCGACGCGCGGGATACGACATCCCCGCGGCGCAGTCGCGGGCCCTCGCATCAGGNCTTCCCGCCCGNGCCGCCGAGCGACTGGCGCTCGGGGCCTGACGCGAAGNCGTCGCTGATACGAACTGATTCGAACTGACANGAACTGATTCGAACGGACTCGAGCCGATTCGAAACGCCCGNAGTCGTGCATCCCGTGGGAACGGGATTCAGCCGAGACCGAGGTTGAAGAACAGGGCCGTGAAGAACAGGTCGGCGAAGATCACCGTCACCACCGTCTGGACGACGGTGTCGGTCGTCGCCTTGCCGACGCCCGCGGCGCCGCCCGAGACGGCGAGTCCGTTCCGGCAGGCGATGAGTCCGAGGATCGTCCCGAACACGCCGGCCTTGAACAGCCCGGTCAGGAAGTCCGCGCTGGTGAGCTGTTGGATGGTGTTGTCCTTGTAGACCTCGTACGGAATCCCGAGTTGCAGGATTCCGATCAGGCCGCCCGAGAAGACCGCCGAAAGATCCGCGATCACGGANAGCAGGACGAGGCTGATCGCGCTCGCGATCACGCGAGGCACCACNAGGAAGCGNACNGGATTGAGGCCCATCGACTCGAGGGCCTCGATCTCCTCGCCGACCACCATCGTCCCGATCTCGGCGGCGATCGACGCGCCGGCGAATCCGGTGAGCACGATCGCGGCGATCAGCGGGCCCAGTTCGCGGAACACCGCGACGCCNACCAGATTGGCGACCTTGTCCACCTGTCCGAACTGGGCGAGGCTGGGTGCGGTCTGGAGCGCGAGGATGAAGCCGATGCTTCCCGAGACGAGGATCACGATGCTGATCGAGCGGACGCCGACCCGGACCATCTGGGAGATGAACGCAGCTCGTCCGAATCGAACCTCGTGCTTCGCGACGGACCGCCAGGTCCAACCGAGCAGCTCATGGAGCAGCCAGTACAGCGCGCCGACGAATTCGAGGACGCCCAGGACCAGTGATCCGAGGCCCTCGATCGGNCGAACGAGGAGACTGCGTCGAGGGGCGGTGGTGGTCATGAGCCTTCCTGCATCGCGCTGTCGGTATCCGCGACGATGGTGAACACCGTGTCGAGTCGTGCGATCTCGAAGACGGATCGGACCCGATCCTGCATGCCCGCGAGTATCAGCGTGCAGTTCTTCGACCGGCTCTGCTGCAACGCCTCGACGAGCGTCGCGACGCCGGAACTGTCCATGTACGGGACCTGGGCGAGATCGATGATCAGCCGNGAAGGCTTCTCCTTGAGGACTTCGGCGAGACGGCTCCGGAGCGAAGGGCTCCTGGCGAGATCGATCTCACCGACCGGGCTCGCGACCACGGTCTCGTCGTGCTTCGCGACTTCGACGTTCATTTCTTGTCCGCTCGTCATGGACTTCCATTCTCCGGCGTACCGGCGTTCTGGTCATGCCGTCCGGACGACCGGGCGGTGGGGATCGTTTTTTCCAGCACCAGTCGCATTCCCGTCGGCGTCCGACGTTGGAACTNGCAGGTGTCGGTCACTTCTCGCATCAGNTGCACGCCGAGTCCACCCGGGCGGACGTCGTCGAGATCACGNGGATTGATCTGGTCGGGATCGACCTGTCTTCCCAGATCCTCGATCTCGATGTGAAGACGTCGGGGCGGTTGCTCCTTCACGCGGACGGTCAGCCAGATGTGGCCGTCCGTCGCACCCTCGTACCCGTGTCGGATCACGTTCGCGAGGGCCTCGTCCACCGCGAGCGCGAGATGGCCGGTCTCCACGTCGTCGAAGCCGAGGCGTTCCGACAGGGAGGTCAGCATCGCTCGAACCGGTGCCAACAGCTCCGGCTGGCTCAGCAGTTCCACTCGAATCAACGGNGTGGCATCGCTCAAGAGGNGGTTCCGCGAGCGCCCGCGGCCTCCGTGCTCGCCGTNTTCGTCGTGTCCGCAGTCTCATCCGGCAGGGTGTCCACCCAGGTNCGCCATCGCTCCATGGCCTGNAACCGGNCCGGTGGNGAGGCGGAGGCGTCGAAACCGAAATCCNGTTCGGTCACGAGCTTGAGCGTGTCGCCGGCGATCAGCCGCGCGGCGGGATCGCTCGATTGCAGCATCACCACCAGGTGCTGNAGCGTCGNTTTCGGCGGTCGGACCCGGGCTTCGGGGGGTTCGGTCGAGTTCCACCGCTGGGCGACCTCGACCGCGGCGTAGATGCGGGAGGACGGATCCGGTGCATCGAACCCGCCATCGGGGATGGGCGGGGCGCAGCCGATGGCGAGGAGGATTCCCAGAACCCCGCCGACAGACCGAAGTTGACGACCCCACGGTGGCATGGGAGCAGAATAACACCGGAAGTGGAGGTCACGGGCACCNTTCCACGATCGCGGGTGGGGGCGGAGGGTCGATCCCCACCGGACCGGGGGGTGGCGCGGTAGCATTTTCTCTTTCAATCANGCGGAATCCGTCCGGGATTCCGCAGTCTCGTCTTCGGATCCACCATGACCACCGCGACCACCGGCGACATCCCTGCCGCAGAGACCATCCCGATTCTCGACTTCGGGAGCCAGTACACCCAGCTCATCGCCCGGAGGGTTCGGGAACTCGGTGCGTTCAGTCTTCTCGTGGCGCCGGACACCGATCTCGAGACCATCCGCGCCCTGAATCCGAAGGGTGTGATCCTGTCCGGAGGACCCTCGAGCGTCCATGAGTCCGGGGCACCGGCCTGCGATCCGGGCATCCTCGATCTCGGGGTTCCGGTTCTGGGCATCTGCTACGGCATGCAGCTCGGGTGCGAGATGCTCGGCGGCACGGTCACGAGCGCTCCGAGTCGCGAGTACGGCCGCGCGCAGCTCGAGATCGGCAACGATCAAGGATTGCTCACGGGCATTCCTGCACGAACCTCGGTGTGGATGAGTCATGGCGATCAGGTCACGGGACTTTCCGACGCCTTCGAGGCCGTGGCGTCGACCTCCACCTGCCCGTTCGCCGCGGTCCGTCATCGCGAACGTCCTTTCTGGGGGGTCCAGTTCCACCCCGAGGTCACCCACACGCCGCACGGCGTCGACATCCTTCGGAACTTCCTCTACGGGATCTGCGGATGCAGCGGCACCTGGCGGATGAGCGAGTATCTCGACGCCGAATGCGAGCGGGTCCGGCTCCGGGTCGGCGACGATCGGGTGATCTGCGGACTCTCGGGAGGCGTCGACAGTTCGGTGGTCGCGGCCCTTCTCCAGCGGGCGATCGGGGACCGGCTCACCTGCATCTTCGTCGACAACGGCCTGCTTCGGAAGAACGAACGCGAACTCGTCGAGACGACGTTCCGCGATCACTTCGACATCGATCTCCGCGTCGTCGACGCGGCCGATGAGTTTCTCGAGGATCTCAAGGGGATCGACGACCCGCAGGAGAAGCGGCGACTGATCGGCCATCGATTCATCACGGTCTTCCAGGAAGCCGCACGGCAGGTCGAGTCGGAGTCCTCGAAGTACGGCGGCGTCCGGTTCCTCGCGCAGGGCACGCTGTATCCCGACGTGATCGAGAGCGGCCATTCGCTCGCGGGAACGGCGGCGAACATCAAGCTCCACCACAACGTCGGCGGACTTCCCGAGGAACTCGGCTTCGAACTCGTCGAGCCGCTCCGGGATCTCTTCAAGGACGAGGTCCGCACGCTCGGCGAGGTGCTCGGCCTGCCGCCCGCGATCGTCTGGCGGCATCCGTTTCCCGGCCCCGGACTTGCGGTCCGGGTCCTTGGTGACATCACGCTGGAGAAGCTCGATCTGCTTCGGGAGTGCGACGAGATCCTGCTCGAGGAGATCGTCGCGAACGAACTGTACCGATCGACGAATCAGGTCTTCACGGTGCTGCTCCCCGTTCGGTCGGTCGGGGTGATGGGGGACGGTCGGACCTACGACAACGTCGTCGCGGTTCGCGCCGTCGAGACCCAGGACTTCATGACCGCCGACTGGGCGAGACTGCCGTACGGCGTCCTCGCCTCGATCTCGAACCGCATCATCAACGAGGTGACCGGGGTCAACCGGGTGGTCTACGACATCAGCTCGAAGCCGCCCGCCACCATCGAATGGGAGTGAGCGAGCCTCGCGAAGTCACGCTTCGCGTCGACACGCCGGCGACATGGACGTTCACGAACGAATCGCGAAGATTCCCGGTTGGCTGTCGAAGGTCGACCACCAGATCCTCGGCACGATCCTTCGCATGCAGGAAGACGCATCGGCGTCGGGGGCGATCGTCGAGATCGGCACTCACCACGGGAAGTCGCTGGTGTCGATGCTCACCGCGAGTGGCGATGCCGCCAACGCCTACGTCATCGATCTCTTCGGTCGCCAGGAGGAGAATCTCGATGACTCGGGTCGAGGTGATCTCGAACGATTGAAGTCGAATCTCGCCGAGTTCGGAATCTCCGAGGATCGCGTGGTCATCGACGCTCGCTCGTCCTTCGAGGTGACGCCCGGCGACATCGTCGCCGGCGTCGGCCGGGCTCGACTCTTCCACATCGACGGCGGGCATCATTTCGAGGCCGTCGCCAACGATCTCCAGCTCGCGATCGATGTACTCGAACCCGACGGCGTGCTCGCGGTCGACGACGTCTTTCGAGCAGAGTGGCCGGAGGTGAGCATGGCGGTCTTCGGAAGCTCGGCGCTCTCCGAGTCGGGGCTCCGGATCTTCGCGATCGGGTTCAACAAGACGTACTGGTGTCGGTCCGAGGGGGCCGAGGCCTGTCAGGCGGCCTTGCTCGCCGACGAGTTCCTGGGGTCGAGCGTCCGCAAGACCTGTTTGATCGAGGAATCACCGGTCCTCGTGTTCAAGCGAGACCCGTTGCCCGAGTGGAGGCTGTCCTGGCTGCTCGGGTGCGTCATCGAATTGCGATACCCCCGGGTCTACTTGGCATGCAGGCGTTCGATTCGCAGGATGAGGTCGATCTTCCGTCGGAACGATGGATGACGTCATTCGAGGTGGGGGCCGCGACGGCGGTCACCTCGGTCATGAAATCACTGCCCGCCGCGACCGAACACCGTCTGCTTCATGATGAGCAGCAGCGTCTGGCAGATGATGTCGACGTCGGCGGCGGTGACGAACGCGTGACACGGCAGCAGCAT
>NYVS01000126.1 GCA_002684755.1 Phycisphaerae bacterium
TGACGTTGGCGAACGCGGCCCTTCTCGGCGAGGCTCTGCTCCACCGCCGATCGCTTGGTCGCCTCTTCCTGCTTGATCGTGTAGTTCTCGTAGATCGTCCTGGCGAGTTCGAATTCCTTGACTCTGGCTTCGGCTTCGATCATCGCGATTCGATCCGCTTCGTACTCGTCGAAGGAGACCCAGCCGTTGCCGAGAAGCTTCTCCGCATCGGCCGCCCGCCGGACCGTCCGATCCCGGTTGATGCGGGCGGTCTCGATATCGAGTTCCAACTTCTGTCGAGCGGTGACGACGCCACCTTCCTCCCAGGCCTTGAGATCGAGGTTGGCGATCTCGATCTGGAGGTCAGCCTTTTCCAGATCGCTGGCCATGGTCGACTGTCGAATCGCGAGGGACTGTTCCGCCGCGATCACGGAGCTCTCGGAGGTCTGGACCTTGTCCTCGCCATCCTTGATCCGGTCGACCAGCTCGTCATCGGCGAGTCGAAGGATGATGTCACCCTTCCGGACGAACGACCCTTCGCCGACCACTTCGGTGATCACGGCACGCGTTTCGAGGAGGTTTCGGATCTCGACCTGGCTTCCCGCCACGAGTTCACCAGAAGCAGGAATCATGATCTCGAAGTCGCCACGCCCGACCGTGTGCATGTCCGCGGCGTCGACCACCTGAGCCGTCGTGGACCGATCACCCAGAGTCAGGGACAGGATCACCCCGACGATTGCGATGGCGAGAACGCCGATCACCCAGGAAACGGCCTTGCCGGCACGGCGCGGGGACATGGGGGCATCGAAATCGCATTGAGGTGCTTGCATGGCGGTTCCTGGCATGAAACGGATTGGGGCCGACCGGGGAAGATCGACCCGGAGCAGGTCTCTTCTACTACAACGAGCGTTTTCCGTTGCAGATTGCCTCTGGAAAACACTGGAACCGGGCAGACCTACAGCAGGAATCGGGCCACCCATACGTCCCAGTTCGGACGGGCGAGCCACCGGGATTCAGATCGAACCGGGTCAGACCGCCCAATAACCTCTTTCGAGGATCAAAACATGATCCCTCGATGCCAGCGGGGGAGTACCGTCTCCCCGCATGCGCCTGACCCCTCTCACCGCCGATCTTCTGATGCTGCTCACCGCCGCGATCTGGGGACTCGGCTTCATCGCCCAGAAGGAGGCGATGGATGCCATCGGACCCCTCACCTTCAACGCCGTTCGATTCGGCATCGGCGCCCTCGCGGTCGCCCCGCTCCGCTTCCTCATCCCTCGGATCCATCATGGAGATGGACCAGCGGATCGCCGACGCGAACGTCGCCTGCTGATCCGGGGTTCGATCCTGCTCGGGCTCGTGGTCGCGGCCGCCTCCGCGCTGCAGCAGTGGGGGATCGTGGGCACCGAAGCCGGCCCGGCGGGGTTCATCACCGGTCTCTACGTCGTGTTCACCCCGATCATCGGGATGCTGCTGGGCGTCCGAACCAATCTCGCGACCTGGATCGGTTGCGGCCTCGCCGCGATCGGCATGTGGTTCCTCGGAATCAAGGAGGGTGCGGGCGGATTCAGCATCGACCTGCCCGCGATGCTCGTGCTGGGTGGCGCCGTCGGATGGGCGATCCAGGTGCAGATCGTCGCCNGGTACTCGCCCCACACCGATCCCATCGATCTCACCGTGATCCAGTTCTCCGTGGTCGCCGTCACCACGATGATCGCGGCGATCATCATCGAAGGACCCGGGCAGGCCCTCGACATGGTCGAGATCTTCCGAAGCGCGACCTGGGAGATCCTCTATTCCGGCGTGCTCGCGATCGGCGTGGCCTTCTTTCTCCAGATCGTCGCGCAACGGAAGAGTCCGCCCTCCCATGTCGCCATCCTGCTGAGCCTTGAAGCGGTCTTCGCGGCGATCGGTGGTTGGTGGCTGCTCGGCGAGACCTACGACGATCGCACGATGCTCGGTTGCGGTCTCATGCTCGCCGGGATCTTCGCCAGCCAGGCGCCACGGCTCATCAACCGCCGTCCATCCTCACCGACGACCTGAGCATCACCTCGATCAACCTGTGAATTGAGGCTTGGCCGGATCGGCAGCACGAATATGATGGGATCATGGCCGAAGCGCCCAGTTCCATCTCCGTGATGCGTCACCGTCCGGTCGCCACCGGCATCCTTCTCGCCTTGGCGGCGACGTCCCTGACGGTCGGAGCACTCGTCANCGACGAGGATGGCATCCCCGACGACGCGATTCATGCGGGCGTTCCGGCGGCGGATGCGGTCATCGACTTCAATCGAGACGTCCGCCCGATCCTCGTGGCGCGATGCTTCGCCTGCCACGGGCCCGACGTCTCGACGCGGAAGCGTGGTCTTCGACTCGACCTCCGCGAAGGCGTGGTCGAGCCCGCGGCGAAGGGCCGCGAACCCGTGATCGTTCCGCACGACGCCGCTGGCAGTCTNCTGCTCGAACGNATCACCGACGAACTCGATCCGATGCCGCCGTCCGGTGAACCGCTCACCGCCGAGGAGGTCGAGATCCTGCGACGCTGGATCGACGCNGGGGCCGAATACGACGGCCACTGGTCGTGGAAGCCNATCGAGNATCCAGCTCCGCCGATCATCGACGACTCGCGGATGGCGACGGTTCGAAACGACGTGGACCGGTTCATCGACGACCGTCTTCGACGCGAAGGCCTGGCGGCCGCCGGTGACGCGACGCCCGCGCGACAACTTCGACGACTCGCCTTCGATCTCACCGGGTTGCCGCCCGATCCGGAATCCGTCGAAGCGTTCGAACGCGATCCGAGCGACGATCACTGGAACCGGATCGTCGAGACGTACCTCGCNTCACCCGCCTTCGGCGAGCGCTGGGGACGTCACTGGCTCGACCTCGTCCGCTACTCGGAGACCTACGGACACGAGTTCGACTATCCCATCCGCGAGGCGTGGCGATATCGCGACTGGGTGGTCCGGGCCTTCAATCAGGATCTCGGGTACGACCGGTTCCTCGCGGAACAGATCGCCGGCGACCTGCTCGATCCGCGACCGAACCCCGTGGACGGCACCAATGAGAGCGTGATCGGCACGGGGCACTGGTACTTCCACCAGGCGGTGCACGCGCCCACCGACGTGACCCAGGACCAGTCCGATCGCATCGCCGACCAGCTCGAAGTCTTCGGCCAGGGATTCCTCGGTCTCACCGTCGCCTGCGCNCGATGCCACGACCACAAGTTCGACGCGATCAGCACNCGGGACTACTACGCGCTCTCCGGATACCTGCAGTCGATGCATCAGGGATACGCGTATCTCGACCCCCACGACCGAATCGCCGAGGTGGCGGCTCGACTCCGAGACGCCGGACCGGCCCGCGACATTCGATCGACGCTCGAGTCGCCGACCCGCCTCGCCGAGTANCTGAAGGCNGCCGCGGACGCGCGACCGGGTCGGACCGAGGACGGCAAGGCGTGGAAGCCGGTCGATCCCGAACGGATCGACGAAGTCGCCGGGGCTCGCGATCTCGATCCCGNTCTGCTCGGTCGCTGGACCGANTCCTTTCGAAACGACGCGTGGCGATCNGCGGACCATCCCTGGCGGGCCTGGGTCCTGCTCGGTCACGATGGCGCGATCGGCGATGAAGCCGCCCGCCGTGATCGACAGGGACAGGTGATACCGAACCGTGATCTCGTCGTCGATGAGAACGCGACGGTCCTCGAGTCCTTCGATCGCCCGACCCCGGATCTCCGGTGGTATCCCACCGGCTGGGCGTGGACGGGCCCCGACGAAGAGGTGACGCCCCGTGGTGGAACCCTCGCCAGCGACGATGGTGATCGCCGTCTGCAGGGGACGGTCCGAAGCGAGACCTTCACCCTCGATCGACGCTTTCTCCATTGGCGGGTCCGCGGCGACGGGAACGGTGTCCGAATCCGACTCGTCGTCGAAGGCATGATGATGGACGAGTTCAACGCGCTGCTCTTCGGCGGCTATCGCCAGGACGTCTCGACGCACGACGGCTGGCGACACGTGGTGAACGACACGCGGCTCCAGGCGGGCAGCCGNGCTCATCTCGAACTCATCGACGACGGCGCCGGCCGACTCGAAATCGATNCGATCTGGATGAGCGACCGCGGCGACGGGAGACTTCCCGACGAGGATCTCCCCGACTGGATCGATGCCGNCCGCGNCGAGGATGCGGACGAACTCGCCGAAGCCTTCGCGAATTCGGCCGCGGGATCCGACGACTCCGAGACCTACCGCGGCCCGCTCCGAGATCGGCTGATCGACGCCGGCCTCTGGGGTGACACGCTCGCNCAAGCCGACGCGAATCGGGAGACCGTGGCGGCCGAGGAACGCCGCCGGTCGACNATCGCCGGCGACATCCCCGGGCCGGTGCGGGTGCTTGCGGCGCTCGAAGGTTCCGGGGTCGATCANAACGTCTCCATCCGCGGCTCGCATCGGAGCCCCGGCGAGATCGCGGTTCGTTCCTTCATCACGTCGATCGCCGGTGAACCGACCACGCCCGACGACGCGGGTTCGGGACGTCTCGAACTGGTGGAGACGATCTTCGAGACGTCCAATCCCTTCCCTGCCCGGGTCATGGCGAACCGCGTCTGGCATCATCTCTTCGGTCGAGGACTCGTGGCGACCACCGATGATTTCGGNGGACTCGGCGAGATGCCCTCGCACCCCGGACTGCTCGACCACCTCGCTTCCGGATTCCGAACGAACTGGTCGGTCAAGGACCTGATCCGATCGATCGTCCTCTCCAGTGCGTATCGACGTTCGAGCGTGCCCGCCGAAATCACCGCNGATCGAATGCGATCGGTCGACCCCGGCCGTGCNCTGCTCGCCGCCGCACCGATTCGCCGACTGCAGGCGGAGTCGATCCGGGACGCGATGCTGGCGACCAGCGGCCGTCTCGATCCGAGGGTGGGCGGCGTCTCGGTCGGTACGCATCTCACGCCGTTCATGAACGGCCGAGGCCGACCNGGTCGCAGCGGTCCCCTCGACGGCGACGGCCGTCGGAGCATCTACCTCGAGGTCCGCAGGAATTTCGCGAACCCGATGCTCGCCGCCTTCGACCTGCCGGCCCCGATGACCGCCGTCGGCCGCCGGAACGACTCGAACGTGCCCGCCCAGTCGCTCGTNTTGCTCAACGATCCGTTCGTGCACGAGATGGCGANCGCCTGGGCGACGTCGGTGCTCGAGAACGAATCNCGATTCGACGACGAGGAACGAGCGCGTCGGATGTGGCGNCGAGCCTTCGCCGTACCACCCACCGACGCGGACGTCCGCGTCATCCTCGACCACGTGACGGCGTCGTCCGACCCGATCGAAGGTTGGACCGACATCGCCCACGCCCTNTACAACGCCAAGGCCTTCATCCACCTCGACTGACCCCCGCGGATTCCACCATGTCGAACGAATCACATCACTGCGGTCGGTTCCGCNCGGGTCCCACCAACCGGCGCGACATGCTCCGCCAGGTCGCGGGTGGATTCGGACTCGCCGCCTTCGCGGCCCTCGGTCACGAGGAACGCGCCGTGGCCTCCAGCCCGAACCGCGTCGGTCGCGACGGCATGCTCCCGTCGCCGCATCACGCCGCGAAGGCTCGAAGCGTGATCTTCCTCTACATGGACGGCGGTCCCGGGCAGATGGACACCTTCGATCCGAAGCCGCGACTGACCGACATGCACGGCCGACCGTTCCCCATGGAGAAGTCGCCGACCCAGTTCGATTCGAACGGCAACTGTCTCGGCACGCCCTGGGATTTCCGACCGGGCGGTGAATCGGGNACNCCGGTGTCCGACCTCTTCCCGCACGTGCGGGAGATGGCCGACGAGATCCTCGTGGTGCGTTCNATGACGTCGCCCTTCAACGAACACACCAACGCCAACTACTTCCTGCACACCGGACTCGGGCTCGCGGGGCGNCCATCGATGGGGGCGTGGGCCACCTACGGACTCGGAAGCGAGAATCGCGACCTCCCNGGNTTCGTGGTGCTGGACGGCGGTCTCATCCCGCCGGGCGGACTCGCGTGCTTCGGCAATGCGTATCTGCCCGCGACCCATCAGGCTTCGGTCCTCAGGCCCGCGGAGGAGGTCCTCGCGAACGTGAAGCCGCGCGAATCCATCGATCGACANCGTCGCAAGCTCGGACTCGTGGAAGCGTTCGATCGGGGGATCCGGGCTTCGGGCGACGACCGCATCGAAAGCGCGATCCGCAATCAGGAACTCGCCTTCCGAATGCAGTTCGCGGTGCCCGAGGCGACGAACGTGGACGAAGAGCGTGACGCCACGCGGCGGGCGTATGGATTCGAAAGCGACTACGAGCCCACCCGGATCTTCGCCCGGGAGTGCCTGCTCGCCCGTCGTCTCGTCGAACGCGGCGTTCGATTCATCGAGTGCACCTGCCCGCAGGTGAGTGGCGACCGCTGGGACCAGCACGGCAAGCTCAAGGAAGGTCACGAGAACAACGCCCGGGCGGTCGACCAGCCGATCGCGGCGCTGCTCGCGGACCTCAAGCAGCGAGGACTTCTCGACTCGACCCTGGTGATCTGGGGCGCGGAGTTCGGTCGGACGCCGTTCAGCCAGGGCTCCGACGGACGCGACCACAACCAGCACGGGTTCAGCATGTGGCTCGCGGGCGGCGGGATCGACGGAGGCCGGACCTACGGTTCGACCGACGAATACGGATATCGCGCCGTCGAGAATCCGGTCGAGATCCACGATCTGCACGCGACGATGCTCCATCTCATGGGCATCGATCACGAACGCCTCACCGTGCGTTTCGGAGGACGCGACATGCGGCTCACCGACGTCCACGGCAAGGTGATGCACGACTGGATCGCCTGAGCGGCGGTCCGATCCGCATCACCTCGACCGGGCCAACCACGCGGTGGAACCGGCTGCGACCAACGTCGTGGCGACGACCGGGGATGTGTTTCGCGCGACCTCGACGATTCTCAGGCGGTCCGTCGATCGGATCGGCAGGGCGAGCGCTGTTCACGCAACCAGGATGCCCGGGCGCGCGGGATCCGGGTCTTGCCGGACTTGGATCGACGCCACCACACGACCAGCATCACCAGGATCGTGACCACGAGCAGGGCCCCGACGCCGATGGTGACCCAGTGCAGGGGACCACTGGTGGAGAGACCTCGTTGCGCCGCGTATCCGAGACCGATCTGGAACCCCACGCTCAGGATCGCCGTCGACAGTTCCACCAGCAGGAAGACGCCCCAGGAAAGCTGGACCAGCCCACCGACCGCGACCCCCACGGTCCGCGACCCGGGAATGAACCGCGACACGAGCAGGACCCACGTCCCATGCCGGTCGTAGAGGGCCTTCACCTGGAGGATCCGTTTCGGATGCGCCTGTTTTCGAAACCAATGCGTCCCGACCAGTCGACCTCCGAACTTCCGGCAGACCAGGAACCAGAGCGTGTCGCCCCCGGTCACCCCGAGATACGCGGCAAGCACCGTCCAGAACATCGGGAACTTCCCGGCCGCGATCTCCCACCCCGCGGGAATGATGATCAGGTCTTCGGGCAGATGCAGGCCCACGCCGGCGATGACCAGCAACCCGAAGACCGCGATCGGGCCATAGAGGTCGAAGAGGTGTTGGACGAATTGGTCGGCGGTCTCGTGCATGCTTCCGGTCGGCAGTATCCACGGTTCGGACCCGGGCCGCACTGGATCCGGATGGGCCCCGGTACACTCACGCCCTCATGCCGACCCTCGCCGCCGCCTACGTCCACGATCTCTCGCCCTTCGCCCTTCGCTTCAGCGATGGAATCGGGGTTCGGTGGTACGGGCTCGCGTATCTGACCGGCTTCGTCGCGGGTTGGTTCATCCTTCGATGGATGGCGAAGACCGGACGCGGCCTGATGAAGCCGGAGCAGGTGGGCGACTTCATGACCTGGATGGTCGTCGGGGTGCTCGTCGGCGGTCGCCTCGGCTACGTCTTCTTCTATTCGATCGATCTGCTGTGGACGTTTTCAGGGTCGTTCCCCTTCTGGGGCGTGCTTGAGATCCACAAGGGCGGCATGGCCAGTCACGGCGGGATCCTGGGCGTGATGGCGGCCTGCATCCTCTATGGACTTCGCAACCGCATCACGCCGTGGCACCTGGTCGACTGCGTCGCCTTCTGCGCCCCGATCGGACTCGGGCTCGGACGGCTCGCCAATTTCGTGAACGGGGAACTCTGGGGCCGACCGCTGTCCGCCGAACGACAGGCCGACGCACCCTGGTGGGCCGTGAAGTATCCCGACGAGATGCTCGACCCTGAGTTCCAGAACGGCGCGAACGTCGACGGACTCGCGACGATGGTCTCGAATCCGAACGGCGAATGGGGGCGACAGACCCTTCGCGACGCGGTCTATTCGGGTCGAACGGATGTTTCGGAGGCGATCGCCCCGTATCTGACCGCCTACTACCCGAGTCAGTTGTTCCAGGCCTGCACCGATGGTCTTCTCCTGTTCGCGCTGCTCGCGGTCGTGTGGTGGAAGCCGCGGAAGCCCGGGATCATCGGTGGATGGTTCATGATCGGCTACGGCGTGATGCGAATCGCTTCGGAACAGTTCCGGGCCCAGTACCTGACGAACTGGGGCGTCTCCAGCATCTGGCCCGCGGCGGGCCTGAGTGCCGTGATGATCGCGATCGGCCTCGGGATGATCTGGTGGTGCGGCCGCCGGAAGGACGATCCGATCGGCGGGCTTCGTCGTCCGCGGACCGCCTGATCGACACCCCCGCTCCTTCGATCCTCACCATCACGAAAGACACCGCCCGGTCGGGGGACCGGGCGGCGCTTCGGAGGGCGTGAACCCTTCGCTTCGTTCTGGATGGCGTGGTGACGCCGGGATCAGGCGGCCTTGGTCGTCTTGCCGCGACCGACGGTGCGGTCGTCGAGGTTCGCCCGAACGTCGGGGTAGGCCTCGAGCTGCTCCATGAGATCGTCGGGTCCGGTCGCCCAGAGGTCGGCGCCGATCTCCTCGGCGAGACCCGGGGCTCGGTTGAAGATTCCGCCACCGACCACGATCTGCATCTCGGGGATCGCGTTGATGCCGCGAATCTGATCGATCAGCTGACGGATGCCAGGGGCGTCGGCGCCACCGGAACTGAACATGAGAAGGATGTCGGGGCGACGCTCGTGGACCTCGGCCATGATGTCGTCGTCGGCGATGTTCCCGCCGCCGTAGGTGACTTCGTATCCATCGGCTTCGAGCAGGTCGGCGATGAGTCGGGCCGAGAGATCGTCGAGTTCGTTGGGTCCGCAGAACATGCAGATCGAGCGGCCACGGGCGGGCTTCGCTTCGTATCGATCCTGGTTCTGCGAGATGAGTCCACCGAGGGCCCGGGTCGCGTACTGCTGGGCGAGCCGCGTCATCTGGTCCTGTCGGTAGAGGGTGGTGATGTTGTTGATGGTGGGCCAGAAGACCTCACGGGCGATGGTGTCGGCGGAGATGTCGTGATCGATCGCGGTCTCGACGAGCCGCCGCGAGGCGTTGCGGTTTCCGGAGACGAGCGAGGCGAAGAGGCTTTCGATGAAGAGGTCGGTGTTCATGTCGGTTCCTTCTGGTTCGTGCTGGTTCTTGCTGGTTCGTGGCCCGGCTGTCAAGACTCCG
>NYVS01000127.1 GCA_002684755.1 Phycisphaerae bacterium
GACATGCTCACGCCGTCCTCCTCGCAGTACGCGGAACTCCGCAAGGACAGCGACTTCCTCCGCAGCAATGCGATCTACAAGTGGGTCAACATGCGATCCGGCTATTCGTTCATCGGATGGCAGTGCGGTCGCCGAGGCGGCCCGCCGGACGGTGANTGGACNCCCTTCCACGACAAGCGGGTCCGGCGCGCGATGACNATGCTCCTCGACCGCGANCAGATGATCCGGAACATCTACGCCGGNGTNGGNGTGGTNTCGACCGGGCCGAACAGNCCCAGNGCNCCGAGTTCCAACCCCGACATCGANCCGTGGCCNTACGACCTCGACGNNNCGANGGCGCTCCTCAAGGAGGCGGGCTGGGAGGATCTCGATGGTGANGGGATCCTCGAATACCAGAACGACGACGAGTACTTCTCNAAGGGCACNCCCTTCAAGTTCGAATTCACCATCACGAACTCNGGCGAGACNTCGGAGCGGATCATCAGCTACCTCGTCTCCCAGTGTTCGGAGATGGGGATCGTCTGCGAGCCGCGGGTCGTCGACTGGTCCTTCTACTCCGACATGCTCAAGCGACGGGACTTCGACGCCATGATCATGGGCTGGAGCGCNAACGCCCCCGAGTCCGATCCGCGACAGATCTGGCACAACTCCTCGATCCTCGACCAGGGTGACAACTTCATCCAGTGGGACAGCCAGGANGCCAGCGATCTGATCGACCAGGGNCGNGGCACCATGAGCCGCGANGAGCGNATGCTGGTCTGGCACGACTTCCANTCGGTCGTGCACGACGAGCAGCCCTACACCTTCATTCGCGTGTCCCCNTGGATCCGCTTCATCAACCGCGACGTCGGCAACGTGCAGACCTATCCNATCGGGCTNCAGCCCGGCGAATTCTTCCGCGTCGCCGAATGAACCGGCACCGATCGTCCAGGCAGGAACCCACTCCGGTGACCACGACAGAAGGAACTCGCTGACCGATGCTCGGCTACATAGTGCGCCGCCTGTTCCTGATGATTCCCACGCTGCTTGGGATCACCTTTCTCGTGTTCATGCTTCTTGCGCTCGCCCCCGGCGGGATCGGCGCAGCGTTGCGGGCCGCGGGTGGCAACGTCGACGCGGACAGCAAGGCGAGTCTGCAACTGCTCTACATCGAGGACCGGTACGGACTCGACGATCACCCGGTCGTCCAGTACGGCCGCTGGCTGGCGAGGATCTCNCCGGTCAAGTTCGGACGCCGGTCGATGCGGAACTACGCGGGCGACCTCGAGACGCCGCCGCGAAGCGTGAAGGAACTGCCGATCGGGGCGGAGTGGTTCGGTGACGCCTACGACGTGCCCCCGGACCTCGTCGCGAACGCCGACGCCCGGAACCGCACCGTGGCCGACGATGCCGACGCCGCCCGCGTGGCGGCGGTGGTCGANGCGGAGGCGGCGGCGAAACTGCGTCGGTCCGAGGGCCTCGCGGTCGGCCGCGATCCCGGTGCGGTCCCCGAGTACAAGGATTCGAACAAGGTCTACCTGCGGGCCCGAGCCGAGTACCTGATGTCGACCCGGTCCCTCGCCAGCGCGATCGCGAACTACGCGGCCGCGGATTCGGATCGAGCGATGGGGATCGAACGGGACCGNCTGGTCGGCGAAGGCGTCGACGAGAAGGTGGCGGCGAGGATCGCCGCCGAGTCGGTTCGATCGAAGTTCAACGACGTGGTCGGCGACGGCAACCTGATCGACTACCCGCGTCTCGCGAAGATGACGCCCGAGACCACGGTGCCCGAGTGGGACACGGTGGTCGACGCCTATCGCGACACGGTCGAGAAACGGGCGGAGGCGGTGTCGTCCCTCGCCCGCGTGAACGACGCGTTCGAGCGGGGCCCGTATCCNCAGGCGGGCGTGGGGGCCGGCGACGTGGTCTCGCTCGACTGGCCCGACTTCGGCAAGAGCTTCACCCTCGGACGACCGGTGCTCGACCTCATCGCNGANGCGCTTCCGGTGACGCTGCTCCTGAACATCGCCGCCATTCCNATCATCTACCTCGTGGCCGTGCCCTTCGGCATGCAGGCCGCGGCTCGTCACAACCGGCTGTTCGACAAGATCTCCGGAAGCATCTTCGTGATCTTCTGGTCGATCCCGGTGGTGTGGGCGGGCGTGCTCGCGATCGGATTCCTCGCGGACGACCAGTATCTGGGTCTGTTCCCGGTGTCCGGGCTGCACTCCAACGACGCCGACGACATGGCGTTCCTGCCCGGTTGGAACGGCGATCGCTTCGAGATCGGCTACATGCTCGACACCGCNTGGCACATGGTGCTTCCGGTGATCTGCCTGGTCTACGGCGGCTGGGCGGTGCTCGCCAAGCAGACCCGCGCCGCGATGCTCGACACCTACACGATGGACTTCGTCCGGACCGCCCGTGCCAAGGGCGTCTCCGATCACGACGTGAAGTGGTATCACGTCTTCCGCAACAGTCTGCTCCCGGTCATCACGATCTTCGTGCTGGTCTTCCCCGCGATGCTCGCGGGNTCGGTGGTGGTCGAGCGGATCTTCAGCATTCCCGGCATGGGTTCGCTGATCCTCGGGGCGATCTTCAACCTCGACCGCGACGTCATTCTCGCCAACGTCTTCATGATCGCGGTGCTCAACCTCGTCGCGCTCCTGCTCGCCGACGTCCTCTACGCCGCGGCCGATCCCCGCGTCACCTTCGATTGATCCGGAAACGCTCCCCTCGATGACTTCCTCGAAGCAAGATTCCGAAAAGACGATCAGCGGCATCGACGTGATGCGCGGGGTCGGCGCATCGAAGGCCAAGCCCTTCTGGGCCGACGCCTGGAGCCGCGTGGTGGAACGCCGTGGCGCCCAGTTCGGCCTCGTCTGGATCGGCATCATCGGGTTCTTCGCGATCTTCGCGCCGGTGCTCGCCAACGGTCTTCCGATCTGGACCATCCAGCGAAGCGAGGACGGTGAGATCCTTCGTTCGTGGTCGCCGCTGCTNGACTCGCTCACTTCGACCGACATCCTGCTCCTGATCGGCGGGGTGCTCGTGCCGATCCTGCTGCTGCTTCCGCTTCGAGCGACGCGACAGTGGCGGCTCGGGCTGGTGTGCGCCTTCGCGGCCATGTCCGGCTCGGTGGTGGTGCTGATCGCATTCGTCCAGTACCTCATCGCGGGCAGCGACCCGGACGTGCTGTCGGCACCCTGGCTTCCGTGGACCATCTCCTTCGCGGCATCGGCGGCGGTCCTGCTCTGCCTCTTCTGGATGGTCCCCGTCCGCGGGGTGCCGGCCAAGCTGGTGGTCTCCGCGATCCTGCTCCTGCTCACCGGTGTCATCTGCGTCGATCGCTGGGTCCAGCCGGTCGTGACGCCGGAGCGATTCGTGCGTGGCGAGCGGGACGGGACGATGGACAACATCTACACCGTGGTCCCGTGGTCGCCGACCCAGTCCGAAGCGATCTTCTACTCGCGTCGGCCGTCGACCAGCGTCTCGAACGCCTACCTGATGGTCGCGGAGGAACAGGTCGACGACGGCATCGCGTTCTTCATCCGCACCGTGGTGTTCAACATCTCCCCGCGGATCGAAGGCCTCGCCATCGACAACGACGCGAGGTCGAATCTCGTNGAATTCGTGGCGTCGGGTGACCGCGCGATGGTCCCCGGCCTCGTGGAGGCGGGCATGTCGGACCTGTACATCGCCCGGTTCCTCGACCTGTCCACCGGCCTCCAGGCCTACCGGCAGGGGATCGACGAGGGTGACGTCGCGAAGGCCACCGCCGCCGCCGACGCCGCCGTCACGATCGTCACCGGCATCGAGGCGGCGAGCCGGAACTCGAAGATCATGATCGTCGACGCGAGCGAGGAGCTTCGCGACAAGGTCGAGGAGCGAATCGGATTCGTGCAGGATGCGGAGGCACGGTCCGAGGATTCCTACGGTCGCCGCGATTTCCACCTCGGAACGGATCCCATCGGGCGGGACGTCCTGACCCAGATGATGCACGCCTGCCGGCTCTCGATCTCCATCGGACTCGTTTCGACGGGCATCTCGGTGGTCATCGGCATCGTGATCGGATCCCTGATGGGCTACTTCGGCGGCTGGGTCGACCTGGTGCTCTCGCGGATCGTCGAGATCTTCATGGCGATTCCGGTGCTCTTCCTGCTCATCGTCGCGGCGTCGGCGCTGCCGCGAAACACCTACGTGATGATGGCGATCATCGGCTGCGTGACGTGGACGGGCTCCGCCCGGTTCATCCGCGCCGAGTTCCTCAAGCTTCGGAACCAGGACTTCGTGCAGAGCTGTCGGGCGGTCGGCCTGCCGCTCCATTCGACGCTCTTCCGGCACATGCTTCCCAACGGCATCACGCCGGTGCTCGTCCAGGCGTCGTTCGGCATCGCGGCCGCGATCATCGCCGAGGCGACCCTGAGCTATCTCGGCCTCGGTCCCTACGGCCAGTCCTCGTGGGGCAAGCTGCTGTCGCTCACCACCGGTGAGACCGGCGTCTTCCTCTGGTGGATGGCGGTGTTCCCAGGGGTCGCGATCTTCCTGACGGTGCTGGCGTACAACGTGCTCGGGGAGAACTTCCGCGACGCGATCGACCCGAAGATGCGGAAGGCGGCCCACTGATGTCCGAGGACAAGAAAGCCGGAGCGCCGTTGCTCGAGGTCCGTGATCTCGCGGTGAGCTTCCAGAACAGCTCCGATCCCGCGGGTCCGAGGATCCAGGCCGTCGCGGGCGTCAGCATGACCATCCACCCGCGGCAGACGCTGGCGGTGGTGGGGGAGTCCGGTTGCGGCAAGAGCGTCACGGCCATGAGTTCCATGCAGCTCATTCCGAGGCCGCCCGGTCGATTCGACCGTGGCAGCATCCGCTACAAGGGCGCCGACGTCCTGCAGTACGACGAGAAGAAGATGCTGGGGATCCGCGGCAAGGACATCGCGATGATCTTCCAGGAGCCGATGACCAGCCTGAATCCGGTCTACACCATCGGCGACCAGATCATGGAGGCGGTGCTCCTCCATCAGAAGGTCGATCGTTCGAAGGCGGCGGACATCGCGGTCAAGGCGATGGACGACGTCGGCATTCCGAATCCGCAGGCGCGGCTCAACGACTACCCGCACCAGTTCTCCGGCGGCATGCGACAGCGGGTGATGATCGCGATGGCGCTGGCGTGCGATCCGACGCTCCTGCTCGCGGACGAACCGACCACCGCGCTCGACGTCACGATCCAGGCCCAGATCCTCGAACTGCTTCGCAATCTGCAGCGGACCAAGGAGATGGGGATCATGTTGATCACCCACAACCTCGGCGTCGTCGCGGAGAACGCCGACGTGGTCTGCGTGATGTACGCCGGACGGGTCGTCGAGTACGCCAAGGTCTACGACCTCTTCGATCGTCCGTTGCATCCGTACACCCGGGGACTCTTCAATTCGATCCCGCGACTCGGCGAGGCGAAGCATCGTCTCACCACCGTCGAAGAGGTGGTGGGGGACGCCGAGCAGTTCCGCGGACTTCCCGGTCACGAAAAGGGCATCGTTCCGTGGTGGCCCGATCCGCCGGAGGGAACCACCCCCGAACTCGTCCCGAATCGCGACGAGTACGTCCTCTACGAGATCGAGCCGGATCGCTGGGTCGGCTGCTTCCGATCCCCGTATCTCGAGGATCACGTCTGCCGGCCGCCCGACCTCGACTATCGCAAGGACGATCTCGCCTGATCGGGTGGATCGTTCCGGCCCTCGCACACCAATCCCGCAACCGTCAACCGGAGGCTCGCGCCATGTCCCTGATCGAAGTCGGTAGGAAGGCTCCCGCATTCACCCTCCCCGACCAGGATGGTGGGAAGCACGCGCTCAAGGATCTCGCGGGTTCGCCGGTGGTCCTCTTCTTCTATCCGAAGGACGACACCTCCGGATGCACCAAGGAAGCGTGCCAGTTCCGCGACCAGCTTCCCGACTTCAAGAAGGTGAAGACGCGGATCTTCGGCATCAGTCCCGACTCGGTCGAGAGCCACCGGAAGTTCGTCGACAAGCACGACCTCAACTTCACGCTGCTCGCGGACGCGGCCCGCGACGCCGACGAGAACCCGAAGATCTGCCTGAAGTACGGGGTCTGGCAGGAGAAGTCGATGTACGGCCGCAAGTACATGGGCGTGGTCCGAACCACCTACCTCATCGGCCCCGACGGCAAGGTCGCGGAGCGTTGGGACAAGGTGAAGGTCCCCGGGCACGCCGACGCGGTGCTCGAGGCGGTCCGAGGGCTCTGAGCGGGTGCCGCCGGCCGCGATGCCTCACCGCAGGCCGCCGAAGACGAACGCGAGAGCGGTGATCATCAGGAAGATCCCGACCAGCAGCCACGCCGTGCCGAGGACGAATTGAAGAATTCGACCCGGCGTGAACCAGTCCCGTTTTCGAAGTCGTTGAAACCGTGGCATCGCCGCGCTGACGAGGCCGCATTCGGGACAGGTCGCGTTCCATGGGAGATTCGCGAGCAGGTGGCCGCACCCTCGGCAGCTCGGTTCATCCGGATCGACCGCCCGGCCCGGGCCGGTGAGTCCCACCGCGGTTCCGCACTCGGGGCAATCGGTGCCTTTGGGGAGTCGGCGAAGGTCGTATCCACAATGCCGACATGAAGTCGTCGTGATCCGGGGTGCGTTCCTGCCTCGGATCACCGAGGCGATGACCGGCACGGCGATGAAGAAGCCCACCAGAAGCAGCATCACGAGCATCGACATGTCGTGTTGGTTGAACACCTGTCGTCTCCGATCCTGCCCCTGGGTCCGTCCCGACCAAATGGTACCTCCGCACCCTCGGTTCGCGGCGAAGGGAACGGGTCGAGGAAGCATGGTGTCGTCGGGCTCGTTCGTCGATCGGCGGTCGTCCGGTCCCGGGCCCGGGGGCCTCCGGTCGGGACACGTGGCGTCTCGAGCATCGCCATCGTCACCATCCCGGCGGGCGACCCGGAAGGGCCGATCGTGCCCTCGGGGCCATCGGACGTTCCTCGGGGCGATACCCTGAGGACATGTCCCAACCTTCGCTCCGGTTCAAGCGACTCGATCCCCGTGCAGTCCTGCCCGCCTACCAGTCCGAACAGGCGGCCGGCCTCGATCTGTGTGCCGTTCTGGATGCACCCGAGGTCATCTCCGCGGGCGCGATCCTGATGGTCCCCTGTGGTTTCGCGATGGCGATTCCCGCCGGCTGGGAGGCCCAGGTGCGGCCTCGAAGCGGCCTCGCGAGCAGACATGGCATCTCCATGCCCAATTCGCCGGGGACCATCGACGCGGACTACCGCGGCGAGGTGAAGGTCCCGCTGATCAACCTCGGAAAGGCCGCCTTCACGGTCGAGCCGGGGATGCGGATCGCCCAGATGGTGATCGCACCGGTCGCCCGGGTCATGATCGAGGAGGTCGACGCGCTCGATGACACCGATCGAGGATCGGGCGGATTCGGTTCGACCGGGCGGTAATCCCCGTCGATCTCTTCTAGAATCTCGGGTCATGACTTCCGCCATCAATATCGCTGTTCCGTTGCTCGACCTGAAGGCTCAGTACGCGACCATCCGATCGGAGATCGAGCCGGCGGTTCAGGAGGTGCTGGAGAGTCAGATCTTCATCGGTGGACCCAAGGTCGCCGAGTTCGAGTGCCGCTGCGCCGGCTATCTGGACGCCCCCTTCGCGGTCGGGAACTCCAGTGGTTCGGATGCCCTGATCCTCGCGCTCGACGCCCTCGGGGTCGGGCCGGGCGATGAAGTGATCGTCCCGACCTACACCTTCTTCTCGACGGCGGGAAGCGTCTCCCGAGTGGGTGCCACGCCGGTCTTCGTCGACATCGACCCGACGACCTACCAGATCGACCCCGCGTCGATTCGCCGGATCCTCGAAGCGCGCAAATCCGGCGCCGTGAAGGCGTTGATGCCGGTGCACCTCTTCGGGCAGTCGGCCGATCTCGACGCCGTCATGTCGATCGCGGAGGAGCACGATCTTCGCGTGATCGAGGATGCGGCACAGGCGTTCGGAACGGAGGACGTCCACGGCCGTCGGGTGGGATCCGTGGGCGACATCGGTACCTTCAGCTTCTTCCCCAGCAAGAATCTCGGCGGCTTCGGTGACGGCGGACTCTGCACCGCCCGGGATCAGGAACTCGCCGAACGGATGATCCGTTTCCGCAACCACGGCATGAAGCCGAAATACTTCCACCACGACGTGGGATTGAACGCCCGACTCGACGCGCTTCAGGCCGCGATCCTGCTCGTGAAGATCGAGCACCTCGATGCCTGGTCCGCCGGTCGCCAGGCGAACGCGGCCTGGTACGACGAGGCCTTCGCGGCCGCCGGTGCGGCGACCAGCGCCGTTTCCCTCGACGAGGGCGGGCTTCCGCTTCGGACCCCGGAACCGGCACCGAAGGGTGCGCGTCACATCTACAACCAGTACGTGCTCCGAGTACCCGGCTCGCATCGGGATGCGATTCGCGAGACGCTCAAGTCCGCGGGGATCGGGAACGAGGTCTACTACCCGCGCTGCCTGCACGAACAGGACTGCTACCGGGACATCGGGCATCAGGCGGGTGACTTCCCGCATGCGGAGCGGGCCAGTCGGGAGACGATCGCGATTCCGATCTTCCCGGA
>NYVS01000128.1 GCA_002684755.1 Phycisphaerae bacterium
CCCTTGAAGTTCGCGGCGTCGAGGAAGATCGTCCAGCTCTGGTCGCCGGTGGGCTGCGGATCGTTCCGCGGTTCCGTCAACGGAAGCGCCATCCACGCGTACCCGAGCAGTTCGCCCATCGGGGTCCCCTCGAAGGTCAGTCCGTCGGGGGGGATCAGGAGTCGGTTGCTCACCTGCGCGATGCCCAACATGTCGTCGGACAGCGGCTCGCTGCTGTGGAAGAACGGCCAGCCCGGCGAGGCGACCTCGGTGCTGTAGCAGTTCGGCGTCGCGTTCAGGCTGAACTTCGGCGGGCCGTAGTGGAAACGGTTTCCCGCCCAGTAACCGAGCCCGCCTTCCATGGTCTGGAAGACGCTTCCGTAGGTCGGCCCGCGCTCCGGCCAGTTGTCGCGGGCGATGGTGCCCGGCGGACAGAGCGGCTCGGTGCGGTTGTCGCTGTTGTCGGGGGGGATCCAGGTCGACGGCAGACCGATCTGAAAGTTCCGGATCGGTCGATCGATCAACGACCAGACCGAGGCATGGAACCCCGCGCCGTAGCGGTGGGTCTCGGGGCTCGCGCCGGCGTGACTGCCGATGTAACCGTGGAGGCCGCGGAAGGCCTTCTCGATCTTCGGTGGCGGTGATGCGGATTCGGCCGTCGTCGATCCTTCCTGACCGCCGTCGCCGCCAGCGACCGACATCGAGATCGACCACGAAGCGGTCGACGCCAGCAGGGCACGCATCGCGACGTCGAACCGACGTCCTGGTCGTTCACGCATCATGAAGAACTCCGGCAGGGAAAAAAGGTCGAAACCCGGTCGGCGTGAATCTTAACCACCCGGGGACCTCCCCAAACGGTTGACCGATTCACAAGGGCGACCGAGGATCGACGCGGTCGGTGAGTCTCATCGACGGCACCAGACACCAGCATCCCACGGAGAAGATCATGACCATCAACCGCCTCACCCAGACCACCGTGCTCCTGCTCTCGCTCGCGCTCCTCGGACCGGCGCTCTCCGCGATCGCCACCGGCACCAGCAGCCCGGCGGTCGACGCCGACGCGGATGCCACGGAGATCATGGCGATGATCCTCGCCCACCAGGCGCAGTCGAATCGCGAGAACAAGCAGGTCAAGGGCGTCATCTCGAAGAACGGCTCGGTGGAGTTCTGGTCGAGCGGCGGGCTCCGGCAGCACGTGGAGAACGGCGCGGAGCTTCCCACCTACACCAACCTGAACATCATCGCCAAGGACATCGAGATCGAATCGATCGTTCCCGGACAGGCCGCGGTCGCCACGTACTACGCGGAAGGTTCACTCCAGGCCAAGGGCGGATCCCCGGTCAGCAACTACCTGACCCGCGTGACCATCGTCTTCGCCAAGGAGGACGGCGCCTGGAAGCGGCGAGCCGCCCACTGGTCCCCGATCATCGGCGGTGCCGGCACCACCCAGACGGTGCTCGACAAGAAGAACTGATCGCCGCCATCGATGATCGATCGAACATCGCCCTCGGCCGCCGCCGGGGGCGATTTCGTTCGATCGAGCATCGAACATGCTGACGTCGCACGGCGTGCCGATGCCGTACCGACACGAATCCACCGATCCGGAATTCCACCGTGACGGAACCGCGTGCCAATCCCCCCACCGATCCGACATCGCTGGCGGATCCAACTCCGCCGACGACGAACCGATACGACCGGGTCACCGATCTCATCGCCGGGCCGTCGCGCCGACTCTTCGACAACCTCGTCTCGCTCGGTGGATTCGTCGTCGGCGTCGGGATCGGCGTGCTGGTGGCGCACACCCATGAACTTCCGATTCCCGACTACGCGGTGATCGGCATCGGGGTGATCGCCGGTGGTGGCGTCGGGATCCTGATCTCCGGTGGTTTCCTGATGGTCTATCGCTGGTTCCGACACTGAACCACCCGACCAAACGCTCGTCCGTTCGGTCAACGCCAAGTACGGTGGTTCTTCATTCATCGAACCACGGAGAAGACCATGTCGAGGTCGCTGCGAGTCCGCCGGAAAAGTGCCACGTTCGTCTGGGACATGGTCCGTGATGACGTCACCCTGCTCGCCTATCCGTTCATCCGGATCGCCGCCGCGATCGTGCTGCTGATCGCGATGTGGTCGCTGATCTTCGACATGTCGGCGATGCAGGTCGGAGACACCTTCCGCGACGTCGGTGGTGTCGCACTCGAGGAAGCCGGTGAATCGAAGGCCCAGCAGGATCAGGAGACGCCGGCGGACGCGAGGATCCAACAGGAGATCGGCGTGCTCTTCGAACACACCCACTTCGGCTACCTGCTGCTGTTCTTCGTCATCAACGCGTTGATCGGCGTGATCTCGATCGGTGCGGTCAATGCAGCGGCCCTCGCGATCGCCCGGGACGACCGCCGCGGACTGATCTATGGATACGCGCAGGCGCTCGTTCGACTTCCACAACTGCTCGGGTGGTGGGCCGTCACCATGGTGGTCGGCGTGGTGATCGGCATGCTCGAACGGATCCGCTTCGCCGGTCCGATCATCGCCATCCTGGTCGGCGCCGCATGGTCGGTGCTGACCTTCTTCTCGATCACCTCGATCATGGCCACCGGCGTGAATCCGATCTCCGCGATCGGTCGCTCGAAGAAGACCATCGGCGACTGCATCCACAAGGCGAGGGGCACGCAGTCCGACGTCGACTGGCGGACCCTCCGAATCGGACTCCGGGCGGGCGGACCCCTGCTGATGATCTCGAGCCTGCTGGCGATCGGCTGCATCGTCATGCTGTTCCTCGACATCCGGTTCGTGCACGACGGAAGCCCCGCGGTGACCGCCGGTCTCTTCGGCGGCTTCATCGTGGTGATGATCGTGAACGGCGCCTTCCTCTCCGCCCTGGGAGCGGTGCTCAAGGCGGTCCTCTACGTCTGGGCGGAGGAAGGCTCGCTGCCCGCGGGCGTCAAGGACGACGAATTCGAGAACGCGTTCGTCGAAGGCGGCGTCGGGGCGAAGATGCTCGGCGCGTGAGGTGCTTCTCCTGACACTGGCGTCCTCGACCGGTACCCTGCTCTCATGGCATCCGGCAACAAGACCATCATCTACGCCGCCCTCGCCGGCAACTCCCTGATCTCGATCACGAAGTTCGTGGCCGCCGGCATCACCGGTTCGGCCGCGATGATGGCCGAGGGCATCCACTCGCTCGTGGACACCGGCAACCAGGGGCTCCTGCTCTTCGGGATCAAGAAGGCGAAGGCGCCCGCCGACGCGCGTCATCCCTTCGGCCACGGCAAGGAGATCTACTTCTGGTCGTTCGTGGTGGCGATCCTGATCTTCGCGCTCGGCTCCGGGATCGCGCTCTACGAGGGCTTCCACCGGGTCATGCATCCGGAGCCCGTGTCGAGCCCGATGGTGAACTACGTGGTGCTGATCCTCGCGATGCTCTTCGAGGGCGTCGCGTGGTATCTCGCGTACCGGGAATTCCGACGGTTCCAGGGGCCGCGTTCGCTGCCCGCGGCGGTGCAGGCCTCGAAGGATCCGACCACCTTCGTGGTGCTCTTCGAAGACACCGCGGCGATGCTCGGGCTGTTCGTCGCCTTCATCGGACTGGTCCTCAACCAGTGGCTCGAAATGCCGATCTTCGACGGCATCGCCACGCTCTGCATCGGGGTGATCCTCGCCTTCACCGCGGTGTGGATGGCGGTGCGGACGAAGTCGCTTCTGATCGGCGAGGCGGCGGAACCCGAACTCATCGCCGACGTGCGAAGCCGGGCCGCCGAAGTCGATGCGATCGTGAGCGTGAACGAAGTGCTCACCCTCCACATGGGACCGAACTTCGTGCTGCTGAACATCAGCGTCGACTTCCGGGACGAACTCCGGGCCGGCGACGTCGAGCAGGCGATCGATCGCCTGACCCGCGAGATCCGCGAGGCCCATCCCGACGTGAAGCGAGTGTTCATCGAGGCCGAATGTCGCAGCAGCGCCGTCGCGGACGCGTTGCCCGCACCGCCACCGTCCGACACGCCTTGAATGACGGCACCGGGACCGGATCGCGCCGGCCCGGTCGTCGCGCCTCCGCGGAAGATCGCGACCGATACCGCGAGATCCGGATTTCGGAGTCCGGATTGGGGATTCGAATTCCGGGAATTGCGAACTTGGAATGGCACGCTCCCGTCTATCGTGGAGACTTCCGTCGTAGCCGCGTTCCAGCGAGCGGCGACCTTTCCATTCCGACCCATCGAGACCGCAGCGTTGCACCATCCACCCCACGGATCATCGAGCCCGACCAGCCGTATCGGACGACGATCGACCGCCGTTCGAATCGCCATCGGCGTCCTGTCCCTGTCGACCGTCGCGACGGCGCAGGAACTCGTCGAAGATGGTGCCGCCAGCTGGTACGCCTCGGTCCCCCAGGGACGCGGCGTCCCCTGCGACAACAACGGGGTTCCGGTCGAGCCGAACGTGACCGCGGACTTCGAGGGTCACGCCTCCACCGCCGACTGGTGCTCTTCGATCTTCTGGGAGCGGTACCCCGGCAATCCCTACGGCAATCCGATGTTCCCGCTGCCGCTCGCGATGCAGGCCTCGCCCGACGGACTTCTCCTCGGTCGACCGCCCGAAGCGACGAACACCGCCTTCGCCTTCGCCACCCCCTTCGGCTACAACAACGCGCCGATGCGGATCACGACCGGCGGCCTGTCCGGCGGACAGTTCGCGGTCGCCGCGGTGGGCGACTGGACGGTCACCCCGCGCTGGAGCGACGACGGCCGCACCCTCGAGGCGACGTTCGGACACGGGATGCCGTTCGTCTATGCCAGGAGCAACGGCGGTCGACCGGTCATCGATCCTCGGACGTCCCTCGGCTTCGAACTCATCGAGATCGCCGGGCGTGAGGCGTGCTTCCGGATCGCGGGCGACGTCTACGCCGCCTACGCCTCCCCGGAGCGGACCTGGCAGTACGCCAACGGCGTGCTGATCACCGACCAGCTCGTCCCGAACGACACCTTCGCGGTGGCATGCCTTCCCGATGCGACCGCCGAGACGCGGGCGATGTTCCTCGCGGCCGCGGATGCCAGGGTGATCGACTCCCGCGCCTCGTGGTCCTACGACGCGGCGAACTCCGAAGTGGTCGCGGAATTCGAGTTCATCCTCGAACCGAACACCAGGGCCACGCCGATCGTCGCCCTCTTCCGCCACCAGTGGCTTCACGCCGAGATCGAACCCGGGGACTACCTCCCCACCGATCTGGCGACCAGCCGCGGCGAGATGAAACTCGTCCCGACCGCGACCTTCACGGTCCGACATCCCTTCAACGGCCTGATCCCCAATCTTCCCGACCTCGGTCAGTCCGATCCGGTCCGACTCGCCGAGGAGATGGCGGGAGTGATGACCGCCCCCGACCTGATCGGGGGGGACGACACGTACTGGAACGGCAAGTCGCTCGGACGGGCCGCGATGCTCCTTCCGATCGCCGAACAGCTCGGCGACGAACCGGCCGCGGATCGCCTCCTCGCCGAGATGAAGGCCGAACTCGAGGACTGGTTCGACGTCTCGTCGGCGAACGACGATCGCTTCCTCGCCTACCAGTCGACCTGGGGGTCGGTGTTCGGTTACCCGGACGCCTACGGTTCGACCTACCAGCTGAACGACCATCACTTCCACTACGGCTATCTGATCCGGGCCGCGGCATCGATCGCCGAACGCGACCGGGCGTGGGCGGCGGACTGGGGCGGGGCGGTGGAGCTGCTCATCCGCGACGCCGCGAACTGGGATCGGTCCGACGATCGTTTTCCGTTCCTGCGGAACTTCGATCCCTACGCCGGACACGCCCACGCCTCCGGACACGGCGCCTTCGGGAACGGGAACAACCAGGAATCCTCCTCGGAGTCGATCAACTTCGCGGCCGCGGTGGCGCTCTGGGGCGCGACGGTCGGGAACGACGAGATCCGCGACCTCGGGATCTATCTCCATGCGGTCGAGTCGGAAGCGATCGCCCAGTACTGGTTCGACGCGGACGACGCGGTCTTCCCCGAGAACTATCCGCATCCACTGGTCGGCATCGTCTGGAGCAACGGCGGCGACTACGCCACCTGGTGGACCAACAACCCCGAGGAGATCCACGGGATCAATCTTCTCCCGATCACCACCGGCTCCCTTCACCTCGGCCGCTGGCCGAACGTGATGCGCCGCAACCATCTCTACATGGTGCAGCGAAACGGCGGCACCCCCACGCTCTGGCAGGACGTCCTCTGGAGCGGATGGGCGCTCGGCGATCCCACCGGCGCCATGACCGAGTTCGAGACGCGCTCCTACGCCCCGGAGCCCGGCGAATCGCGACCCCACACCCGACAGTGGATCTCCTCGCTCGCGGCGTGGGGCCGGGTGGATCCGACGGTGACCGCGGACACCCCCCACTACGCGGTGTTCGAGAAGGACGGCGTACGGACCCGCATCGCCTGGAACCCCGGCACGGAGCGGGTCACCGTCACCTTCAGCGACGGCGTCTCCGGTTGCGTGCCGTCCGGTGCCCTGATGAAGATCGACGTCGACTCGATCGATTGCGAACCGGCCGACGTCCCCGGTGATCTCGACGGCGACGGCGCGGTCGGCGGCTCGGATCTCGGGCTTCTGATCGCGAGCTGGGGCGTGTGCGGAACACCCGACTGCCCCGGCGATCTCAACGGCGACGGCCGGGTCGACGGCGCCGATCTCGGGCTGCTCTTCGGTCACTGGACCGTCTGAGGCGCGACGATCACTTCCGCTCGAGGGTCGCGACCATCGGCTGTCGGGCCCAGGCCGGCGTCCGGGCCTTGCCGTCGTAGGTCATGTCGCTGAACGTCGAGGTCAACGCGTCGTCCTTCCGCGTCGTGGTGACGATCGCCGCGAGCCGGATGCCCGCGGCGTCGACGCCCGCGTAACGCATCGCGAGCCGCGTCTTCGAGATCGTGAAGACCTCGCCTTCGAGCATCATCCCCGTGTTCGAGACGTATCGCTGACGAATCACGCCCGCCACCGGATCGAACCACATCAGGCCGTTGCCGGTCACCTTCAGGGATCCATCGGGGAGTCGAATGCCCTCGGTGGTCGTCATGCAACGCCGGTCAGAACCCCATCGTGATTCGTTGACGAAGACCACGCCACCCATGTCGGTGGCCCAGGTCCCCGTGGGATCCCAGCCTGCGAGCGCCTCGACGAAGTGATTCACCCGCGTGAATTCCTGNACGAAGGGGGTCTCCTGACCGTCCGCCCGCGCAACCGTTCGTCGCCGCGTGTTCTCGCCGGTGCGTTCCACGGTCGTCAGCAGCTCGTAGGTCTTGCCACCACCGGTCTCCTCGGAGGAGAAGACCGTCTTCGAGTCGTCGAGGCCGACCATTCGCCCCGACGCGGACCACGGACGTCCCTCGTCGATACCGCTCAACGCCTTCACCGGCACCCCCGACTTCGCATCCCAGACGATCGTCTCGGAACCCGAAGACAGCAACTTGCCCTGCTCGTCGACGTAGGTGAACGTCCGCACCAACTGTCGCCCGGATTCGTCGAGGCTCACCTGCGCTCGGTAGCGGTACTTGATCCCCGCGGGCAGGGTCTTCCAGACGTCGGTGGTGACGCCGGAACTCTCCCACATNCCGAGATCGCCGCCATCGACGACGTACGCGGCGAACTCGTCCCACGACGCCGGCTTCTCGAGCTCCTTGCCGGACGCCGGCGGCGAGATCAGAACACCCATCAGGAGGAGCATCACCGGGACGATGAACGAACGATTACGGGCACGTGGCATGGTGGACTCCGGTTGAATCATCGAGATGCGACCCGACGGACGCCTCGGATCACCTTCATAGGGTGCCAGATCCCCGNCCTCTTGGAAACTCGCCCCACGTCGCCGGTCCGCGAAGTCCGATTCCCGGCCAACGATCTCCCGAAAGCGAAGCCAGCGATGACTCCGCTGCATCGGAACGCCGATCGCGGCGAATTGAAGTACATGGCCACTCCCACCGTCGATGACCACTTCGAGATCGTCACCTCCACGGCGTTCTGGATGGCGAAGCAGCGTCCCTTCCGGGTACCCCGGGCACCGCTCATCCGGGTCGGCGCGGCCGCCCTGGCGAATGCCATCGCGACCCACGACGATTCCATGACCCTCGGGCTCGAAACACGGTGCCGGCAGCACGTCCGGAGGGCGATCCGCGACCTGATCACTGACCGGTTCGAGGTCTGAGGCGAGGCCACGCGGCCCGCCGGGGGTCCCGTGAACAAGCTCGATCGGCGATTTCAAGGCGTGCAGCGGGCCTTGGACGGCCAACCGACCGAGTTCCCCGCCAGATGAACCCGGTTCAAGAACCAAGAAAAAAGAACAAGGGTGGGCACTCCCGCGAGTGCCCACCCTGTTTTTCTTCTGCCTTGCCCCGACGTCAGACTCTCTCACCCCCGGATGCCCGATAACTCTAAAGCAAGTTGGATCCGTGGGAGAAGTCACGGTCCTGCAGAAGACCCTTTCGTGGTTGACCTGGCCGCTCTTCGCCGGGGTCTTCCAAACGTTTGTTTGTGCCTTCTCAGAATGGCATCTCCCGAGCCGATTGCAAGCAGAATTCCGATTCAAGCGGATTGAGATCGGGCATCAAGGGCAAACGGAACTCGCATCAACCTCACCGGAACGCCAATCGGCCTCGCGATCCCGGTGCACCAGCGTGCCGCGATCACCATTCGAAACAGACCCCGAATTGGTACAACGATCCGGAACACCTTCTTTTCAATCGCGACCGAGAGGCCTCTCCGATGCTCCGATCTTCGATCCCCCTCCTTCTTCTCACCGTGACCTCGGCGATGGCGCTCGCCGCCACGGTCGACACCACGAGCATCACGGCCGAACCGCCCGCCGCCGCCCCCGATGATCCGACGAAGACGCCCCCTCGGGCACTGATCGACGGCACCGAGCCCGGGTTCCGAGATCTCGGCGAAGCCGACTTCCAGAACGTCAACGGCAAACCCGACACCTGGGCGTGGACCGGCAATGCCGTCGCGTGCACCGGCGATCCGGTCAGCGTCATCCGATCCGTGAAGCCGTACACGAACTTCGAACTCGTCTGCGAGTGGCGGCATCTTCGCGACGCCGGCAACTCCGGCATCTTCCTGTGGTCGCCGATCGAGTCGATGGACCGGCTGAAGGGGCCCGGCCTCCCCGAAGGCATCGAGGTCCAGGTGCTCGACCTCGGCTACAAGGCCGCGTACGAAAAGGGTGGCAACAAGGCCAACTGGTTCACCTGCCACGGCGACGTCTTCCCCGTCGGCGCNTCGACCATGAAGCCCTTCGCACCGATGGCACCCAACAAGCGACGGAGCTTTCCCACCCGGGAGACGACCCGGGACACCGGCGAGTGGAACCACTACTACATCCGGGCGATCAACGGGGAGGTCCGCCTCTGGGTGAACGGCGTCGAAGTCTCCGGTGGCAACCAGTGCTCGCCCGCGACCGGATATCTGGCGCTCGANAGCGAAGGCTCGCCGATCGATTTCCGCGGTCTGCGGATTCGCGAGCTGCCGTGACCCCACCGAACTGTCGGCGTGCCGCCGGCGACACGACAGGGTCGTCAACCGTCGATTGAAACCGGCATCCGGATCTCGTCTGATTCAAGGATGCAGACGCCGCTCTTCTTGTCGCACCGCTGATACCTGACCCTGGCGACGATCGACTCCCGTCGAGATCGCCCGGGATCCACGAGGCCTGTGGCGTCGATGACCACCTCGACGGCGAAGGTGCCCTCGTAGAGGGCATCGTGATCCGCATCCTGCCAGGTGCAACTCNCGATCCGGCAACCTTCGGGCAGGGTCCATTCGATCGATGCCGGCAGGCCCACCACCCCGGCGGCGGCGACCGCGTCCCGGTTNCCGGACGCCGCCCAGCCATCCGGAACCGTGATCACGACCGTGACCGGAAAGGGGCGATCGACCTCGAGGCGGTCGCCGTGAGCGCGAAGCCGGACGGCGTCGTCACCGTCGGCCCGATCCGTCACCGACTCGACCGGAGTCGGGATCCCGCGNNCNGCTGTGGAAGGCAATCGACGAAAGAACCACACGTAGCCGGTGGTGTGNTCGTCGTGGGTCTCCAGTTCCCCCATGCGATCCTGAATCGCCTCGATTCGCGCTTCATCCTCGGCGTCGAACTTCTGCCTCGCGAACAAGGCGTCCATTTCCTCGTCGAGCGACCGGACCTCCGCCTTCTCATCGACATCGAGCGTGCGGCGGCGNGTGTGTCGAGCNCCGAAGTCACCCACCAGAAGNTCGCGGCGCCCGTCCCCGTCGTAGTCGACGACATGCACCTTCACCCGCCAGGACGGGCCCATCGGTGAGGCAAGCTTGAGAAACTTCTCGCCCATCGGCATCTTTGGAATCAGCACCTGCATGGCGTCGAAGNTCGGTGCGCCCTCCCGACCGACGTTCCGGTGCCAGAACACGCCACCGTCTTCCGAGCCCACCACGATGTCGCTGATCCCATCACCGTCCCAGTCCGCGAAGTGCACGTTGGATCCGTAGTTCCAACCACCGATCGGGGCGCCCCCGTCGGTCGTCATTCGCGTACTCGATGCCGCCCAGGTCAACCGCCCATCGGTGCCGACGTTCTCGATCAGGTGGCAGCCGTCGAGTCGGGATCCCACCACCAGGTCGAGATCGCCGTCCCCGTCCATGTCGTGGAGTTCGGCGGTGATGGAATGCACCGGATGCCGCTCGCCCTCGTGNACCTGGGTGGCGTGCGCCGGACCNCCATCGACGTTCCGCTGAAGCACCGGCGTCTCGAATTCACCGCCGCCTTTCCCCGTGAAGAAGTAGATGTCGCCGGGNTAGGANCCGGAGACGAGATCGTCGATCCCGTCACCGGTGAAATCGATGAACTGCGGGACGAAACTCACGCAACAGGTGATCGGAACCTGNGCATCGCGTTCGCCCGCCCGGACGTAGGTGAAGTCCTCGTAACGCGGTTCGTGATCGGTCCCGTGATTGGGATAGAAACGAAGCTTGCCCGCGACCCAGGGATGTCCGGGACCCGCCTCGCCGGTGGTCTCGCCCACGAACGGCTCGGCGCCGAATTCGCCCACCAGGAGATCGCGAACGCCGTCGCCGTCGAAGTCGATCACGTAGGGCGCCGCGTGGCCGGTGGTGACGTCGATGAGTGCATCGCCCGCTCGAATCGGCATCGGCGGCGCGAAACGCGGCGGTTCGCCGGCGGTCTGGAGAACGGCGCAGATCGAAAGGCTGGCGACGGTGACGATCATGGTGGATCTCCGTTTCTCTTCGGTCCTGCGAATCCCACGGCGAAGCGGACTTCCAGGATCAGGCGATCAGTGCGTCGGCTGNGTGAACCGCATTCAGGCGGTCGCATCTCGCAGGACATCGTCCAGCAGCCGGATCGTCATCTCCACGTCCTCGAGTTCGATCACCATCGGCGGCTTGATCTTGATCACGTTGTGCGCCGGTCCGTCGGTGGAAAGGAGCACGCCGTTTCGCTTCATCGACTGCACCACGGTATCCGCGACGTCCGCCGCGGGTACCCGNCTGGTTCGATCGCGGACGAATTCGATGCCGAGGAACAGNCCCCGACCGCGAACATCACCGATCGATTCGTGCCGGGCCTGAAGATCTCGAAGACCCTCGANAAACCGCCTTCCAAGGGTGGCCGCACGCGATTGGAGCGCTTCATCGTCGATGACTTCCAGGACCGTTCTGCCGACGGCGCAGCTGACCGGATTCCCGCCGAAGGTCGAGAAGAACTCCATCCCGTTGGCGAAGGCGTCGGCGATCGCGCGGGTCGTCACCACCGCTCCCATCGGGTGACCGTTCCCGATCGGCTTTCCCATCACCACGATGTCGGGGACCACGGCGTCGCCACCGTCGGCGGCGTCGAGTTCGAATCCCCAGAACGCATCACCGACGCGTCCGAANCCGACCTGNACCTCGTCCGCGACACAGAGTCCGCCTGCGTTCCGGACGTGCTTGAACGCCGCCGCGAGATACCCGCTCGGAAGCGGAATCTGCCCGCCGCAGGAGAGGATCGGTTCCGCGAAGAACGCGGCGANCGACCGTCCCGCGGCGCAGGCCTCACCGACCGTCGTCGCGAGTTCGAGGGCGTAGGCGGCGCCGACATCGTCGCCANCACCACGGATCGTCCCTCGATATCGATCGGGAACCGTCGCCACGTGCACCCATTCCGGCCGGCCCGCACCGCCCGGTCCGTCGAACTTGTACGGACTCATCTGAACGCAGTTGCCGGCATGACCGTGGTAGGCGCCGTCGATCACCAGGGCGTCGTTCGATCCGGTCGCGGCCCGTGCGATCCGCAGGGCGAGTTCGTTCGCCTCCGATCCGGAGTTCACCAGGAACACCGTGTCCAGCGGGTCGGGAAGACGCGCGGCCAGCATCTCCGCATACTCGGCGAATCCCTCGTGGAGATACCGGGTGTTGGTGTTGAGCGTGNCCGCCTGGCNCGAGATCGCTTCCACNACTCGAGGATGACAGTGCCCGACGTGNCAGACGTTGTTCACCAGATCGAGGTACGGGCGACCGTTCGCGGCGATCAGGTACGGGCCNCGACCTTCCACGATGTGCAGNGGTTCGTCGTAGCTCAGCGAGAGGTTGGCACCGGTGGCGGCNCGGCGCCGGTGCAGAAGCGACGCGTCNCTCGCCGGATCATGCGGCCGCCTCGATTCGATCCCGGCGCACAACATCGACCGGCCGACGTCCGGCATGATCGAGCCCAGCGACTCGATCGTCTCCCAGGTCGTCTCCTCATGCGAATACCAGGTGGCGTGTTCGGGTGATTCCGCCCGACGCGCCGCACCGATCAGGGCGCTGGTCGCGAGCCGGGAACGAAGCAGTGGAAACAGCGCTCGCCGCTCCNCCTCGAGCAGGGGCCTGACTTCGTGATACCCCGCCACCACCGATGCCGCGAGATCGAGATTCGGCGGCGNCCCGTGTTGCGCCGCGTAGGCGAGGGTGATCCCGAGATCCTGGACCAGCGCGCCCTGCAAGGCGTCGCCGAAGTCGATCAGACCCGCGACCCGCTCGCCGTCCACGAGGATGTTCTCGTCGTTCGCGTCNCCGTGCAGCATGCCGCGAGGGCACTTCGCGAGCAGCGGCTCCACGATCGCGGCCTGCTCCTGCATGATCATCTCGAGAATCGTCCGCCTGGATTTCGACTCGACGTGGACGATCGCCGCCCGATGCCTTCCGCAGGCCGCGACGTCCCAGGCATGCGANCGATCCGACCCCGCGTGCTCGAACGCCGCCAGCGCCGCATGGACCTCGGCCAGCATTCGTCCGACCGAGCGCCCGAGGGCGGGCGTGGCGGCGGCGTCTCTCCAGGCCGATCCCGGCAGGAACCGTTGCATTCGCGCGATGGCCTCGAAGCCGTTCAGATCGAATCGCACGATGCGCTCGCCCGCTCGATCGGGGATCACCGAGGGAACCGCGATTCCAGCCGCGTCGAGCGTGTCGAGGATCGCCTCCTCGAGTTCGACGTCGGCCGACCGATCCGTGGTGATCTTGAGCACCGACCTCCGCCCGTCCCCGGTTCGGACCAGCAGGTTGAGGTTCTCCCCCGGAAGACGTGAAATCGCACCGCCGGCCTGCCAGTGCCCGGCCAGCAGGACCTCCACCGCATCGCGTTCCGCGGTGGTCAGGTCGCTCGAATTCGGTTCGGCGTCCATTTCGAACGACTCCTCGAAGAGGCCCCGTGGACCTCCCGGACCTCAGTCGGACTTCGGCAGGGCGCGCGCGAGTTCGAGGTACGACGCGAACTGCGACCGGACTTCGGCCATCGAATCGCCGCCGAACTTCTCACGCACCGCCCGGGCGATCTCCAGCGCGACGACGTTCTCCGCCACCACGCTCGCGGCCGCGATCGCACTGACGTCGCTCCGTTCGTACTGACTCTCCTCCGGGGCCCGGCTGACGAGGTTCACACTCGGCAGCCCCCGCAGGAGGGTGGAGATCGGTTTCATCGTCCCCCGGACCACCACCGGCATGCCGTTGGTCATGCCACCTTCGAGGCCGCCGGCGTTGTTGCTCGGGCGGGTGAATCCGAGATGGGCGTCTTCCGTCTTCGACCCGTCGAAGTGGATCGGATCGTGGACCTCGGATCCGTTTCGATTCCCGCACTCGGTTCCCAGCCCGATCTCGACCGCCTTGAACGCCTGGATTCCCATGATCGCGCCGGCGATCCGGGAGTCGAGCCGCTCGTCCCATTGGACGCAGGAGCCGAGCCCCGGCGGACACCCGAAGGCATGGACCTCGACGAAGCCGCCGACGGTGTCCTTGTCGATCTTCGCCTGACGGATCGATGCGATCATCCGTTCGCTGGACTCGTGGTCGGGCATGTAGACGGCGCTCGCGTCTCGTGCTTCACGGAGCGACTTCCAATTGGATTCCGTCACCACGGTCGAGGACGTCGCCTCCGGATCCGGCCCGCCGCCACGGACGAATCCGAACACCTCGATGCCGATCTCTCGAAGGAAGCATCGCGCCAGCGCCCCCATCGCGGTCCGTCCCGCCGTCTCCCGCGCACTGGCTCGTTCGAGCGTCTCGCGGCAGTCCGGCGTCAACCACTTGATGCTGCCGGCGAGATCGGCGTGGCCGGGGCGGGGCCGCTCCACCGGAGGCGTTCGTTCGAGGTCGTCGAGCCGGCTGTCCTTGTTCGGCACGAGGATCGCGACGGGCGCGCCGGTGGTCCGGCCGCGTCGGACGCCGCCGAGAAATTCGGCGTGATCGGTCTCGATCCGCTGCCGGCCACCACGACCGTAGCCGCCCTGCCGGCGGACCAGCTCCGCGTCGATGAATTCGAGGTCCACGGGGATTCCACCGGGAAGCCCCTCGAGGAGCGAGACCACGGCGGGACCGTGCGACTCGCCTGCGGTTCGGTAGGACAGGGTTGCCATGTCCAGATGGTACGAGATGGCCGCCTCGAAGAGGATTCAGTCCTGTTCGCGGAGCCGACGAGCGAGATCCTCGGCCTGCTCCTCGGTGATCTCGTCGCTGGCCACCACGAACTTCCGCGACAGCTCGGACTGCAGGATCGGGGTGGTCACGATCCGGCCGTCGATGAAGACCGCGAGCGGCCTCGAGATCCACCCGGTGGTCAGTCGGCGGAGTGCTTCCGTTCCTTCGTCGTCGAGATCGACGAGAACGGCGTTCCGGCCGCTTCCGTCCTTGATCGGCTCGGCGATCAGGACCATCGACGCGTCCACCGTGATCTCCGGCGAGACCCAGACCCGGGAGCCGCCGATGACCGCGTCGGATTTCGTCCATCCATCCATCGGGTCGATCGATGCCGCACGGATCTCGAGAATCGAGGCATCCGCATCGGGNACGCTCTCGCAGCCCNCCGCNAGGATCGCCNCCAGCGCGAGCGTCACTGCAGGAATGAATCGAAGAATGGCGTGCATGGATCGTCTCCTGNACATTGGGCGGATCGAATCCCGCTGCGGGATTGTCATCTACGATATCCCGTCATGACCGACTCCGAGCAACGCGAAATCGNACCGACCANCACCGACCCGGCCGGGGCCGATCTGACGCCGACCGCGGTCGTCGCCGCCCTNGATCGGCACATCATCGGCCAGAACGACGCCAAGCGGGCGGTCGCGGTGGCGATCCGAAACCGCTGGCGCCGCCGGCAGCTCCCGCGGGCGATCGCGGTGGAGGTGGTNCCGCGGAACATGATCATGCTGGGACCGACGGGCGTGGGAAAGACCGAGATCGCCCGTCGACTCGCCACCCTCGTCGGCGCACCCTTCGTGAAGGTCGAAGCGACCAAGTTCACCGAAGTGGGCTACGTCGGCCGCGACGTCGAGTCGATGATCCGGGATCTCCTCGAAGTCGCGATCCGCATGGTGCGACAGGAACAGGCCGAACAGGTCCGGGACCGGGCGGAGGAGCTCGCGAAGGATCGGTTGATCTCCATCCTGCTGGGAGAACGCTCCGAACCCGCGACCGGCACGGAGGGTGAGGACGCGAGCGTCGCGCCGGACACGCCGGCATCCGACGAGACGCCGTCGCCGCACGAGCGGGTCCGAGCCCGACTGCGGGAGAAATTCGACGCCGGGAGCTTCGACGACCAGGAGGTCGAGATCACGATCCAGGAGAAGCCCGCGATTCCGATGGCGGGCGCGGGACAGGATCCGACGGATCCCACCATGGGCGGACTGGGTTCGATGCTCGAGTCCATCATGCCCGCGAAGACCCAGCGNCGGAGACTGAAGGTGCCGCGNGCCTTCGANATCCTCGTCGAACAGGAGATCGAGCCGCTGATCGACGCNGACCGCGCCCTCGAAGCGGCCATCGAACGAACCGANCTCGACGGCATCGTGTTCATCGACGAGATCGACAAGATCGCGGCGAGTGAACGNCGTCAGGGTGGTGACGTGAGTCGGCAGGGCGTGCAACGGGACCTGCTTCCGATCGTCGAAGGNAGTCCGGTCACCACCCGTCACGGCGTGGTGAAGACCGACGGGATCCTCTTCGTCGCNGCGGGGGCGTTCCACGACGTCGCGGTCAGCGATCTCATGCCCGAACTCCAGGGGCGTTTTCCGATTCGCGTCGAACTCGACGGCCTCACCGCGAAGGACTTCAAGCGGATCCTCGTCGAACCCGANCACAACCTNGTCGCCCAGCAGATCCACCTGCTCGCGGCCGACGGACTGNCCGTCGAGGTCACCGACGACGCGGTCGAGGCGATGGCCGGNCTCGCCGCGGACGCCAACGAGCGTCTCGAGAACATCGGGGCCCGGCGACTNATGACGGTGATCGAACGGACNTTCGAGGAGATCGCGTTCGACGCTTCCGACCGGGTCGCTCGCGGCGATCGGTCGATGACGGTCGACGCCGCGTTCGTCCGCGCCCGCGTCGAACCCGCCCTGTCCGACGACGACCTGGGTCGTTTCGTTCTCTGAATCCCGCCGAACACACCGGGGATCGATCGAATGCCGGACGCCTCAACAACCCCTCGACGAACCGCCCTGGTGACCGGCGCCAGCGCCGGCATCGGCGAAGCCTTCGCCGAACACCTCGCCGCNCGCGGGTTCGACCTCGTCCTCACCGCGCGACGACTCGAGGTCCTTCGCGAAGTCGCCGAGGGNATCCAACGACGACACGACGTCGGCTGCCGGGTGATCCCCGCCGATCTCGCGGATCCCGAGGCGCCGCGTCGGATCTTCTACGAACTGGCCCGGGACGAGATCGAGATCGACGTGCTCGTGAACAACGCGGGCTACGGACTCGAAAAGACGCTGCTCACCCAGGACTGGCGGGAGGTCGCCGACTTCATGCAGGTGATGAGCGTCGCGTGGCTCCACTTCATGCAGCTCGCGATGCCGTCGATGATCGAACGNGGNTGGGGNCGCGTCGCGAACATCGCCTCGCTCGCCGCGTTCGNCCCGGATTCCCCNGGCAGCCTCTATTCCGGCATCAAGGCCCAGATGGTGACGACCAGCCGCGGGATGCGAAGCGCGGTGCGGGGAACCGGTGTCCACGTCACCGCGGTCTGCCCGGGCTACACCCACACCGAATTCCACGCGCGNCTCGGCATCGCGGACCTCGCCGACAANATGCCGAAGTGGATGTGGCAGAATCGCGAGGAAGTGGTCGCNGAAGGCTGGCGGGCATGNGAACGCAATCGACCGGTCGTGGTCACCGGTACGGTCAACAAGATGCTTCGAGCGGTGCTGGCGGTGACGCCGACCGGGCTCGTCGAACGTCAGATGTTGAAATCGGTCGCCGCCGTCCGTTCACGCGGACGGGGGTGAAGCCTGATNCGTCGCGGGATCCGCTCGCCANCGGGACCAGAAGTCGAGAAAACGCGGATCGCTTCTCGAGTCGAAACGGAGCTTGATCGTTCGCCGCTCGCTGATGATCCGGAGGTCGATTCGATCGGCCGAACCTGCTTCGTGGAAGACCGAGGTCACACACTCGGAATTCACCCGGGTGCCACCAGTCGGCGTCCAGAGAACTCCGGAAGCGAACTCGATCTGGTCGGGAGCCATCCGAGCCGGCNGCCCGGTCAGNCGCCGAAGAAATCCCCGCGACCATGANTCCGCCGATACACCCTTCGACGATGCCGGATACCCGGTCGCGATCGTCTTCTTCGATGATGCCGCTGACGGATNCGGAGCGATCTCGAACAACGCCTCCAGCCGCTTGTCGACGATCCATCGACATCCGGAATGCCCGGCGATCGTCTCCGCGGAGAACTCCACTTCATCTCGAAGCAGCGCTTCGGCCAGCGGCCCGCGTTCACCGCGTGGAAACGGAAAGACCGCGATCGTCTNACGCATCCGGCTCCATTCGCACGCCAGCGGATCGGAGGAGTCGATGTGGTCTTCGTCGACGCTCGAGACGAAACGCTCGGGGTCCAGGACGATCCGACCGTCCTTGATCGTGGAGATCGGCGTC
>NYVS01000017.1 GCA_002684755.1 Phycisphaerae bacterium
CCGGCCGAGCCCTTGAAGCTCCACCCCCCGAGGGGGGTGGAGCGATCTTCGGGTGGATGAACTTCAGGATCAGAAGAGCAGCTGCAGCTGGGCACGAAGGGCCCACTGGTTGTCGGCGCCGACGTTGTCCACGCGGAAGCCGGCCCCGTTCAGTGCCGCGAAGGAGTTGGCTCCGGAGAGGCTCTTGAGGTTCCAGCTGAAGTCGGTGGTGAACTTCACGCCCTTGGCGAAGAAGTAGTTCACACCGAACGTCACGCCGTTGTACTTGTCGACGTTCTGGCCGCCGGCATTCTTGATGTTGTAGTTGAGGAACTCATACCGACCGAACAGCTCGGCATCTTCGGTGACGAAGTAGCCACCCTGAACGGTGACGCCCCAGGGGCTGGTCTTGTCACCGGTCTTGGGCTTGTTCTGGGTCCAGACGCCCGAAGCGAACAGGCTGGCGCCGCCGAAGTCCCAGGTGAAGTCACCCGTGATTCCGAAGACCTTGTCGCCATTGGCGGGGCCGCCGAAGATTCCGTTGCCGTTGGAACGCTGGTACAGGACCGCAACGCCCGCCATCATGCCGGCTTCTTCGCCCTTGAAGCTGGAGAAGTCGTCGAACTGGCTCCAGTCACCCGAAAGCTTGAAGTCCGCCCGAGCAGCGAACGCATAGTTCGTGGGGGAGAAGTTCCAATCCGAGTTGCGGGAGTTGTAGGCACTGTTGTCGAAGTTCGTGGCGCCGCCGATGCCGTCGAAGAAACCGGCGTTGATGCGGAAGGAGTCGGACTCCATGCCCCACTGGATGCCCTGCGAGTAGCCCTGGCTGAAGAGCTGGGCGACGACGGAACGCTCGGCAGCGAGCTGCATCGAGGCGTCGACGAGGACTTCACGAAGCCAGGGTGCCTGGAACTGACCGACACGAATGCTCATGCCGTTGTCCATCGCCTTCTGGACGTACGCGAACTCGAGGTCGCTGACGCCCCCTTGAGCGCTGAAGTTGTTCCGAACCCGGTAGGTCCAGTCCTTGCTGAAGACGTTGCCCTGGAAGTCGAGCTTGGTGCGACGGTTCTCGAAGCCGTACAGGGTGTTCTGATCCTTCGCGGAGTTCATGACCCAGCGGATCTGGATCTGACCACCGACCTTGAGGGAAAAGTTCCCGTCGGGGCTCGCGAGGAAGAAGCCGTTGTTGTAGCCGGCCATCGCGCCCGAGCTCTGAAGGCTCGTACGGGTGTCGGCATCCGCGAGGACGTCCTGAACGATGCCGCGGATCTCGGAAGATCGCTGCTCGGTCAGCCAGTCCTGGCCGTTCTGCTGCTTGAGCTCGGCGAGCTCCTGCTTCAGTTCGGCGATCTGTGAAAGCGCGTCGTTGTCGGACTCGACGCCGCCGAAAGCCGAACCGGCGATGGCCAGTGCGGTCGTTCCAGCGACGAGCCCAAACTTGTTGGTCAGACTCATTGGTTGACTCTCCAAGAAGTACATGGGCCTTGTTCGTCGCACGGTTGTGACCCGCGTGCGACAGCCCGAATTCATCCACCCGCCCGTTACGTGCTTTTGCCGCCAGTGACAAAAGCCGGACGTGAGTTTCCCTATCGGCCAACAAGGCCAGTCGGGATTAAGGACGGGACTATACCCACTCCGCCGGCCGTCGCCACAACGGGACCGGCGAGCCTTGCGAACAAAGCACGAACATCCTGGCCTGCGAATCTGAAAATTACNGTAAACAACTACAGGAAATGGACTTAGATGATCCGGCGGTTCCGGGTGAATCCGTCATGTTTTCCATGATTTCGGTGGTTCGAAGGCCCGAACCCGTCGATCTCGGCCGTAAAAAAAATCACTCGAGCGTGGCGAGGCCGGCGCCGATGCCCGCAATCGCGTGGATCTCGAGGCCGAGATCCTTTGCAAGGTCCGCCTGCGATCGAGGGATCACCGCCGCCACCGCACCCCGCCGGGCGAGTTCCCGAAGCCGCTGGTCGATGCCTCGTACCGATCTGATCTCTCCGGTCAGACCCACTTCTCCCAGCACGACCGTCCCCGGGCGCAGGGCGCGCCCGTGATGAGCGCCGGCGATCGCCAGGGCGAGCGCGAGGTCCGCCGCGGGCTCGGTGACGCGAATTCCGCCCGCCACCGCCGCGAAGATGTCCTGATCGGCCAGTCGCTGGCCGCCGTGCTTTTCGAGCACCGCGATCAGCATGGCCAGCCGATTGGCATCGATTCCCGTGCCGCGACGCTTCGCCGAGCCCAGGAAACCGGTCGAGGTCAGCGCCTGGATCTCCACCGGCAGGCAGCGGGTCCCGGCCATCGTGGCGGTGAGCACCGAGCCGGGCAGGCCCGGTCCCGTGGTGTCGATCGCGATTCCACCCTCGTCCAGCTGCTGCAGGCCGGTGCCACCCATCTCGAAGAGGCCGATCTCCTGCGTGGACCCGAATCGGTTCTTGGTCGCGCGAAGCACCCGATGCCCGTGCTCCCGATCCCCCTCGAAGGCGAGTACCGCATCGACCACGTGCTCCAGCAGCTTCGGTCCCGCCAGTGAGCCTTCCTTGGTGACGTGCCCGACCACCACGACCGCGGCCCCGGCGATCTTGGCCAGTTGGACGAGGTCGTGACAGCAACGGCGAAGCTGGGTCGTCGACCCCGGCGGGGCGTCGAGATCACCGCGGTACACCATCTGGATCGAGTCGAGGAGCACCAGATCGGGCTTCACCCGCCGAATCTCCTCGACGATCCGGACCAGATTGGTCTCGGTGCAGAGATAGAGGTTCCCCAGATCGGCCACTGCCGCCCCCAGAAGGCGATCGCCTCGAAGCCGGATCTGCTGGGGGCTCTCCTCGCTGCTCACGTAGAGCACGGTCCGCCCCTCGGCCACGACCCGGGCCGCAGCCTGCATCAGGAGCGTGCTCTTGCCGATCCCCGGCTCGCCGCCGAGCAGCGCCACCGACCCCGGTACCACCCCGCCACCGAGCACGCGGTCGAACTCCTCGATCCCCGTCGGGATCCGCGGAACCTCCAGCTGATCGATCTCGACCAGCGGCACCGCCTTGGTGAGGACGCCGGCGTTGCCATCCCCCGGACCGGCCCCCGAGATGGCGATGCCCGCCACCATGCCGACCGAGGCGGTCGATGCCGCGGGTGATTCCGTGAATGCCTCGAGGGTGTCCCACGCCGCGCAGTCGGGGCATCGCCCGATCCACTTGGCTTGAACGCCACCGCAGTCCCGGCAGAGATAGGAGGTTCGAGTCTTCGCCATGGTCCTGAGTCTACGAGGCCACCCAGGCAGACTGACCGAAGTCGACGCGAATGCACGCGAACAAGATGGCGAGCGGGGGCGAACGACCGCGGCGAGCGGCTGTAGACAGGAACGTTGCGGAGGAAGGGCGCCGTGATCAGCCGCGGGGGGCGGCGGCGGCCTTGCGGATCCGGCGGGCCCACGCACCGTAGGCGAGGATCGATCTGATTCGGTCGCCCACCGAAGGCCAGGCGTTTCGGTCCGCCCCGAGCGCGGTCTCCATNCGCCAACGCCAGTACGGNCCNCGAAGCCGGAATCCGGTNGCGAATCCGAGGTGGAGCAGNCCAAGCACGCCGGGGATCAGGTTTCGCAGGGTCTGCATGAGCCGGGACCGATCGAGTTCGCGGTCAGCCGGAGGTGGCCTCGGTGAGTTGCTCGCGGGTCGGATCGTCTCCGGCCGGGCTGAAGCGACTTCCGATGAGCCGGGTCCGGTGGTTCGGGTCGGACTGCTGCGGCATGAACGGCAGGATCGCGTAGATCAGGACGATGCAGCCGATGGAACCGAGCCACATGTAGTCCGTCCAGCCCATGAAGAGGAAGAACGAGACCGTCAGCATGACCAGCAGCGAGGCGGGGATCATGCCTTCCCACGCGAGTCGCATCAGCTGATCGAAGCGGAATCGGGGAAGGGTCCAGCGGATGGCCATCGCGAAGGCGACGAGCAGGAAGATCTTGAAGGCGACCACGCCGAACTGGATCAGGCCGATCCACCACGGGCCCGCGACCGGGAGATCCCAGCCACCGAAGGGGTTCAGGGACCAACCGCCCAGGAACAGCATCGTGAAGAACGCCGCCCCGGTGATCATGTGGAAGTATTCGGCGAGGAAGAAGATCGCGAACCGCATCGAGGAGTATTCGGTGTGGTAGCCGCCGACGAGCTCGCTCTCGCACTCGGCGAGGTCGAACGGGGCNCGGTTGNNCTCNGCNAGCATGCACGTNTAGAAGATGATNGCNGCGANCGGNAGCTGNACNAGGTTCCAGGCACCCTCGATCTGGCCGCCGATGATGACCATCGGACTGATCGATCCCGAGACGAGGATGATCGCAAGGAGCGAAAGTCCCATCGGAATCTCGTAGGAGATCATCTGGGCACCGGCCCGAAGGCCGCCGAGGAACGACCACTTGTTGTTGCTGGCCCAGCCGCCCAGCGTGACGCCGAAGACGCCGAGGGAAGCCACCGCGATGAGATACACCACGCCGATGTTGATGTCCGCCCCGACGACCGTGACCTCGTAGGCAGTGTTCGCCTGCGCGATTCCGAGCAGATTGACCAGGGCCGTGATGTCGATGATTCCCGCGAACGGGACGACCGCGAAGCCGATCATCGCGGGAAGCATGATCAGGCCCGGCGCCATCGTGAACAGGGCCTTGTCGACGCCGAGCGGGGTGTAGTCCTCCTTGAGGAGGAACTTCAGACCATCGGCGATCGGCTGCAGGAGCCCCTTGGGACCGACGCGGTTGGGGCCGACCCGATCCTGCATCCAGGCGCTCAGCTTCCGCTCGAGCATGATCGAGTACGCGCAGGCTCCGAGGAACACATGCAGCATCACCGCGATCACGAGGATGGAGAAGACGATTTGGACCTGATCAGGGGTTGCGGTGAACATTCTTGACCCGAGTTGCTGGAATCGACGTGCCGTCGCCCCTGAGGCGCGGTCGTGGAGGCCACAGTCTAGCGAGCCGAATCACGGCCGCCCCCAATCAATCGGTCGTCGGCGGGCCGATTCTTCGCTCCCGGTGGAAAACGACCGGGACCGGACGCCGGTCGGCCCCGCGAGCCGGGACCTTTCCCGCGTCCATCGCAAGCCTTCAGGAGGCGGAGCCCACCGGCTCATCCGAGCCGTTGTGGGCCGAGACATCCGCGGGCTCCAGCGGACCTCGATCGAGTTCGGGGAAGTAGTCCTGCGTCGCGGCCACCGTCCAATTCCCCGCCCGAAGCCCCGTGATGGCCTGAACCGCCGCCCGCGCACCGGGAATCGTGGTGATCATGGGAATACCCGCCTTGACCGCTTCCGCCCGGATCCGACCTTCGTCGGTGTGGGCACCCTTCCGGGTCGCGGTGTTGACGATGAGATCCACCCCCTCGTCGGCGATCAGGTCGAGGATGTTGGGACGAAGCCCCTCGGAGATCTTGGGCAGGGACTCGGTCTCGACCCCGAACGTCTTCAGATGTTCATGGGTCCCGCCGGTGACGAGCACTCGGAAATCCATTGATCGAAGCCCGCGGGCGATCTCGACCGCGTGCGTTTTGTCCTCGTTTCGGACCGAGAGGAACACCGTCCCTTCGGTGGGCAGATCGAGCCCGGCCGCCATGCACGCCTTGGCGAGCGCGAGGGGCAGCGAGCGGTCGGCACCCATGACTTCGCCGGTCGATCGCATTTCGGGGCCGAGGATCACGTCGACGCCCGGGAACTTGCTGAAGGGGAAGACCGACTGCTTCACCGCGTAGAACCCGGAATCCGCGACCTCGCCGACGCCGAGATCCGTGAGCGACGCACCCATCATCACCTTCGCCGCGACGTGCGGCCACGGAACACCCTTCGCCTTGGAGACGAACGGCGCCGTTCGAGACGCCCGAGGATTCACTTCGAGGATGTAGATCTCCTCGTCCTTGACCGCGAGCTGCAGGTTCATCAGGCCCCGCACCCGGAGGCGTTTCGCGAGCCGGCGGGCCTGATCCTTGA
>NYVS01000129.1 GCA_002684755.1 Phycisphaerae bacterium
AGATCCACGCCCCGCTCGTTCAGGCGGGGCCGTCCCTCCACCCTTCGCCTCCTCAGGGAGACCGTCCTCTCATGGCTTCGACCGGCACCATTCTTCAGGTCATTGGCTCGACCTTTGACGCACAGTTCCCCGAGTCCGATCTCCCCGAGATCTACAACGCGATCGACGTGGAGCTCGAGGCCGGCGGCCAGAAGATCCGACTCGTGGGCGAGGTCGCGAAGCACCTCGGCGGCGGCGCGGTTCGCTGCGTCGCCCTCGGCTCCACCGACGGCATGCGACGCGGTCAGTCCTGCGTCGACACCGGTTCGCCGGTGACGGTTCCGGTCGGTGAAGGCGTGCTCGGCCGCGTGTTCAACCTCCTCGGTGAACCGGTCGACGAACGCGGCGACGTCAACGCGACGAAGCGAAGCCCGATCCATCGCGATCCGCCCCCCTTCGTCGACCTCAACCCCAAGACCGAGATCCTCCAGACCGGCATCAAGGTCGTCGACCTCCTCTGCCCGTTCGTTCGTGGTGGCAAGATCGGCCTCTTCGGTGGTGCGGGCGTCGGCAAGACCGTGGTCATCCAGGAGATGATCGCCCGNGTNGCGNGAAACTTCGGCGGCTACTCNGTGTTCTGCGGCGTCGGCGAACGNACCCGCGAAGGNAACGACCTCTGGAAGGAAATGCAGGAGGCGGAGTACACCGACGCCGANGGCAACACCTCCTACGTCCTCGACAAGGTGGCCATGGTGTTCGGCCAGATGAACGAACCCCCGGGCGCGCGACTTCGAGTCGCCCTCTCCGGCCTCGCGATGGCGGAGGAATTCCGTGACGCGTCGGGCAAGGAGACNCTGATCTTCGTCGACAACGTGTTCCGCTTCACGCAGGCCGGTTCGGAAGTGTCCGCCCTCCTCGGCCGGATGCCGAGTGCGGTGGGNTACCAGCCCAACCTCTCGACCGAGATGGGNGCCCTCCAGGAGCGGATCACCTCGACCCGACAGGGCGCGATCACCTCGGTGCAGGCCATCTACGTGCCGGCGGACGACCTCACCGACCCCGCACCCGCGACCACCTTCGCTCACCTTGATGCGTTCGTGGTGCTCGAACGGAAGATCGCCGAGAAGGGCATCTACCCCGCGGTGGATCCGATCGGCTCGTCCAGCCGGATCCTCGACCCGAACGTCATCGGCGAACGACACTACGCGGTCGCCCGCCGCGTGCAGTCGATCCTCCAGCGGTACAAGGACCTCCAGGACATCATCGCCATCCTCGGTGTCGATGAGCTCAGCGAAGAGGACAAGCTCACCGTGGCCCGTGCCCGGAAGATCGAACGCTTCCTCTCGCAGCCCTTCTACGTGGCGGAGATCTTCACCGGGTTCCCCGGCGTCACCACCACCCTCGAGGAGACGATCGACTCGTTCGAACGACTCTGCGACGGCGAAGGCGACGATCTTCCCGAAAGCGCCTTCATGTACGTCGGCACCCTCGACGACGCTCGCAAGAAGGCGGAGGCGATGGCCGCCGAGGTCTGATTCCTCGAACGCGATCGTTCATCAGAGAAGCGAATCGAGCCGGCGAGCGTCACGACGCTCGCCGGTTCTCTTTTCGGGCGATCGCGTTTCGACGACCTCGCGAACCATCGTCTCGTGCCCGCCGCCCGACGGGGATCCTCCTCACGGCGGGTCGAGCCGTCGATTCAACGATTCCGGGGCGGCATCACGGGCGGAAACAACGGCGTGTCGGGCGCAACGGCGTCGGTGTCACCGCCCTCGATTCCGGTGATCGGGGCCCGGGTGCGGCGGACGAAGCCGTCGACGTCGAACCAGATCACCCAGACCCGATCCGGAACCGTGCGCGGAAACGTCGCCGCGGTGGTCATCGTGCTCAGGGTGTCGCCGTACTGCCAACGAGGCCCGTCGATCGTCACCCCGTCCTCGTCGATCTCCCCCGGCACGATCACCGTCGGCTCGCCGATGGACTTTCGAACGTCGGCCTCGGTCCAGCCGGAGCGGATCGCGTCGAATCGGGATTCCCGAGGAATCGAACATCCCGCCACCACGAGCACGAGACATCCGACGACGAAAAGGTGGGTGGTTGGGAGCATTCGGGAAGGCTAACCCATCCACGGGGCCGCAGCCGGATCAACTACCATCCGGCGATGACCACCACCACCAATCGGATCGACGTCGACCGCGTCGTCACCACGCTCGTCGCCGAACACGGCGAGACCGCCCGGGACCGGGCCCACGCCGGCGTCTCGCAGTGCGCCGAACGATGGCTCGAACGGGATGGCGACCACGACGCGTTCGAGCGGTTCTGCCAGGAGCACTTCGCCGCGACCGACGAGGATCTCGGGCGACTGCTCGACCGCCTCGAGACCGCCCTCGAGCAGGTTCGCGGCCACCTCTACGAGATGCGGCGGAACCTCCGTCGCTGGAACGACCTCGTGGGCGATTCGCTCCCGAAGACCGACGCCCTGCTCGCGACCTTCGATCCAGCGCCCGATCTCGCGGAACAGTCCTACGCCCAGAAGCTCGCGTTCGTCGCCCTGCTCAACCTCCGGAAGTCCACCCTCGACGAGATGCTCGAGCACGGGGCGGACTGGACCCCCGAACGATGGGCCGAGGCCCGGATCGTCGGATCCTTCGGACCGCGGATCCCCAAGGACGTCGCGGACCTCGCGCGGACGCTCCAGTTCGAGAGTTCCAACTGGGTCGCGAACTTCCACATCCCCGTCGGCACCATGGTCGATGCGACCGGGCGTCGCTGGTTCGAGGCGGACCGGGCGCTGCTCGCCCACTGGCTCGTTCGGGAGGAGATCAAGGCCGGATACAACGACCCCGAGGGCGTCCACAAGCAGCGAGCCCTCGCGTGGGTCATGGGCCGCCACGTGGACGGGACCATCCCGGCCTCGGTGATGGACGGCGCGAGCACCGCCGACTGGGATCCCGCGGCGAACACCATCGACGGCGGCGACCCCGGCCCGCTCCTCGAGCTCACCCGCTACGACCACTGGATGGACAACGTCAAGGTCGCCCGCGCCCTCGATGAACACCACCCCGATCACCCCACCGCCATCGACCGGAAGTTCGGCCTCGAGCGCGAGATTCCGGAGGCGGAGGTCGAACGACTTCTGGTCGACCTGCTCGCCGCCCCCGTCCGACGCGATCTCGCGAGCCTGCTCTCGGATCGACTGGGACGTCCGCTCGAAGCCCACGACGTCTACTTCGACGATCTCTTCGAGACCCGTGATGCGGANGCGATGAACGAAGCCGTGCGTCGCCTCTGCACCGACGAGGCCGGCTTCCAGGCGAAGCTGCCGGAGATCCTCCGAGGCCTCGGCTGGCCGGACGAGGACGCGGATTTCCTCGGCACCCGGGTCCGGGTCGAGATCGCGCGAGGNTCCGGTCACGCCATGCGNCCCCAGCTCCCCGAGTACGGCGCCTGGCTNCGCACCAATCGCCTCAAGGACCAGCTGGGCTGGGACGGCTTCGACACCGGNATGCACGAGCTCGGCCACAACCTCGAACAGCTNTGCTCNACGTTCTTCGTNCCCCGACCCGCGATGCGAGGGGTTCCCAACACCGCCTGCACCGAAGCCTTCGCGTTCCTCTACCAGTCCCTCGCNAAACGCGTGCTGGGCATCGAGGACAACGCGGCGGCCGAACGGGCCCACCACGAGGAGACGGTGGCATCGATGCTCATGGCGTGCCAGATCGCCGGCCCGAGCCTCGTCGAACTCCGGACCTGGCGCTGGATCTACGAGACNGGTGACGCATGCGACGCGGCGGGGATCCGCGATGCGGTCCTGCGAAACGCGAAGGCGGTCTGGGACGAGTTCTTCCTCGAGGACTACGGNGTCGATCCGTACCACATCCTCGGCGCCTACCAGCACATGCTGGGGCACCCGCTCTACCTCGCCGACTACGCGATCGGCCGCACGATCAGCCACCAGATCCGAAGCTTCATGCAGGGGCGGGATCTCGCGACGGAGACCCGCCGGATCTGCTCGATCGGCCGCATGACGCCGGATGCCTGGATGCGGATCGCGGTGGGTGGACCGCTNTCGGCGGCACCNCTGATCAAGGACACCGGGANCGCGNTCGAAGCGATNCGCTGACGACCNCCGGAGCNNNCANNNAACGAAGACGCGGGCGGCGCCTGAGGCGCCGCCCGCGTTTCATGTCGTCGTNGACCGTNGNGAATCGGANNGACTCAGGCGGAGAAGCTCGATCCACATCCACAACTNCTGGTCGCGTTGGGGTTGTTGAAGACGAAGCCCCGTCCCATGATCTCGTCCTTGAAGTCGATGGTGGTGTCGTTCAGGTACAGATACGACTTGGGGTCGCAGATCACTCGGACGGTGTAGGGCTCGCCCCCGGAGGCGCTCTCCCCGTCCCCGTCGGCGCCCGCGCCGACCGTCGCGGCGGACTTCTCCGGCTGTCGCTCGAAGCTGTACTCCCACATCTCGTCGGAGTCCTTCTCGACCTCGGTGAGGTCGAGCAGGTAGCTGAAGCCGCTGCAGCCCCCGCCCTTCACGCCGACGCGAAGTCGGATCTTCTCGGGGTCGAGGTCCTGCTGGCGGATGATGGCGTCGATCTCTCGCGCCGCGGTTTCGGTCACAAGAACTGGCATGTTCGCAACTTCCTTTGCTGGAGCCCGGTTGCCGGGCCGACTCGTCAGTGGGCGTGGGAGTGATCGTGATCGGCGGCCGACTCCGCGACCTGACCGTTCTTCTTCTTGTAATCCTCGATCGCGGTGCGGATCGAGTCCTCGGCGAGGACCGAGCAGTGGATCTTCACCGGCGGGAGCGCCAGTTCCTCGACGATCCGGGTGTTCTTGATCTCGAGGGCCTCGTCGACGGACTTGCCCTTGATCCACTCCGTCGCGAGCGACGAACTGGCGATGGCCGAGCCGCAGCCGAAGCACTTGAACTTGGCGTCCTCGATCTTGCCGTCGTCGTCGACCTTGATCTGGAGCTGCATCACGTCGCCGCACTCGGGCGCGCCGACGATGCCCACGCCGACGTCCTTGCGATCCTTCACCTCGCTGGAGGATCCGAACGCGCCGACGTTGCGGGGGTTCTGGTAGTGATCGATCACTTTTTCGCTGTAGGCCATGTGACTTTTCCTTGCGTCTCGTTGAACTGTGAATGCCGGGGGAAGGGGTCGAGGAAGATTCTCAGTGGGTCTGCCACACGATCTTGGTGATGTCGACGCCTTCGTTGTGAAGATCGTAGAGCGGGCTCAGGGCCCGGAGATGCTCCACCGCCTGGTGGATGGCGTCGATCGCGAAGTCGATCTCCTCCTCCGTCGACCAGCGGCCGAGCGAGAGGCGGAGCGAAGAGTGCGCGAGCTCGTCGCCGAGGCCGAGGCCCTTCAGGACGTAGCTCGGCTCGAGACTCGCGCTGGTGCACGCGGAGCCGCTGGAACAGGCGATGTCCTTGATGCCCATCATGAGCGACTCGCCTTCGACGAAGCCGAAGGAGATGTTCGTGAGATGCGGGAGACGTCGATCGGCGTGACCGTTGACCTCGACGACGTCCATCCTGGACTTCAGTTCGTTCTCGAGCTTGAGCCGGAACGCGAGCAGTCTTTCCCGCTCGGTCTCC
>NYVS01000130.1 GCA_002684755.1 Phycisphaerae bacterium
ATGCCGTCGAAGTTCAGATCCTCGGGACAGCCGATGCAGACGCCCCAGGAACTGATCAGGAATCCGAGGTCCGCGCCGTTGACGACCCCGTCGTCGTTGAAGTCCGCCGGGTTCGTCGACACCGGCGCCGAAGCCACGATCTCGACCAGCAGGTCCAGTTCGGAGATCACGCTGGTGATCGTGCCGCCCAGCAGCACGCCGGCGGTCTCGTCCCCGGGTGGGAACGTCGGCAGCTCGAAGGGGATCTCATCGAAAGGTGGAAAGTCGACCGGCTGTTCGCCGGCGGCGCTCACCGCGCTCGAGAGCGTGAGAACCGTCTCGGTGGTGCCGATCTCGAGTCCGCCCGCGAATGGAAACGCGAACGGCAGGTCGAAGACCTGCACGCCGGCACCGAAATCGATCTCCAGCGAGATCACGGCCGGAAGCACGGCTTCGAATTCGTATCCGTCTCCGGCGGAGGCGACGAGCACCGTGGCCGGCGTTTCCGACCGGACCACGAAACTCGAGATCGTCCCCGTCTGCAACGGGATCGGAATCTCGAAACCGCCGGGATAGATCGAGAACGGGGCGTAAGTCCGGAAGGTCTGGAGCAGGATCGTCAGATCGACGCCGACCGACGCGGTCCCGCCCGAAAGGACGTCGAATTCGAAGCCGTCGATTCCGAGGATCCCGTCACCGATGTCGACCGCATCCACGGCGATGAAGCCGGATGGCTGCGACTGCAGGGACGGTGATCCGATTCCGAAGACGGCGCTGTAGCCGACCGGGAGGTTTCCGCTGCCCCCGAAGAGGCCCGGACGCGTCTGCGTTCCGTCGGGATTCGACTTCGCATCGAAGTCGCCGATCAGCACACCGTCGAACGGCACCGAAACGAGCAGGGTCTGGTCGACCATGCTCTCCTTCGGCTCGATCAGGAGATCCTGCGCGAGGACCGCGGCGGAGGCGTTGGAAAGAAGGGTGACGAGCAGAATGCGGGGGGCGAGGCGAGCAGGGTTCATGGGGCGGAATCTCCGTCCTCATTGTGGACGATCTCTCGACCGTTTCCAGCGAATAACGCGGAGGCGGCCGTGATCACCCGCTCATTTTCAGGGACAGCCGCCCCAACCGACGAAGAGCCCGCCCAGATCCTGACCATCGACCGTTCCATCGCCGTCGAAGTCGGCCGGGCAGACGTCCGTGCACTCGCCCCAGGCCGCGAAGAGCAGGCCGAGATCGACGCCGTCGACCATGCCGTCACCGTTCAGGTCACCCGGACATGGCGCGGCGGTGCAGGCGAGTTCGAGGAGATAGTGCAGTCCGTAGGTCCGCGGCAGCGGTTCCTCGTCGTCGTCCGGGGGGTTCTTCGGGTCGATCTCGTCGCAGGGAAGTCCGGACCGCAGCGATCGGCCGTCCGCACCCGCCTCGACGACGAGGTGGTACTCGCCCTCCGGCAGATCGACGACCCACTCGTCGTTTCGGCAGGGGTCGACGGGTCGCCGGTCGAGCACGCTGATCGGCCCTTCGCACGATCCGGTCACGATGAGCATTCGCGCAGGGAACTCCGTCTCCAGGCGGATGACCAGCGGCCCGTCGCGGGTCTCCGGAAGTCGGAACCAGTCGACGTCGCGTGGCACCTTGGTGGTGGTCTTCCCGTAGATGGCGTCCCCGCAGGCGATCGACGACGCGTTGATCTCGATCGCGCCGCCGCCGCATCCGTCGTTGAGCCGCTCGAGACAGGGCTCGCCTTCCTCGCGGGCGTTCGGTGGCGGAACGATCGGGCACTCGACGGTGCCGGCGCACCATGATTCCGCCTCCGCGACGCAGATCTCGTCCCAGGTGCCGTATCCGCAGAAGGGATCGTGCATCCGAACCAGTTCGCAACACGTCTCGTCGAGGCAGCCCCCGGTGTCGTGAATCTCGAGACAGCCGCCGAAATCGGGGCAGTACACGTCGCCGCAGAGTTCTCCGGCCTGCTCCACACAGGTCTCGTCCCAGACGACTTCGCAGCAGAAGACGTCGATCTTGCAGACCAGTTCGCAACATTGCGGTTGAAGACAACCGGGCCCGTCGTGCGGCTCGTCGCAAGGCGGGCGATCGGGACCGCAGTCGTCCTGCGCCCGGGCCGCGGAGATCGGCAGCGACATCAGCGCGACCGCGAGGATTCTGGAGAGGATGCCGTTCATCTACGCATCCCTCCTTCCGACGACTCCGGCGATTCGGGCGCCGGATCGGAGTCCGCGTGGACATCACCACCCACGGTCTCGAGGAACAACGCCACGTCGACGCCCGTGATCGCCCCGTCGCCGTTGAGATCCCCGATCGCGCCGCGATCGATCGCGAAGCCGGGGGAGGACGTCCGCGACGCCGTGGCTCGACCCGTGCGAGGCACGAATCCCTCACCGCAGTCCGCATCCTCCTGCGGCGTGAGATTCGGCAGGAACCAGACCGAGTTCGAGATCAGTTCGACGGCCAGGACGTCCTGATCGCAATCACCATCGAGATCCGTGACGAGCACGGCCCGGAAGAAGCTGTCGGACCCGATCTGCTGCGGCGGTTCGAAGGTCACTCGTCCGTCGCCGCCCTCGGCCACGGGCACCGTCCGGTTGTCGAGCGCCATCACCGGGCCGGGCAGGGCGTGACCCACCACGGCATCAAGGTCACCGTCCCCGTCCAGATCGCCGAGCCCGACCGCGTAGGCGTACCCGAGCTGGGTCGAGGCGAAGGCCCGTTCCCGCTGCAGGTCGATGCCGACCGGTGCCCCGCCGTTCTCGAAGACGCCGAGATGGGACGAAGAGTCGAGCAGGATCAGCGGCACGACGAGATCCTCGTCACCGTCCGAGTCGACATCGCCGATCCCGAGATTCGTCATGCCACCGATCTCGCCGGCGACGCGCGGCGGACGCCAGCCGGCATCCGGTTCGAAGGTGCCGTCGCCACGATTGAGAACCACGCACGCCCGGCTTGCACCGGTCGCGACCACCACCAGATCGCGGTCGCCGTCACGGTCGATGTCCACGGTGTCGATCGCCTGCGGGTAGGGGTGGCCGACCTCGGATTCCGCGATCACGACATCCGCCCCGCGTTCGAATCCCGCGGTGCCGTCGTTGAAGAGGATCTCGATGATCGGCAGACGATGATTCATCGCCGCGATGTCCGGATCGCCGTCGCCGTCGAGATCGTCGACCACCAGGGCCCGCGGTTCGCGACCCAGTCGGATCTCCTCGAACTCCGCGAAGGTCCCGTCGCCGAAACCGCGAAGGAGCGACAGTCTTCCCCGCAACGACCGGACCGCGAAGCAGAGGTCGAGGTGGCCGTCTCCGTCGAGGTCCACGATCTCCACCCAGTCCGTCTGCCCGCCGGTCACCAGTTCGACCGGCGTTCCCAGAACGCCGTCCTCGTTCGGGACGAGATACGCGAACCCTTCCGAGTTGCGGCCTGCGATCACGAGATCCGGATCGCCGTCCTCGTCCAGGTCCCCGATCGCCACCATCGTCGGCGAGTGCGGCGTGGGCATCGTGACCACCTGCGGCGCCCCGAAGAGGAACGGGCCGTCCGCCGAGACCGGTGCGACGATGCCGACCGACGCGACCATCGCCGCCACCGAAGCCCACCCCCACAGAGGCTTCGTCGTGGCGCCGAGGGTCGTTCGAGATTCACAGGCAGGTCTCGGCACGCGGTCTGGAACTCCATGATCGAATGGAAGATGCGAACGAATCGAGTGTAGGTCCGGTCGATCCGAAGGCACCCGTCACTTCACGACGTCCGCCGAGATTCCCTCGGGATCGTTCGAATCAGGTCCCGGAACCTGTGATTCGCACGAACGCCGGTGATGGTTCGCTCGATCTCGTTCCACCCGGCGATTCAGCGATTTCGTTCGAGGAGACGATCGATCGCCTCCATCCGACGGGCATGGCGGGGCTCTTCGGGTTCGAGCACCACGAGCGCCTCGATGTGACGCCGGGCCGCGGCGAGTTCGCCCGCCTCGACCGCGCACGCCGCGGCGAGTTCGCGATTCGCGGCGTGATAGGGGTTCATTCGAACGCCTCGTTCCGCGGCCTCGTGGGCTTCCTGTCGTGCCCCGGTCTTCCGGGACAGCCGGGCGATCTCCAGTGCGAAACTGTTGTCCTTGACGCTCCGAAGATCGAGTTCGACGAGATGCGGGATCGCCCGGGTCGGGTCTTCCCCGTCGAGCAGGTCCCGGGCGAGCACTCGGTGCGGATAGGGATCGACCGGTCGGACCGTGGCGTAGCGCTCGAGCATCGCCCGCACGCCGTCGTCGACCGTCGAGTCGGTTCGCATCCGTCGGCGAATCGTGAGTTCGAGCAGATCCGGGTGGTCGGGGAACTCCTGCAGCAACGCCTTCAAGTCGTCGTCGCCGATCTCGACCGGCGGTCGCTGGAGCGTCGGCCACGCGTCGCCGACGGTCCGGGCCGCTTCGGCGGATTCACCCGGCCGGAGCGGACGTCCGATCTCCCCCGCGACGAGGTCCGCGATCCGGGCGAGCCGCGCCTGTTTCGCTTCCTCGAGCCCCGCCACCTGATCGGGATCCTTCATCCGGACCCGATCCGCAAGCTCGTCGAGCGCCGGTGAGGGATCGAGTCCCCAGCTTCGAACCTGGGTTCCCGCCCAGTCGATGAAGTCGCGATGGAAGTCACCGCGCGAGACGCCGAGGGCTCGCGGGATCGCGTCCTTCTCCTGCACCCCGTCGAAATAGAGATCGATCAGTTCGACGAGCGCCGACTCGCCCCACCGCTCGTTCATGAACTCGACCATCCAGTGCCCCTGCGCGTACGCGAAGCTCCGGTCGCCGGGCCGCTTCGGGCGGACGAACGCCCAGTTGATCTCGTCGAGGTCGAAGAGGTCGTTGCGTCTCCATCGTTCCGCGAGCTGACTCGCGATCCGATACTCGCGCGGCACGCCTTCGATGCTCACCGCCGCGGCTTCGGTGAGCCAGTGCGGAATCCGGTTGCGGGTCTGGCTCAGGGTGATCGTGTGAGCGTATTCATGACGGAGCACCCGCAGCCAGTCGAAGAGACCGAGATGCTTGTCGGGCGGACCCTCCCGCGGGACTTCGATCGCGATCAGCGGGCCGGTGCACGCGGCGATGGTGTGGATCGCCGGCATGCCGGTGATCCGGACCGCGAAGAACTTGTGGTCCGGCATCAACTCGATCACCGTCTTCCGGTCGGGCTCGTGCCGGAAACGGTTCGCGAGATCGGCATGCATCTCCTCCAGCGGACCGAGCATGCCCTTCGCGACCACTTCGTCCACGCCGGGCCGGTATTTCAGCACGAAGTGCTCGCTCTCGAGCACCTCGAAACCCTCGATCTCCTCGAGCAGGAACTCACTGAACGCCGCCCGCTTGTTGTAGGGATCGAGCGTCGTCGCGGTGTCCAGCGCAAATCGCGCCGCGGCATCCCGGCCCGACTGCATCTCGAGCAGGCCGAGTTCGACGTGCGGCGCGGACCACGCCGGGCGACGGCGAATCGCCTCCGCGAGCGCCGCGGCCGCGTCCTCGTACTGCCGGTCGAAGGAGAGCGCCGAACCGACCTCGTACCAGCCCATCGGTGAATCGGGCTCGACCTCGTCGAGTCGGGCGAGCCAGTCGGCCTCCTCGTTCAGGTCGTAACGAACCGCCGAGGCGGCCGCCCGCAACGCGAGCGCCTCGGGCATCCGGGGATGCCGGGCGAGCAGCTCGTCGAGAAACTCCACTGCGAGATCGGGATCGTTCCGAGTCATCGCGCTCCGGGCTCGAATGAGCGTCGCGAGCGGATGTCCCACCGGAGGATCACCCTCGACGTCGAGCAGTCCGTGCAGCCGATCGAGCGTCGCCGCCGCCCGCTCNGCGGAATCGAAGTCGAACGACCGCAGGGCGATCAGTCCCAGATCGAACCACGACGCCGCCAGTCGGGGATCGAGTGCGAGNGCCTCGTGCAGCGCGGGAATCCCCTCGCCGATNCTGGATCGTTCGACGAGAAGCCGACCTTCCAGCAGTCGCGGTCTCGGATCGAGTCGGTCGATCGTGCTGCGGGCGGTTCCGAGTCGATCGAGCATGAGCTGGAAGTCGTCGGGACGACCGCCACCCGCGTCGAGCCTGATCCGCATCGCGTCCACCCGGGCGAGGCTCGATCCGATCTCGGATGGCGACACGGCATCGGATGCCCGGATCGCGTTCGCGGCGGCGGCGAGTGCATCGTCACGACGGCCGAGGACGTGGAACAGACGGGCGCGAGCGGCCTCGATCACGGCCGCGTCGGATTCGACGATCGTCGCCTCGTCGAGGAGCGCGAGCCCCTCTTCCGAACGCCCGAGTCGTCGCAACGCCTCGGCCCGGAGTTCGATCGGCGCATCGCTCGCGTCGGCCACCAGATCCCATCGACCGAGACCCATCGCGACGCGGGCCCGCCCGGGGCCGTCGTTCATCACGTCTTCGAGCGACCAGGTTCCATGACGACGGCGCATCGCCGCCCGCTCATCGGGCGTCAGCCAGTCCGCCTTCATCGCCTCGACGACGAGCGGCGAGGGNGCGACCGCCCCCGGCACGAGGGCCTGTTCCTGCGCCACCGCGGTCGCCGACAGGGTCAGCGTCGNGATTCCGGCGAGGAGGGTCACGGTCTTGTGGANCATGGTGCGGGTTGGTCGGCGTCGTCGATTCACTTGGACTCGATTCTCCAGACCTTCGGGTCGACCTCGGGGGCTTCGAGCCACCTCCGGGCGGCGGCGTCGATGCCGGCGTTCAGCACGGGATCGAAGAACCGGACCGTGGTGCGATCGCCGTCGCGTTCGCGAAGTTCCACCGCGAANGGAAGATGGTCTTCGCCGACGAGCCAGAGATCGATGCTCGCGATCTTGCGGTTTTCGGCCATCTCCGTCCCTGGTTTCGGCACGAGGTGNAGCCCGATCACGCCGTCCGCNGACTTCGCGATCCGATCCGGAACCGCCNNCGCGAGCGTGANGTCGAAGTGGCGGATGATGTCCGCGCTTCGTTGTCCGATCGGAATCGGGACGGGGCCGTCGCCCAGTCGAAGCGGATCCCGACGATCCCCCGGCTCGACCACGCGGCGTCGAACGAGCCGCTTCGCTTCGTGGTCGTAGTCGCTCAGGACCCCGTCATCGAGCACGAAGTGTTCGAGCCGTTCCCGAGCCCGACCGCTCGGCTCGATCGAACGCTCGAAGACGATCGCGGCTCGGCGATGCTTTCGTGCCTCAGGCTCGGGCTCGACCTCGACCTCGACCTCGGCGGACGGGTCGGCGTTCGGCGTCGCCTCCGCGGCGAGCGGCGGCATCACCATGTACACCCGCCCGAACCGCTTTTCCGTCTCGTCCGCGAGATCGTCGTAGGTGTCCATGCGGACGCGGGAGGCGAAGTCGCGGAGGCCGAGGGTCTGCACGTCGATCGCGGCGAGGAGTCGACCGACTTCGCGATCNGCATTCGTGTCGGCGACGTCGTCGGTGGGCGACGGTTGCGTGCGCGACAGCCCGGTCAGTCGCATCGAAAGTGGATCGACCGGCGTGCAGCAGGCGGGNGTCGCCGTGCTGNCCTCAACGCCCTCATCGNCCTCNTCGTCGATCGGCATGGCGNNGATCCCGTCGATCGAGACGAANGCGATGAAGAGCCCCGCGATGACCGANGTCGTCGACCTGCTCGAACCGATGTTGAAGCCNCGACTTGGCATCCGGTGAACCCCTNCAGAAATCCCGATGCGGGATCCGNTTCATATGGTTCGCGTGAAGCGGCGGCGAGACCACCCCGCGAGGCCGACTTCCCGAAGAACGCGTCGGCATTCTCCCATCAAGACGCGAACTCTGCGTCCGAACGAGCCTNGAAANNGGGTTCCNCCCGTCCATCGACCTATGGTGTCCGGATTCCGCCCCCACCCCGAGGAATCGCCGATGCCTTCGCCACCACGCCAGACCATGATCGAGGGCTCCGACGGCCGAAGGCGTCTNGAGACCGATTCGCCGTGGGAACCTCGGATGGGCTACAGCCGCGCAGTCCAGGCGGGGCCGATGATCTGGGTCGCCGGCTGCGTGGGCATCAATGCCGACGGCACCTGGCCGGAGGGACTCACCGCCCAGACCCGGCGCTGCCTCGAACGGATCGAGGAAGCCCTCGAACCGTTCAGCGCGTCGCTCGACCACGTCGTGAAGGTCCGCATCTACACGACGACGATCGACCGATGGGAGGAGATCGCGATGGTGATGGGCCCCGCGTTCGAAGGCATCAGACCCGCGAACGTGCTGGTGGAGGTGGCGAAACTCGTCGACGACGCGCTCGTCGAGATCGAAGCCGAGGCGTGGTGCGGGTGATGGCCCCGAGGGTGATCGACCCACGTTTCTTCAGGTAGTTACCGGTACCTCCTCTCGATCGAACCAACCCAGATCTGACTCACTTCAAGGTTTCAATGGACCCACCGCCCGTCGCGGGGTATTCATACGATCGTTTGGTCGTTGCACCATGAACGCCGACGACAGGGACACCAACCAGCAGGTCCGGGGATGGAGAGAACGATGAATTTCACGCCCTCGCGCACTCGATTCCAGAGCCTCGCGTTCTGTCTCGCCGTTCTGGGCCTTCAATCCCAGA
>NYVS01000131.1 GCA_002684755.1 Phycisphaerae bacterium
CATCGAGGTCTATCCCGCCTACGAGGAGTTCGCGATCCGGATCGATCTCTGGGGCGACGAGGTGGAGTCGCTCCAGCTGTTCGATCCCCTCACCGGCGAGCAGCTCGCCGACGAACACCGCGTGTTCGTGTTTCCCGCGGTGCACTACGTCATGCCGGAGGACCACAAGGCCTCCGCCATCGCTTCGATCCGCAGCGAGCTGGTCGAACGGGTCGAAGGCCTCAAGAGCGAGGGCAAGCTGCTCGAGGCGCAGCGGCTGCTCGGCCGAACCCGCTACGACCTCGAGATGATCGAGGAGGTCGGGTACTGCTCGGGGGTCGAGAACTACGCCCGGCACTTCGACGGACGGCTTCCCGGCGTCCGCTCCTTCTGCCTCTTCGACTACTTCCGCCACGGATTCGCCGGCGAGACCGGCGTCGGGGGCGACGATCCCGACGACTGGCTGGTGCTGATCGACGAGAGTCACGTCACCCTGCCCCAGGTCCGCGGCATGTACTTCGGCGATCGCGCCCGGAAGCAGACCCTCGTCGACCACGGCTTCCGACTCCCGAGCGCGATGGACAACCGGCCCCTCAAGTTCGAGGAGTTCGAGGAACTCGCCCCGCAGACCGTCTACGTCTCCGCGACCCCGAGCCCGTACGAACTCGAGGCGGCGGAGGGACTCGTCGTCGAGCAGGTGATCCGTCCGACCGGACTGGTCGACCCGCCCATCGAGCTCCGGCCCGCCCGCGGCCAGGTGCAGGACCTCCTCGAACTCTGTCAGGAACGGGCCGGACGCCAGGAACGCGTGCTGGTCACCGCCCTCACCAAGCGGCTGTGCGAGGAACTCACGGACTGGCTCGATCGCCAGGGCGTGCGGGTCCGCTACCTGCACTCGGAGATCGACACGCTCGAACGACTGGAGATCCTCGCCGAGCTCCGCGAGGGGACCTTCGACGTGCTGGTCGGCGTGAACCTCCTGCGGGAGGGCCTCGACCTGCCCGAGGTCTCGCTCGTCTGCATCCTCGATGCGGACAAGCAGGGCTTCCTGCGGTCGACCTCCAGCCTCATCCAGACCATGGGCCGCGCCGCTCGGAACGCGAACTCCCAGGCGATCATGTTCGCCGACAAGGTGACGCCCGAGATGCGGGCCGCGATCGACGAGGTCGAACGGCGTCGCGCGAAGCAGCTCGAGCACAACGAACGCCACGGCATCACCCCGAAGACGATCCAGAAGGCCATCCGCCGCGGCATGGAACGCGAACTCGCGGCGGCCAAGACGGCCCGCAAGGCCATCGGCGAGGACGTCAACGCCGAGACCTACGGCCGCGACGAGCTGGTGACGATGCTCGAGGAGTCGATGCTCGAGGCCGCCCGGGGACTCGAATTCGAGAAGGCCGCCGACCTTCGAGACCGGATCAACCGGCTCAAGGCCCTCCCCGAAGGTGGCGAACTCACGCTCGAAGAGGCCGGCGCCTCCCGTACCAAGGCGGGGAAGGCCGGCTCGAACGCCGGCAAGAGCCGCGGACGCAAGGGTCGTGGCAAGAAATGACCGCGTGATGCCGGGGGCCGGCTTCGCCACGAGGAAAGCCGGTCGCGAGCATCGCGAAGCGTCATGGAGCCTCCGAGGCATCCGATCCCGGTGAAACGGGATCGCCCAAAAACAGAAAACGCCGCGTCGGGCGGCATCGGGTGGGCGTCGTCGGGGTTGTCTAGCGGGCGGTCCGGCTTCGGACGGTCGTGCCTCGAAGCCTCATTCCGCCGGTGGCATTCTGGAGGACCCGGCGGGAGTCGATGCGAACCCAGGCCTTGTCTCCGGCGACCTTCTGGGTCGTCTTGGCCGTTCGCAGCTTTGGATTCGTCACCACTCGGGGCATGAATCGGTCTCCGGAGGTCCGGTGCACCGCACCAAACGGTGCCGTGTTGCATCTACTATTCGTCCAAATCGCGGCGTTGTGCCCTCCGATTCCGGAATTTCTTCAATCTTCGCGGGTCGGTACGTCGGGTTCTGGAACGGAATCGAAGACACGGGAGGTTTCCGGACCGGTTCAACGGACGGATCCGATCGATTCCTCTTCTACACTTGGTGACCCATGACCCTCTCGCCCACGCCCACGCCTCCCGCCAATTCGATCCAGATCCGGGGCGCCCGGGAGCACAATCTCAAGGACCTCGACCTCCGTATTCCCCGAGACCGCCTCGTGGTGATGACGGGCGTCTCGGGCTCGGGCAAGAGTTCCCTCGCCTTCGACACCATCTTCGCCGAGGGCCAGCGGAAGTACATGGAGTCCCTCTCCGCGTACGCGAGGCAGTTCCTCGACCAGATGCGGAAGCCCGATCTGGAGTCGATCGACGGTCTCCCCCCCACCATCGCGATCGAACAGCGCGGCGGCGGCCACACCCCTCGCTCCACGGTCGCCACCACCACCGAGATCTACGACTACCTGAGGCTCCTCTACGCCCGGGCCGGTCGGCCGACCTGCTGGCACCAGGACGACGGCGGCGAGATCTGCGGGAATCCGATCACCGCGACCAACCCGAGCCAGATCGTCGAACTGCTGCTCGAACGATGGGCCGGGGCCCGGGCGATGATCTGTGGACCGGTGGTTCGAGGACGCAAGGGATTCCACCGCGAGATCGCCGAAGGACTCCAACGGCAGGGCTTCGTCCGAGTCCGCGTGAACGGCGAGATCCGGGATCTGCGGGAGGTCCTCAAGGAGGAAGGCGAGAACCCGCTCGAACTGGCTCGCTACGAGATGCACGACATCGAGGCGGTGGTCGACCGCGTCAAGCTCGACGCCGAGGGACGCCAGCGGCTCGCGGAGAGCGTGGAATCCGCGTTCAAGATCGGAACCGGCTCCCTGCTCGTGCTGGTGGAGGAGGAAGGCGTCTGGACGGAGCACCGATTCAGCGAGCACTTCGCGTGCCCCGACCATCCGGAGTGCTCGATCGAGGAACTCGCCCCCCGACTCTTCTCGTTCAACTCGCCGCACGGGGCGTGCAAGGCCTGCGCCGGGCTGGGCACCGTCAACGAATTCGACGAGTCGCTCGTGGTGCCGGATCCGACCCGCTCCCTGAAGGAAGGCGCGATCGAGCCGTGGCGGAAGAACGGCCGCCGCATGAACATCTACTACGGACGCCTCCTCCGGAAGTTCATGGAGGCGTTCGACGTCGATCCCAAGGCACCGGTCTCGACGATGCCCGCCGCGACCATGCGATTCCTCCTGCACGGCGTGCCCGAGGAACTGGTCGCGGAGACCGGCCTCAAGTTCGAAGGCGTCCTGCCGAACCTTCGTCGCCGCTACGAGACCAGCGACAGCCAGTTCGTGCGGGAACGCATGCACGGCTACATGACGGCCTCGAAGTGCGGCGAGTGCGGCGGATCGCGGCTGCAGCCCGCCGCCCGGGCGGTCAAGATCGACGGTGCCCGCGAAACCCTCGACATCTCCGAGGTCACGCACCTCACGATCGAACGGGCCGTGGAATTCTTCGAGGACCTCGTGCTCGGCGTCGAGGGCGAGGCCATCGCCAAGCCGATCCTCCGCGAAGTCCGATCCCGACTCGGCTTCCTCCGATCGGTCGGCCTCGACTACCTGACGCTCGACCGATCCAGCGGAACGCTCTCCGGCGGCGAGGCCCAGCGGATCNGGCTCGCGACCCAGGTCGGCTCGGGACTGGTGGGCGTCTGCTACGTCCTCGACGAACCCACCATCGGCCTCCACCAGCGGGACAACGACCGGCTGATCGCGACCCTTCGCCACCTGACGGACATCGGCAACACCGTGCTGGTGGTCGAGCACGACGAGGACGTGATCCGACACGCCGACCACGTGGTCGACATCGGCCCCGGCCCCGGGCTGCACGGCGGACGAGTGGTCGCCCAGGGCACGCCGGCGGAACTCGAGGCGTCGGAGGACTCGCTGACCGGCGCCTACCTNTCGGGACGACGCCGGATCGAGATCCCCGAGGAACGTCGATCGCTCGACGTCCGGAACTCGATCGTGGTGAAGGGCGCCGCGGCGAACAATCTGAAGGCGATCGACGCGACCTTCCCGCTGGACGGGATCGTGTGCGTCACCGGCGTGTCCGGAAGCGGCAAGAGCTCCCTCGTCAACGAGGTCCTGCTCAAGGCCGCGATGCGGACCGTCACCGGCACCAAGATCGTCCCCGGCCCGCACACCCGGATCAACGGACTCCAGCGGATCGACCGGGTGGTNGACGTCGACCAGTCGCCGATCGGTCGGACCCCTCGTTCGAACCCCGCGACCTACACCGGGATCTTCGACCAGATCCGGAAGCTGTTCTGCATGACCAACGAGGCGAAGATCCGCGGCTACCAGCCCGGTCGGTTCAGCTTCAACGTCAAGGGCGGCCGCTGCGAGGAATGCCAGGGCCAGGGCGTGCGTCGCATCGAGATGCACTTCCTCCCCGACGTCTTCGTGGAATGTGAGGCGTGTCGGGGCCGGCGATACAACCGGGAGACCCTCGAAGTCCGCTACCGCGGGAAGAACATCGCCGACGTGCTCGATCTGACCGTCGAGGACGCGGTGGAGTTCTTCGAGGCGCACCCGCGGATCCACCGGATGCTCACCTGCATCCGCGACGTCGGGCTCGACTACATGAAGCTCGGNCAGGCGAGCACGACGCTCTCCGGCGGCGAGGCCCANCGGGTGAAGCTGGCGAGNGAACTCGGCAGCCGGCCCACCGGACACACCCTCTACGTCCTCGATGAACCGACCACCGGCCTTCACTTCGACGACGTCCGGAAGCTGCTCGACGTGCTTCAGCGACTCGCCGACGCGGGGAACACCCTGGTGGTCATCGAGCACAACCTCGAGGTGATCAAGTGCGCCGACNTGATCCTCGATCTCGGGCCGGAAGGCGGCGACCGGGGTGGGGAGATCGTCGCGACGGGCACGCCCGAGGAACTCGCGGAGATGGATCACAGTCACACCGGACGGTGGCTTCGCACCGTGCTTCCGGCGTTCGAAGGGGAACGGGTCGCCATCCGCGAGGCCGAGGCGGAACGCCCCGCCGCCCCGACCGCGAGCCGGAAGAAGAAGCCGNCCGCGTCGAGAANCGCCGCGAAGACCAAGAAGACGNGCGGNCGCAAGAAGGCCGCGGTGAAGACGNCGANCGTCTCGAAGGCCGCCACCGCGAAGGCGACGNCGAAGAAGACGAAGAAGACCGCCACCGCGAAGNCGACGTCGAAGAAGACGCCGGCGAAGAAGAAGACCGCGNCGAAGAAGAAGACGACGAAGGCGGCACGAAAGCCCGCGACCCGGTGAAGCGCGCCACGACCATCGCGGTGGCGATCGTCGCAGGCATCGCCGTCGCCCTCGTGATCCGGTCGGAACTGGCCACCCGGGCCCGTGAGTCGGCCCTGCTCGACGCGATCACCGCCGTGGATCCGGACGTTCGAAGATCCGGCTGGGAGGCCATTCCCGAAGGAAGCGACCTCGAGCGGCGCGTTGAAATCGTCGAACGGGTGCGGACCGCCGGTCCTGACGCGAAAGCCGATGCGGGGCGGGCGTTCCTCGATCGAGGATGGCGACCCGACCTCGAGACGGACCGGATCGAACTCGCGACCGCGGCCGCCCAGGCGGGTGATCCAGCCCCGCTGCTCGCCTGGTTCGACGTCGCCTGGGCCTCGGACGCCGGGGCACTGTCGCGATGGTCGGCGGGACTCGCCGCGGTCTTCGACGGGCGGTCCACGACATCCCCTGCCGGCGTCGATCGACTGCTCGACGCCCTGCTCGCGTCACCCACGGACGCACGACTCGAGGCCATCGAGGCGTGGCGAGCGGATCCGACCGCCACGCGGTCCGCCCGGGTCGACCGCACCCTCGATCTCGCCCTGGGACTTCACGGGCGTCGACCACCCCGAGTCGACGACGAATCGACGGCGATGCAGGCGATCCTCGCCGACGGGGACCCCGGCGCGTCGATCGAGCTCGTCCCGGCCTGGCTGCTCGCGACGAGACCGGACCGACGGAGCCGGTCGGTCCTCGAATCACGATCCGATGCCGGCGACGACGCGGCCCGCCTGGCCCTCGCACTGCAGGACCCCAAAGCGGTGCGACGCGTGAACCGGGCGGTGCTCCTCGACGACGACGAAGGCATCGACCGACGACTCATCGCCGCGGGTCGGCTCGCCTCGCTCGGTTCGCTCGGGCCACGCGACCGGGACCTCGTGCTGTCACTCCTCCGGACGACCCCCGCCGACGCGCGGGGCACGGTCCATGCCGCCGCCATGATCGCCTTCGACACGCTCGATCGGACGACTCGTGACGATCTCCGACGTCTGTGGTCCACGTCGGACGACCCGGCCCCACGCCGCGCCGCGATTCTCCTCGCCGCCCTCGAGACGGTCGAGGGAGACGAGTCGCCGGACGCGGAGGCGATCGCGACGATCCGGGCCGTCGCCGACGATCCGGAGGCGGAACCCGCCGTTCGCCGGACCGCCCGGCTCGGGCTTCGAGCGATGGACGCGTGGACGGTCGAGGATCCGGATCCCGCCGACTACGCGGCCCGGACCGCCCGCCTGCCCGACGGCCGGCTCGACCCCGATGCGGTGATGCTGGGGATCCTCGCGGACGACCCGAACGTGCTTCGACGGCTGACCACGCCTCCCGACCTTCCCGACGGACCGCTCGACGATGCGACGACCCGTGGCTGGGCGACCGAGATCGCCTGGCGGGTGAGCCTGGTGCGCGGACTCCGGCCCGACTGGTGGAAGACCGCCGGCGAACCCGTCCCCGGCTCGATCCGCAGCCTTCGACGCTGGATCGACCTCCTCGACGCGTGCCGACGACTCGACCCCGGATTTGCGACCACCGACCGACCCGGGGAGGATGACGCACCATGACCAAGGACGACCCGAACCGATTTCGAACCACCCTTCGCTCGCTGATGATGCCCGCGGACACCAACCATCAGGGCACGGTGTTCGGCGGCGTCATCCTGAGCAGCATCGACCAGGCGGGATACCTCGAGGCACGTCGGCACGGCATGCACCGGTGGGTGACCGCCTCGATGGACGGCGTGCATTTTCTCGCACCGGTGTTCACCGGCGACGTCGTCTCGTTCCGCACCCGGACCGTCGAGACCGGCACCTCTTCGGTGACCGTCGAAGTCCTGGTGGAGGCCCAGCGATACGCGACCGGCGATCTCGTGAAGGTCACCGAGGCGCGGCTGGCGATGGTCTCCGTGAACGCCGCGGGCCGGGCCATCGCCTTCGATTCGCCGCCCTCGCAGGGGAATCCGTCGTGACCGACGCCCCGCGGCTCCGACTCGGCTGCCTGATCTCCGGGGGCGGACGCACGGTGCTGAATCTGCAGACCGCGATCGACCGCGACGCGATCCCCGCGGACATCGTGACGGTCATCGCGCATCGTGAGGATCTGCCCGGAGTCGAACGCTGTCGCGCCGCGGGCCTTCCCGTGGAGATCGTGACCGAATCAGGCCCGGGCCCCGTCGACGAGACGCTGCAGTCCGCCCGCGTCGATCTCGTCTGCCTCTGCGGCTATCTCAGACGTTTCGCGGTCGAGCCTCGCTGGACCGACCGCGTCGTCAACATCCACCCCGCGCTCCTGCCGGCCCACGGCGGCCGCGGGATGTACGGCGATCGCGTGCACGCCGCGGTCCTGGCCGCGGGTGATCGGGAGACGGGCTGCACCGTCCACGCGGTCGACGAGATCTACGACCATGGCGCGGTGATTCTCCAGCGACGATGTCCGGTCCGTCCCGACGACACGACCTCGACGCTGGCCGCCCGGGTGTTCGAGGCGGAGTGCATCGCCATGCCCACCGCGATCCGGGAGCTCGCGGAAGGCCGGATCCGGATCGAACGGGGTCGGGTGATCCGGACGACGACGACTCCTGCGACCGATTCCGCCTGAACGCCGCGGTGATCGCCGATCCGGCTGCTAGCATCGAATCGATGCGATCGCCGATCACTCGAATCCGGACCGCCGACCGACGCACGCCCGCGATGGTGATGCTCGTCACGCTGCTCGCCGCGATCCTCCTCGGGAACGCGGCGCGAGGCGACGACGCGGACGACGCCGCCGCCCTCGAACGCCGGATCGTCCGGACCTTCGCGAGCGGGGACCACGACGCCGCACTCGTCCTGGTCGATCGGTACATCGCCGCGTGGCCGGACGCACCGCACATGCGCTACAACCGGGCCTGCGGTCTCGCCCTGCTGGGCCGTCGCGACGAGGCCGCCGCCGCCCTGCTGGTCGCCGTCGAACGCGGGTTCCGCGATTTCGAGGTGATGCGTCGCGATCCGGATCTCGCCACGATCCGCACGCACCCGACGTTCACCGCGATCCTCGAAGCACGACGTCGACTCGATCGCGGCACCGCGGACAAGCAGTTCGACGCCTGGCGTCGCCGGTACGGCGACGACTACCACTACGAGACCGACGAGGAACACCGCCTCCACTTCGCGACCGGGCTCGATGCCCGGGCCCACGCGGACATGAAGCAGATCATCGCCCGGCAGGCGACTCACCTGTCGACCCGGCTCTTCAAGTCGCCGCCGCTCGACTGGTGCCTGGTGGTCGTTCCATCCGCCAACCACGTCCGCGAGGTCTTCCAGCGGATGCTCGACGTCTCCGATCCGGCCCGGACGCCCGGGGTGTATCTCCATGGCAAGCGTCTGCTGGTCACCCGCGACATCGGCGAGAGCCTTCGGCATGAATTCACCCATCGCATGCACTGGGCCGACATGGACCGGCTCGGCCAACGGCATGCGATGTGGGTCCAGGAAGGGATCGCGAGCCTCTACGAGGAGTACGTCTGGACGGACGACGGGCGGATCCGGTTCGTCCCCAACATGCGGCACAACATCGCCCGTCGACAGGTGCAGGCGGGGATCTCCCTCGCATGGTCCAAGTTGTTCCAGCTCGACACCGACGCCTTCTTCGCCGGCAACGCCCGCTTCTATCCGCAGGTCCGCTCGATCTTCGAATTCCTCGCGTCCGTCGATCTGCTCGAAGCGTGGTACCGCGCCTATGTGGAGACCTTCGACAAGGATCCCGGAGGCGGCCGGGCGTTCGAAACGGTCTTCGGGCTTCCGGTCGAACAGGTCGAGCAACGATGGAAGTCCTGGGTGCTCGACCGGGGGGCGATCGACGACCGGGTCGAACAGGGCGATGCGTCGATCGGCGTCTCGGGGACCGATGCCGGGGACGGCGTGCGGATCGAACGCATCATCGGCCGCAACGCCCGCCGCGCCGGACTTCGCCGCGGGGACGTGATCGTCCGCGTCGACGACCAGCCGGTCCGGGCCCGCGGCGAACTGATGCTCGCGATCGCGGCCCGGGACATCGGCGAAACGATCCGCGTGGAGATCCGAAGAAGAGATCAGCGGCTGGTCATCGCGGTGCGACTGGAAGCCTTGCGGGGTTCGTGAGCGGGACCACGGCGTCCGGCGATCCCGGCCCGACGCGGACCGCGGAGAATCCGCCCGGGTAGACTGGCGGCCCCGACATGCCAGACGACGCCCCCAAGACCTTCCGTGCCGACTTCAAACGCTTCTTCGGACGCGGGCTGGCGGTCCTGCTTCCGTCGGTGCTGACGCTCTGGATCCTCGTCAAGGCCTATCAGTTCGTCGATTCGGCGATCGCCCAGCCGATCAACTCGGGGATCCGCGCCGGCATCGCCGAGACCGCGGATCGCTGGCCCGCCGTCGGCGAGCAGTTCGTGCCCGACGACGCCGAAATCGCCGAGGAGATCGAGGCGAGGTCCGGCGAGAAGGGTGCGAACACCGATCCCGTCACGGTCCGCCGGGAACTCACCCGACGCGAGGTGCGAACCTGGTGGAACGACAACGCCCTCGCCCTCGACTGGATCGGGATCCTCGTCGCGGTGCTGAGCGTCTACTTCGCCGGCCGCCTGCTGGGCGGTTTCCTCGGACGGCGGGTGCAGCGTCGGTTGGAACGGATCATCACCAGCGTTCCGATCTTCAAACAGGTCTACCCCTACGTGAAGCAGGTCGTCGACTTCCTGTTCTCCGACGACAAGCCGATCAAGTTCAACCGGGTGGTGGTCGTCGAATATCCGCGGCGCGGGATCTGGGCGGTGGGCCTGGTGACCGGAAGCTCGATGCGGAGCATCGAGGAGGAATCCGGCGAATCGCTGACCATCTTCATCCCCAGTTCGCCCACGCCTTTCACCGGGTACACGATCACCGTGCCGCACGACGAGGTCCACGAACTCCCGATCAGCATCGACGAAGCCCTCCGATTCACCATCTCGGGCGGCGTCCTGGTGCCTCCGCAGGAATCGATTCCCGATCGGGATGCGGCCGCGAGCCGACCCGAAGACGCCGAGCCGCGTATTCTTCAACAACCAGACACCCCACCCCGCGATTCCACGCGAAACGAGTCCAAGGAGTCCTGACCATGCAGATCATCGTGACCGGGCGGCACGTCGAACTCACCGACGCGATCGAGCAGTACGCGATCAAGCGATGCAACCATCTCGAGAAGTATCGGGAGCATCTTCAGTCGATCGAGGTCGTCCTCGACAAGGCGAAGATCGAATTCGACGTCGAAGTGAAGATCGACGTCCCCCACCACTCGATGTTCGTGGGCCGGGCCGCCCACGAGGATCTGTACGCCGGAATCGATCAGGCCATCGACAAGGTCGACCGCCAGTTGCACGACTGGAAAGAAAAGCTCCAGAGCCACAAGTAGCCCGCCCCCGGAACCAGACATGAAGCTTCGCGACATCGTGGTCGACCAGGCCATCTTCACTTCGCTCGCCGCCACCAAGGCGAAGGACGTCCTCGAGGAACTGCTCGACGGACTCGTCGCCTGCGAGGCGATCGCCGCGGAGCAACGCGACGTCTACCTCAAGGAGGCCCTCAAGCGGGAACGGAAGGGATCGACCGGCTTCGGCCACGGCGTGGCGGTCCCCCACGTGAAGGCCCCGGGGCTCGAGAAGCTGACCGTCGCCATCGGCATCAGCGAGGAGGGCGTCGACTTCAACGCCCTCGACAAGCAGCCCGTGCACTCGATCTTCCTGCTGATCAGCCCGGAGGAGCGGCCCGAGGAGCACATCGACGCGATGGAGGCGATCTTCGGAAACCTGAGTCGTGACCAGTTCCGTCGCTTCCTGCGACAGGCCAACAGCGTGGAGGAGATCCTGACCCTCCTCGACGAGGCCGATTCCGGAAACGCCGTCGGCTGAACGACACCCATCATGCCGAGCCGGAAGGTCACCATCTCGAACCGACTCGGGCTGCACGCCCGACCCGCCATGCTCCTCGCGGAGCGGGCGTCGACGTTCTCGTCGACCATCGGGATCGCCCGCGCGGATGCGGGCGACCCGGTCGACGGCAAGTCGATCATGCAGCTCCTGATGCTGGCAGGCACGTCGGGGACGGTGCTGAAGATCACCGCGGAGGGCGACGATGCGTCGGCGGCGCTCGCCTCGATCGCGGAACTGATCGAACGAGGATTCGAAGACGACGAGTGACCGCCCGTCGTTTCCGGCCCGGTCCTCCGCCGACTACAACCCGCCGAGCCCCTCGGCGGCCGAAGGTCGCGTCATGAGGCCTTGAATGGCCTCGTGGGGTGCGACCCCCTTGAAGAAGATCCCTTCGACCGCGGTGGTGATCGGCATCTCGAGATCGAGGTCCCGGGCTCGCGCCAGCACGCTTTCGACCGTCGGAACGCCTTCCACCACGCACTGCTGCTCGTCGAGGTACGTCTGGAGGGACGCCCCTCGGGCGATCGCCTCGCCACAGGCTCGATTGCGACCTTCCTTGCTGAAGCAGGTCGTGGCGAGGTCCCCGACGCCGGCGATGCCGAAGAAGGTCCGCGAGTCCGCCCCGGCGGCGGTGCCGAACCTCGCCATTTCCGCGAGGCCCCGCGCCAGCAGCGCGCTCTTGGCGTTGATGCCCAGCTCCAGCCCGTCGCAGATCCCCGCGGCAAGGGCGATCACGTTCTTGAGCGCCCCCGAGAGTTCGACGCCGACCAGGTCCTCGCTCTCGTAGATTCGGAGCCAGGGCGTGCCGAACGTGCGGTGCGTGGTCGCCGCGGCGGTCGACGATGGCGACGCCGCCACCATCAGGGCCGGAAGTCGCCGCGAAAGTTCGGTGGCGATCGTCGGTCCGCTCAGCACGCAGACCCGCGTGTCGCCCAGCAATTCGTTCAGGATCAGACTCGGTCGGAGTCCGCTGCCGATCTCGAGCCCCTTCGCCGTCGAGACCACGAGCGAATCGGAGACGACATGCGGACGGATCCGATCCCAGACCGGCCGGATGAACTGCGTCGGAATCGCGTTCACGAGGACCCGACCTTCCGCGAAGATGACGGGATCATGCTCGAACTCGACGGCATCCGGGATCCGCCAGCCGGGAAGCCGGGGACTTTCCCGAGTCTTCCGCAGGGCCTCCACCGAGGCCTCGAACGGGCCCCAGACCCGGACCCGGGGGGCGCCGGCCTCGATCGCGGCGGCCGCCATCACGAGGCCCATCTGGCCGTCGCCGGCGACGATGACTTCGTCGGTGCTCATGCCTCGGAGTCTACGGGAGGGGCGGGCCTGAAGCGTCGGGGCCACGGATCCGGATCCCGGACCGCTCGAACCGGAACCGGGGAACCAACGTAGGCGAGAAGCCGGATACAATCCGGCGTCGTCCGGAAGGCGGATCGGCCGGTTCACGGTCCATCTCTCTCCGACCTTCCCGGACGTCGCATGACCGATCCAGGTCCCGGAGCACCCATGAGCCAGATGACCGCGCCGACGCCGGCCTTCTCCCCCGAACCCCAGAACGAAGCATCCGACCAGGGAGGCCGCCGACTCGAGCGGCAGCTCTTCATCGCGTTGCTCGGCGGCATGCTGCTGCTGGTGAGCGGCATCGCGCGGCTGTTCGGTGCGAGCGCCGCGGTCTCCGACATCCCGGCCGCCATCGGCGCGATCCTGCTGCTCATCCCGCTCCTCAAGGGTGCGATCCGCGAGATGAAGCGCGGCGAACCGTCCAGCGACGCCCTCGCCACCCTCGCGGTCATCGCCGCGATCGCGGTGAACGATCTCCGCACCGCCGGCTTCCTCGCCCTCTTCCTCTGGCTCTCGAAGCTGGTGCTGAGTCGAACCGCCTGGGGCGCCCAGCGGGCGATCCGCGAACTCGTCGAACTCACGCCGGACGTGGCCCGACGCCTCGATGCGGACGGCAACGAATCCGAGGTCAAGCTCGCGAATCTCGCGATCGGCGACATCGTCCGCGTCCGCCCGGGCGAGAACCTCCCGGTCGATGGACGCATCGCGAGCGGCTCGAGTTCGATCAACCAGGCCTCCCTGACCGGCGAAGCCGTACCGATCGAAGCGGCCGCGGGCACCGACGTCTACGCCGGTACCACCAACCTCACCGGACAGATCGACGTCGAGGTCACCGCCGTGGCGGACGAGACGACGATCGGCAAGGTCGAGTCCCTGATCCGCGAGGCGGAAAGCGCCCGCAGCGATCGGCAGGAGATCATCGAGCGACTCGCGGGTTTCTACGTCCCGGTGGTGATCATGGTCTCCGCCCTGGTCTGGTTCTTCACGGTTCGAAGCCCCGACCGCGACGAAGCCGCGATCCGGGCCATCACCGTCCTGGTGGTGACCTGCCCCGGTGCCCTGCTCATCGCCTATCCGACGGCCATGGTCGCGGCATTCGCGAGTGCGGCCCGGCTCGGCATCATGATCAAGCAGACGAGAACGCTCGAAAGCGCCGCCAACGTCGACACCGTGGTCATGGACAAGACCGGCACCCTCACCACCGGCCGATTCGCGGTGAGTCGCCTCGCCCCCGCCGAGGGCGTCGATGGCGCGACGCTCCTGCAGGCCGCGGCCGATGCCGAACAGAGTTCGAATCACCCGCTCGCGCGATCGATCCTCGACACCGCCGAGAAGGCCCGGATCGCCGCCGCGTCGATCACCGAATACACCGAAGTCCCNGGTCGAGGCGTTCGCGCCACGCGGGAGGACGGCGTGATCAGCGCCGGACGCGGCGCCTGGCTCCGCGAACTGGCACCGGGCATCGATGCCGAGGTCTCGGAGGTCGAGGAGAAGATCGCGGGCATGTCCAGCGTGCACGTGATGCTCGGTGATCGATACCTCGGTGCCGTGGGCCTCGAAGACAAGCTTCGCCGGAACGCCGGCGACGTGGTCGAGCACCTGCGGAAGCTCGGCGTCCGCCGGATCTGCATCTTCACCGGCGACCGGCTCGACGTCGCCAAGCGGGTCGGCCAGTCCGTCGGCGTGGACTCCGTGGAGGCCGAATGCCTTCCCGAAGAGAAGCACGCGGAACTCAAGCACCTCATCGCCAACGGCCACCGCACGCTGGTGGTCGGCGACGGCATCAACGACGGCCCGATCCTCGCCAGCGCCGACGTCGGCGTGGCGATGGGACTCTCCGGTTCGGACATCGCGACCAACTCCGCCGGCGTGGCCCTGATGCACGACGACCTCCGGCACGTGCCGTTCCTGCTGGAGATCGCACGCCGGACCAAGGGGATCATCACCCAGAACATCGCGGTGAGCCTGCTCCTCGCGGTGGTCGGCCTCGCCCTCGCGGCGACGGGCAACATCAACATCTGGCTGACCCCCTTCTATCAGGCGGTCGCGTACCTCTTCGTCATTCTGAACAGCCTCCGGCTGGTCCGGTTCGGCGAGGACTTCGCCGAGGACGAGCAGGCCCGACGCCGGCTCGAGGCGGAACGGGAGCGTCGCAAGAGCCGCAGCCGGGAGGCCTCGGTCCGCCTGGCCAGGAACTGAACGGACGATCGAAATCCGGGAGATCGGTTTCCCAATCAAGGTTGCGCCCCCGCCGCACCTCGAGCGACCCGCCTTCATTCCGGAACCCTCATCCATGCAGACCGTCGTCGAATCGTCGAATTTCGTCCCCCTGCTGATCTTCGGAGGCTCCTTTCTGGTGGCCGTCGTCGCGATCATCGCGGGCGTCGGCCAGAAAGTGCTCATCGGCCGGAATCGGGAACGGACGCGGCAGGAGATCGCCGCCTATGTGGCGGAGGGGACCATGACCGCCGACGAGGGCGAACGACTCCTTCGGGCCGGCAAGTGAATCCTCTCCCGGCCACGAATGGGGTACGCTCGAGCACATGAGCGACGGGAATGAAACGCGACGTGATGCCGGCCTTCCACCGGCGNTGTCGCGGCATCGACCCGGACTCGCCGACCGACTCCACGACGTCGAGGGAATCACCGCGACGTCTCCTGGGAAGTCCCCCGTTCCCGCCTCGATCACGCTGCCCCGCGAAGGCCGACGGCCGCTCGCGCTGTTCGTGCTCGGCGNNGGAGACGGCTCGGTGGTCGAGACCCTGCGCCAGGCGATGCATCGCGAACGGACCGATACCCTCGTGGTCGTCGTCGAACCCGATCGGAGACTCCTNGCGGGCTCGTTCTCGAGCCATGACTGGTCCGCGATCCTCGCGGATCCACGCATCCGCTTCGCCGACGGCGAACCGATCGACGACGCGATTCGAGACGCGCTCCCCGACGCGGCGGACCCGCTTCGGGCGATCGTGACCGGCGTCGGACTCCTGCCCGGCGACGTCGCTCGATTCGAAACGCTGCGCGAGAAGATCCTCGAGATCGGACGCGTCGCCAACACCCGGTTCCTGCTGGANGCCTCGCGACAGTCCGAACGTCGATCGACGCCCNCGNNTGCCGGCCCGCCCGCCGGCGACGCCTGGCGGATCGCCGGGATCGTCGACGCGGGCTCGACCGCCCTGCGACATCTCGCCACGTCGATCGGCGCGGCCGCCCGCCGCGCGGGACACGAGGTCCTGATTCGAGCGAGCGACATCCGCCATGATCCGTTCGCCGCGACCGAGGACGCCCGATTCGCACTNGACGTCGATCCCGATCTGCTGCTTTCNTTCCTGCGTCCCGGTCGATCGACGATTCCCTGGCGACACGATCTCGCGACGCTGGTCGTCGCGAGTTCGAATCCCCGACTTCTCCCGTTCGAGACCTTCGACTGGACCGANCGNGATCTCGTCGTCGCGGCCACCCCGGGATTCGCCGCCTGCTACGAGAAGCTCGAGTGCGATCANGTGATCCGGCCCCTCGCCGCCGACCTGCCGGATCTTCCTTCCCCGGATGACGACGCCGACGGTTCGAAGGAAGCCCGAGGGGCCCGAACGGTCCTCGTCGTCGGGAACATCCCCGGGATCGACGCCGTCGCGCCGGATCTCCCCGACGNGGTTCGACGCGTGCTCGCGGGCATCGCGGAGGACTGGGTCGANACACCCGGGACGGACGTCGAGGAGATGATCGCGACCACCNGGCTCGATGGAGACGACGCGTTCCAGTCGCGGATTCGACTCGCCCTCGCCTACGACGCGACCCGAAGACGACGCATCCGCAGCGCGGTGACGCTCGCGGAGGCCGGCTTCGACGTTCGNATCCACGGCGAGGCCGCCTGGGANCAGGCGATCGCGGGCACCGCNGCCGAAGGCCGCTGGCATGGCTGGCTGCCCGCCGGCGATGATCAGACGGCCGCGTTCCACCGGGCGGGCGTCGTCGTCAACGTGAATTCCTTCGCCGCGCCCGGCGGCCTCAACATGCGCACCTTCGAGGTGCCGGCCGCGGCCGGCGTGCTGGTGACGGANGATCGTCCCGCGGTCCGCGATGCCTTCGACGTNGGCGNCGAAGTCCTCGCGTTCGAACGGGTCGACGAACTGCCGGACATCGTCGGTGGCGTGATCGAATCCGCCGACCGACGCCGCGCGATCGCGAACGCGGGCCGAGAACGGATCCGCCGCGATCACACCTGGGACGCCTGGTGGGCGTGGGCGGAGCNNGAACTCCGTCGACGTCACCACTGATCGGGATCAGGCCGGATGAAGATCGCCGCGGAGCGACCCGAAGGGCCGGTCCGCGGCGATGCGTGATCGGTGGGATTCGCCGATGGGCCGGCGACCGGATCGAGCGGCGATCAGGCGATGGTGATCGAGTCGTCGAGGTAGACGTCCTGGATCCTGTTCAGCAGTTCGATGCCCTCGCCCATCGGTCGCTGGAAGGCCTTCCGGCCCGAGATCATGCCCATGCCGCCGGCTCGCTTGTTGATGACCGCGGTCCGGACCGCCTGCCCGAAGTCGTTCTCGCCGCTTCCACCGCCGGAATTGATGAGCCCGGCTCGACCGCAGTAGCAGTTGAGAACCTGGTATCGGGTGAGGTCGATCGGGTGATCGGTGCAGAGTTCGGTGTAGATGCGGTCGTCGANCTTGCCGTAGCTCGAGTCGCCCATGTTGAGCATCTCGTAGCCGCCGTTCAGTTCCGGCTGCTTCTGCTTGATGATGTCGGCCTCGATGGTCACGCCGAGGTGGTTCGCCTGT
>NYVS01000132.1 GCA_002684755.1 Phycisphaerae bacterium
ACGCCGCGTTTCCAAGGGCGATCTCGTCATCGACGGTGTAGGTGTTCAGCTGCCGCCGATCGGTGCCCGACACCTGCTGGCAGCCGATGGCCGTGATGAGGACCGCGAAAACGAAGGGAATCCATCGTGATGACCGCGGAATTCGATTCGACATGCATGCTGCTCCAGGTTCCGACCCATGTTCACGCTCCGGCATGATGACCGGGAAGACGGGCTGGTGAACGAGCGAAATCATCATCTCGGCATCGACACCGGGCCCGCAGGAGACGACGACCACGAGATCGAGATGACGAAGGCTGAAAAAGGAAACAGGCTCTCCCTTTCGGGAGAGCCTGCGGAGTGACCCCAAGGGGATTCGAACCCCTGTTCCCAGGATGAAAACCTGGTGTCCTGGACCTGACTAGACGATGGGGCCAGTCAAGATTTCGCCGGAACGGCGAGGAGGCATGGTAGCGAGCAAATCGCTCACGGCAACCCGGGGGATGCAGTATCGACGTCGGATAACTTCGGCCCTTTCGAATCGAGCCGTCCTTCGGCGATCGATCGAGGCGTACCCGGGGCGATCAGCTCAACCCGACCGCCGCCCGGGTCGAGTTTGAGTGCATGAAGATCTCCCTCCATCGCCTTCACGAAGACCCGAGGGTCTTCCGTCCGCTGGTGGCCGTCGCGGCGGTCACGACGAGCTTTCTCATCGCCTGGGGCGTTCGTCCGGACACCACCACCGCAGACGACTTCGCGGCTCCGATCGGCCCGCCCGATCTCGGCACGCTGGTCGGGCAGGAACTCTCGCTTCGCGTGATTCCCGGCCCGTACGGACCGGGCTACGAGGTGCTCGATGCTTCCGGAATCGTGGTCGGCCGGTTCGACAACCAGTACGAGATGATCGCGGCGTTCGACGTGCCCGCCCCGTCCACGCAGCTCGCGGACGTGCCCCCGTACGACGCGTTCGACTGAATTCGGACGAAACTCCGTTCGGGCGGTTAGCCTCTGCGTCATGACGACGCCAGACGGTCGGGCCACCGGAACGACGTTCCTGACCCCGCTCGCCTTCGAGCGGAAGGTCCTCGTGTCGGCTGGTGTTCCTGCCGATCGGATCCATGTGTGCGGCCCGGGGCGGGAAGGTGTTCGTCGCTGGGTGGACCAGCACGGCGAACCAGAAGGCCCGATCGTGCTCGTCGGCCTCGCCGGCGGGCTCGACGAGCATCTCGTCTCCGGTGATCTCGTGGTGGTCGACGAAGTCGTCGATTCCCACGGCCGCGTCACCGAACCGCCCGTCGGCCGCCGTCTCCGGATCGCCGAGGCGAAACGAGGTCGCGTGACCACCACGGGCCGGGTCGTGGCGAGCGCCGAGGCCAAGCACGCCCTCGGACGCACCACGGGCGCGGTCATCGTCGACCTCGAATCCCTNCATTTCGCGGAGCTGGCACGGGAACGGGACTGGGACTGGGGCATCATCCGCGTCGTCGGAGATCCCGCCGACCAGGCGGTGCCCGCGGCNCTCGACCGGTTCGTCGATCATCTCGGCCGCACCCGCCCGGGCGTCGTCGCCGGTGAGATCTTCCGCCGGCCCGCCCTGCTCGGGACATTGCGACTTCTCGCCCGACAGTCCCGATCGGCGCTGCTGGAACTCGGGGCCGCACTTCGGGATCTCTCCATCCCTGAACCGGCGCCGANGGACGCCGACGACGGCCCGGGACGGGTCGGCCGACGAACCGGTCCGAAGTCGATTCTCGTGTTCGGCGGTTCCTTCGACCCGCCACATCGCGGCCATCTCACCCTTCCCTTCGAAGCCGCGGCGAGGCTCGGCTGCGACGAGGTGGTCTTCATTCCCGCCCGCGTCAATCCGCTCAAGGTCGACACGCCCCCGGCGAATCCCGAAGCCCGGGTCCGNATGCTCGAGGCGGCNCTCGCCCGTCGAACGCCCGTACCGGGACATCCACCCATCGAAGCCCGGATCGACCGACGCGAGATCGACCGGGATGGCCCCAGTTTCACGTTCGCCACGCTGGAATCGATCCATCGCGAGCTGGTCGAGGCCGCGGAGCGGGACGGGCTCGAACTGCGNATGCGGCCGCGGCTTCGTCTCCTGATCGGCAGCGACCAGGCCCTCGACTTCGATCGATGGCGGGACTGGCGGAAGATCATCGCCCTCGCGCCNCCGATCGTCATGCCGCGTCCTCCGGAGACCCGCACCTCGCTCGCGGCCAGATANCGGGATCACTTCGATCCGGCGCTCGCCGGGCGGTGGGCGACCTGGACGCTCGACCTCGCGGCCGAAGGNGTGAGTTCCTCGGAGATCCGGGACCGCCGCGCGCGGGGCGAGGACGTTTCGGCACTGCTGCCGGAGGGCGTCCTGGAGATCATCGAGGAACTCGGGCTCTACGAAGCTTCGCCCTGATTCCTCCTCGGAGCCGCCCGGTCGTCGTACCATGACCGCGTGACCGATCTCCAGACACCATCATCCGTCGCGTTCGTCAGTCTCGGCTGCCCGAAGAACCTCGTCGACAGCGAACGCATGCTCGGCTCGCTTCGCGAAGCGGGCGTGGAGGTCGTTCCCAGCGACGCCCCCGCCGATGCGATCGTCGTGAACACCTGNGGGTTCCTCGAAGCGAGCCGAGAGGAATCNCTCTCGGTCCTGCGGGACGCGATCGANCGAAAGGAACGCGGCGAGATCGGCCGGGTGGTGGTGGCCGGATGCCTCGTCCAGCGACATCGCGCGAAACTTCTGGAATGGGCCCCCGGCATCGATTCGATGATCGGCGTGTTCGATCGAGACCGGATCGTCGACGCGGTCTCGACGATCCCCCCGGAACGGGAGGGTCTCGACGCGGACGGCCCCCGCTACTGGATCGCGGGCAACGCCCTGCAGGCGGCCACCGATCGTGGCCGTGACGTGGTCGGGCTCACNGTCGCGGGCGACGANGGCAAGGGAATCGGCTATTTCGAAGACGACTCGGACCGCTTCCGGCTGACGCCGCGGCACTGGGCGTACCTGCGGATGAGCGAGGGTTGCAATCAGAAGTGCGCCTTCTGCACCATTCCCTCGATCCGCGGCAAGATGCGTTCGAAGCCGCTCGACGTGCTTCTGGACGAAGCCGCACGCCTTCTCGACGACGGCTGCGTCGAGCTCAATCTGATCGGNCAGGACACGACCAGCTGGGGTCGCGACGTCGGTGACGACCGAGGNCTGGCCGGCCTGCTGAAGGCGATCAACGATCTCTGCGAATCGCGTGGCGACGCCGGCCGGGCCCGACTCATGTACGCGTATCCCACGAGCTTCACCGACGAGATGATCGACGCCATCCGTGATCTCCCNCGGATCGTGGACTACATCGACATGCCGCTGCAGCANGCGAGCGATGCGATGCTCACCGCCATGCGACGGAACGTGACGGCCGAGCAGCAGCGGACGCTCGCCCTCAAGCTTCGGGAGCGGATTCCGGGGATGGCGATCCGAACGACCTTCATCACCGGATTCCCGGGCGAGACGGAAGCCGATCACGAGCAACTCCTCGAATTCATCGACGAGATCGGATTCGACGCCATGGGCGTGTTCCGATATTCCGCGGAGGCCGGGACACCGGCNGGAACCATGGAACGGGATCCCGCCCTCGCGGTCCCCGAGGAGATCAAACGTCGACGCGAGGCCGAGCTGATGCTTCGACAGCAGGANATCGCCTTCGAGAACGCCGCGTACCTCGCCGAGCAGCGGGTTCAGATGGACGTCCTGGTGGACGGCGAGGCGGGCGAGACCGCGGAGGTGGCCCTTCCCGAGGACGATCCCGCGGTTCGGACCGGCACTCCGGTGCATCTCTCGATCGGTCGGTGCTACTTCCAGGCACCGCAGGTCGACGCCCAGACCTGNGTCGCGAGCGTGGGACGCCTGAGCCCCGGCGAGCTCATTCGATGCACGATCGTGGGCAGCGATGGATACGACCTCGTCGCCCGCCCCACCGAGGAGCTGGCACGCCAGACGTCGCTNCCGGTGATCGGCGGCTGAGCCGGTCCCCGGGGAGGCCCGGAACGACCTCGTTCAATTTTTCACAATTTCCGACTCAAATCCTTCGCTTGGGTCGAAACCCCCGTTATCGTTTTCTTTCTATCGATGTTCGCGGCGCCGTTTCGGCCGTGAGCCGTGGCGAGATCCGCGGCATCAAATCGAAGATCAGCCTGTCTCCTGACTCGGGAATTCCACGCATTCGTTTCGCCTGAACCCCGCCCCGAGGCAACCCTCCAATTTCGATCGTGAATTCAGCCCGCCGAGGTCCTGTCGACCTCCGGCCGGAACATTCCCCCCAGCTCGTGAACGGAGCTTCGAAGTGAACGCCGAGATTCCAGAGGTCAACGTCAAGTTCAAGGTTTCCCCGATCTTCGCGCTGGTCGCGATCGTCGCCTTCTGGCCGTTCGGTGTCGCTTTCGGCGCCGTCGGCTCGATCTTCGGCGTCGGCCTGCTCGGGCTCTGCGCAGCACTCGGACTTCCGAAGTCGACCGATCTGATGTTCGGCCTGATCCTCGCGCTGATGGTGTTCGCCGGCCAGTTCCTTGGCGGCGTGTTCCTCGGCATCGAGCTCGGCGGCAGCCAGGTCTCGATGGTCTTCACCACCGCCGTGCTCTGGTTCGCCCAGCTCGCCGCCTTCGGACTCGACCTTCACCTCTTCTCCGAAAGCCACGTGACGCAGGTCGAGAAGATCGTGACCAAGCCCCGCGGACGCCGGTCCGCGTTCTCCGCCGAGGTCGGCCGCTCCGCCGCCTGACCCCGCCCGGCCCATGCCCGGAATTCCTCACCGCCCGACCGCGATCTTTCGCGGCCGGGCGGTGTTTTCGATGCCTCCAGCGGCATTACATCGAATTGATCGTCCGGATTTCGGGTTTTCAGGGTAGGTTCAAGACGTGGTTCCTCGAGCTCCGGCGTTCTCGTCGTGCTCGCTCCGGTCGATGTCGACCGGCTTGAGGATCCACCAATCGGTTCGAGACCGGAAAGGTCGGTGGCATGCGACGCATCCTCGACCCCGAGATCACGCTGTGGCCCATCAGTGACGAAGACCGTCGTCGCATCAGGGATCGCCGCATCTCGATGTTCGGTCGCACCGACTGGTCGGGCTACCCCCGTGGNTTCCCCGCCTTCGGTCGAACCGGATTCCTGATCTTCGTCACCATCGGCCTCCCGATCGCCTGCGTGCTGGCGATCGTGGGCCTCCTTCTCGCCGGCAGTCCGAATGCCGCCTTCGCCTTTGGAGCCACCTTCGTGGCCGAGGCGATGATCCTCGCGGTCATCTTCCGGGGCCGACGACGCAGCGTGCTTCGCGCGGCGGCGGCCGAACTCGGGCACCCGGTCTGCCTCACCTGTGGTTTCTACAACCTCGGCCATGAACGCCGCGAACCCTGCTGCGAGTGCGGCTCGGTGATGCCGGAGCTGCCGGACGAGTTCTTCCCGCCGGCCGAGGAGGNNGAGGCCGTTCAGGAGATGAAGGCCCAGCGTCGACGCAGCCCGCGNCTNCGATTCGGNAGCGGTTGATTCCGGCGGAGCCTCGATTCGATCGAACCCAACCGGGCGGAACGGCGTCGAAGTGGAGACCCTGATTTCCCCCGTCGCCGATGGCGCGTGCCATCGATGACTCGAATGTCGAATTCCTCGCACCATTCCGGAGCGGTGACTTGCGGATCCCAGCCCTGATGTTTCTCCTGGTCGCCCCCCTGGTCGCCGCGGCCTCGCCACCGGACACTCCCCCGGGAGAAACCCCACCACCCCGGATCGTGACCACGCTGGCCATGGACCCGGAAACACCACGCGAGATCGTCGGCTGGTGGTCGGACGGTCGCAGCCTGATCGAGGTCGCCCGGGACGGGCGATACCGACGCTGGAACGACCTCGACCGGTTCGATCGCCCCAGCGACCTCGGACGCTGGCACCGGGAAAACCACGCCGTCTTCTGGCTGAACTCCTACCTTCTCCCCGCCCCACCGCCCCGCCGGGTCGCCCTCTGGCTGCGAGACGAGGTGCTGATGGCTGACGTCGCTCGGCTCAAGACGCCCTTCATGCACTCCGCCACCCCGCCGCGCGTCCCGGCGGACGACCTCATCGGACGATGGCGCGGGCCCGGCGGCGAGCTCAGGCTCGATCCCGATCTCACCTACACCTGGACTCGAAGCGAAGCGGTCGACGCTCCCATCGCCATCACCAGCCAGCGCGGTCGATGGCGACTGCTTCCCGACGGGCGACTCTTGATCGAACCCTTCGCCGTGAACCAACGCCCGATGATCCGGGTCGCGATCCTCGATGACGCGAATCGCATCGTGGAACTCGCCAGCGACTCGGGTGGCCTGCGACGCGAGCCCCCTCGGCCCCGCCCCGTGACGACGCCCGCGGCGAATCCCGAAGCCCCGACCCGCGAATCCGTGGCCGACCCGGGCGATCGTCGCTCGGACCGCCCCTGAACCGGATCGGCCCGCTTCCATGCCTGAACTGCCCGAAGTCGAACGTGGACGTCTCGTCGCGGAAGCCGTCGCCACGGGCAACGTCGCGAAGCACGTCCGGTGTGCGAACGACCGGATCGTGTTCTGTGACGAGACGCCCGCCACGGTCAGCCGCCGGCTCCGCGGCAAGCGGGTGCTGGCCGCCCGCCGTCATGGCAAGCAGTTGTGGCTGGAATTCGAGGACGGTCCCGCCCTGCTCCTCCACTTCGGGATGACGGGCGCGCTGCACGGTTACGACGACGAAGCCGACCGACCCCGGTTCTGGAAGATCGAACTGGAGTTCGAGAACGGCGGCCGGCTTGCGATGCCCGATCCCCGAAGATTCGGCAGGATCCGACTTCGCGACGACCCCCGCAACGAGTCGCCGATCTCGAAACTCGGGTTCGATCCATTGCTCGAGATGCCCGGGCCCGTCGCGTTCCGCAAGCTCGTCGGACGCCGCAAGGTGACCGCCAAGGGCCTGCTTCTCGACCAGTCCTTCGCCGCCGGCGTGGGAAACTGGATCGCGGACGAGATCCTCTACCAGGCGGAGATCGCCCCGGACCGCCGGGTCGATGAGCTCGACGATGCGGAACTCGAGCGGATTCGTCGACGAACCGCCGCCATCATCAAGAGAGCGGTGTCCGTCAATTCGGTCTCGAGCCGTTTTCCGAAGACCTGGCTCTTTCACCACCGCTGGGGCCGCCCCGAGGATGCCCGGACGGCAAGAGGCGAGCCGATCGAGATCACGACCGTGGCGGGTCGAACCACCGCGTGGGTACCCTCGGTCCAGCAATGAACGTCCTCTGGCCTGTTTTTCACGACCCCTCGTACCGCCCCTCCCTCGCGGAGCGGCTGACCTTCCACTGGAAGGCCAACCTGCGGATGCTCCGCCAGCCGAGGGACATCGTCCTGTTCTCGCTGATCTCCTTCGCGCCACTGGGCCTTCTGGTCTCCTTCATGCGCCTCTTCCCGGACCTCTTCAAGGCCGTCTCCACACCGGCAAACCCGGTCCCGAACATGGCACCGCTGCTGTTCACCACCCTGGCCACGTTCGTGGTCTTCCTCGTGCTCCAGCACTTCGCCTTCGTGCTGGCGATGAACCTGACCTACGTCCACCACGTCCGCACGGTGCTTCTGGACCGAGGCGTCCCCCTCTGCCCGCGATGTGCCCAGCTCCTTCCCCCCCACACCCCCGCCGCCGCGTGCCCGGAGTGCGGTCACGCCGCGTCTTTGGCTACGATGAGGGGCTCGGGTTCCCGCGACGTCGACGTCTGACGCCACGGGAGACCTGGAACCGACAGAGGATTCGTCCCGCGTGAAGGTCCGCAACTTCTCCATCATCGCGCACATCGATCACGGCAAGAGCACGCTCGCCGATCGGCTGCTGCACGCGACCAAGGCGGTCGACCACCGGACCGGCAAGGACCAGATGCTCGATTCGATGGATCTCGAGCGCGAGCGCGGGATCACCATCAAGAGCTCCGCGGTCACCGTCCAGCACGTCTACAAGGGCGAGCCCTACCAGCTGAACTTCATCGACACGCCGGGCCACGTCGACTTCACCTACGAGGTGAGCCGGGCCCTCACCGCCTGCGAAGGCGCCGTGCTGGTGGTCGACTCGACGCAGGGCGTGCAGGCCCAGACCGTCGCCAACGCCTATCTCGCGGTCGAGAACGACCTCGAGTTGATTCCGGTGGTGAACAAGATCGATCTCCCGGCCGCCGACCCCGACGGGGTCGCGATGGAGGTCGAGCAGGTGCTCGGCCTGACCGCCGAGGACTCGATCTACGTCAGCGCGAAGAGCGGCAAGGGAATCCCCGAACTGCTCGATGCGATCTGCGAGAAGCTTCCGGATCCCCCGCCGCCCACGACCGACCGTCTTCGGGCGCTGATCTTCGATTCGAACTACGACGACTATCGGGGCGTGGTGGTGTTCGTCCGCGTGTTCGACGGCTCGATCTCGGTCGGTGACAAGATCCGGATGATGGGAACGGGACGAACGTTCTCGGTCACCGAACTCGGCCGCTACACGCCGTTCCCGGAGAAGCTCAAGAAGATCGAACAGGGCGAGGTCGGCTACATCGTCGCGTCCATCAAGTCGCTCGGCGACGTCCGGGTGGGNGACACCGTCACCCTCGAATACGAACCGGCCACCGTCGCCCTTCCGGGCTACGAAGAGCCGAAGCAGATGGTGTTCTGCGACTTCTACCCCGCGACCGGCAGCGAGGGCGGCAAGCGAAGCGATTTCGAGAGTCTTCGGGAAGCGGTCGAGAAGCTCCACATCAACGACGCGAGCTTCACCTTCGAGGTGCAGCACTCCGAGGCCCTCGGGTTCGGATTCCGCTGCGGCTTCCTCGGCCTGCTCCACATGGACATCGTGCAGGAACGCCTGGAGCGCGAGGGCGGCGTGGACATCGTCCAGACCGCGCCGACCGTCTCCTACCTGGTCGACCTGAACGACGACACCACGGTCGAGATCCACAACCCCGCGGATCTTCCGGACATGTCGAAGGTCCGGGCGATCCGGGAACCGATGGTGAAGATCGAGATCATCTGCCCCGAAGAGAACATCGGCGACCTGATGAAACTCGCCGAGGGCCGCCGCGGCATCTTCAAGGGCCAGCGTTTCATCAGCGACACCCGCCAGATCCTCGACTACGAGCTTCCGCTCGCGGAGATCATCTACGACTTCTACGACAAGCTGAAGTCGATCACCCGCGGCTACGGGACGATGGACTACGAGATCACCGGCTACGTCGCGGAGAATCTCGCCAAGGTCGACATCCTCATCAACGGCGCGCCGGTCGAGGCGTTGAGCCTCATCTGCCACCGCTCGGGCGCGGAACTGCGCAGCCGCGCGATCCTCTCGAAGCTCCGGAAGCAGATCGACCGCCACCAGTTCGAGATTCCGCTGCAGGCCGCGATCGGCGGGAAGATCATCGCCCGCGAGACGATCAAGGCNCTCCGCAAGAACGTGACCGCCAAGTGCTACGGCGGCGACATCACNCGNAANCGGAAGCTNCTCGAAAAGCAGAAGGAAGGCAAGAAGCGGATGAAGAACGTGGGAAGCGTCAACATCCCGCAGGAAGCCTTCATGGCGGTCCTCGAACAGGAAGAGTGANCCGNCCGCACCANNCNGNNNCCCCGANCAGGAGCAAGCATGCATCGCATCGAAAGAATCGTCGTCCACGTCGNCCTNCTGGCCCTCGTGGTNNTCCTCCTCGCCGACTTCNAGGGNCCNGGANGGTCCGCGATCGGCGNCGAGCCNCGNCCNNCCGACNAGCTCGGNCCCGCCGACGAGGTNNTGCTNCGNGGNGACGACGGCGANCTGGTGCTCACGAACACCAAGGGNCGACTCGCCTTCGGCGANCGNCCGACCGAACGNATCTGGTCGATCGGCNCNGTNAACGTGTCGAGNCTCCTNAAGACGCTGATGGATGCGGATCGATTCGGCGANGCGCGNACCNANNTCCAGGAGGAGGCCNCCNNGCAGNACGCCGCGTACGAGGCNAGNTTCGAGGCCTTCCAGCAGGAGAACGCCGACGTCANNCNGGAGAGNCCNGACTTCCCGCGGGTNCAGGCCCAGTTCCAGCAGATGATGCAGGAGTACCAGACCTGGCAGCAGGGAACGATGGCGATCCGCCAGAAGCTCGGTGCGGAACAGATCGAGTCCGCCTACCGGGAGTTGATCGAAGCGGTCGACATCGTCGCGGAACGACGAGGAATCGACATCGTCACCCAGTTCGTCCCCACCGCGGAACCCTTCGAAGCCGAAACCATGGACGTCGCCAGCCAGCAGGTGCGACGTCGGGGTCTCCTTCGGTATCCCGACGAGATCGACATCACCGAAGCGGTGGCCGAGGAACTCGGTCTCTGACCGGGTCGAGGTTCTTCAATCAACCCCCCGACGCGGGCCGCTCCTGGAACGGCCCAGGATTCGACAGGTGCCGGGCGAAACTCGCTCCCACCGCGGTGGTGACCTGCGCCACGTCCGGAATTCCGGCCGAAGACCCGTCGAGTTCACGGGCGAGGCTGGTGACCGGACGACCGACGAGGCCGCAGGGGACGATCGTCTCGAAGTGCGCGAGCTCGGGATCGACGTTGACCGCGAGCCCGTGCATGGTGATCCATCGCGACACCCGGACGCCGACCGCCGCGATCTTCCGGCCGCCCGAACAATCCGCGTCATCGCCGCTTCGACCGACCCACACCCCGGTCGCGCCGGGGTCGCGGTCGGCCGGGCAGGCGAACGAGGCGAGCGCATCGATCACGACCTGTTCCAACAGCCGGATCCAACCATGGATCCGGATTCGCACGAGGTTCAGGTCGACGATGGGATAGGCGACCAGCTGTCCCGGCCCGTGATAGGTGACGTCGCCGCCGCGGTCGGTCGCTTCGATCTGGATGCCGCGTTCCGCGAACGCGGCCTCGGTCGCGATCAGGTTCCCGGCCGCACCGGGCCGCCGGGAGACGGTGACGACCGGCGGGTCGTGTTCAAGGAGCAGGAGGAAGCCACGCGGGGTCGCCGTCTCCCGCGCCCGAAGTACTTCGGCGTGGAGTTCCCGTTGCAACTCGAGCCCTTCCCGGTAGCCGATCCGGCCCAGTCTTCGAACCTCGAGCCATTCCGGATACGGGGCTCCGGGATCAGACTGAAATGGGTGCAATCGCCTTCGCATCCGTGTACCGTATTCGCTTCTCGCGGCCCGCAAGGGCGATTCCAGGAGAGTGCCAAGCCGTCATGTCGCGGATTCACCCCACCGCCATCATCGATTCTCGAGTCGAACTCGCCGAAGACGTCGAAATCGGCCCGTACTGCATCCTCGAGGGTGCCATTCGGATCGGCCGCGGAACGCGGCTCCGCGCCCACTGCTTCATGCAGGGCCCGATGGTGATCGGCGAGGAGAACGACATCTGGCCGTTCACCGCCCTCGGCGTCGCACCGCAGACCAGCGACTTCGATCCGGACATCGAAGGCCCCGGTACGCTCATCGGGGACCGCAACGTCTTCCGGGAGCACGCCTCGGTCCATCGATCGATCCACGAGACCGAGCCCACGAGGATCGGCCATGACAATCTCTTCATGGACGGCGCCCACGCGGGCCACGACTGCCAGATGGCGAACCACATCGTGCTCGCCAAGGGCTCGATGATCGGTGGACACGCGATCATCGAAGATCGCGTGATCATCGGCGGCAACGCCGGCGTCCACCAGTTCGTCCGCGTCGGTCGCGGCGNGATGATCGGNGGCAACGCGGGTTCCTCCCTCGACNTCCTGCCCTGGTTCATGGTGACGCTGCTCAACACGGCNAACAGCATCAACCTGGTGGGNCTNCGTCGCAGCGGCGCGACCCCGGAAGACGTCGACATCGTCCGCATGGTGTACAAGCTCTTCTGCCGCAGCGGGCTCACCGTCGCCACCGCGACCGANCGACTTCNGGCGCACGCCGGCCAGCCCATGGCCGACGAGTACCTTNGNTTCCTCGAGAAGTCGACCCGCTCGNTCTGCACNATGAANGGCCGGAAGACCGAGNCCAAGGACCGATCTTCNNANGCCGCGGACGCGCCGTGAACGAAGAANCGCACGCCACGAGNGTGGTCGACGCACGACTCCNGGTCATCGCGAGCGGCTCNGGCGGCAATCTCTCCATCCTGACGCTTCATCGNTCCGACCTNCCCCCGCTCCACGTCTGCATCGACCTNGGCATCGGCCCGAGGACGCTCGCACGACGACTCGAGGATCACGCCCCGGACGTCCGGCTGGAGGACGTCGCCGCGGTGCTGGTCACCCATCCCGACGGCGATCACCTGAGAACGACCTGGCGCCGCACCCTGGAGTCGATGGACTGGCCCATCTTCGCCGCACCGAGCCACCACGCGGCGCTCGCGGCGATGGCGGCACCGGCACGACTTCTCCGACCGCTCGCCGACGGTGGTCGCGAGGTCTCGATCCTTCCCGGCGTGATCAGCGCGACCACCGCCCTCGCCCCGCACGACGACCACGGCTCCACCGTGATCCGGCTCCGCGTCCGCACGACCCGCGGAGACCTCCGCATCGGCTGGGCGACCGACGTCGGCCGACCCACCGACGAGATGCGATCGCTGCTCGCGGACTGCGAGATCCTCGGCGTGGAATCCAACTACGACGCCGCGATGCAGGCCGCCTCGCCGAGGCCCCCTTTCCTGAAGGCTCGGATCACCGGCGGTCACGGCCATCTCTCGAACACCCAGGCCTTCGAGCTGGTGCGATCGCTCGCGACCGAGGCCACGCCGGATCGAGTCGTCCTCCTCCACCTCTCGCGCGAGTGCAACGACGCGGATCTGGTCCACGACCTCTGGCACGACCACGACGCGACACGCGCATGCCGCACGCACATCGCGGAACAGGATCGTCCCATCGGTCCCTTCGATCTGCTCGACCGGCGGCCCCTTCAGGCCGGGGTCTGATCACTGGTCGGGGGTCGGGGACGCCCCGGGCTCGTATCCCACCTCGTAATCGCCCTCGACCGCCTCGAACGCCCGCCGGTTCGACGCCAGCCAGCGGTCCCGGTCGACGGTGAACCGTCCGATCGGTACGCCGTCGAGTGAGATCGGCACGAGGATCGGCAGGCCCACCGGAAGATCCGCGAGCGGCGCAATGAGATCGCCGATCGCGCGTCCGGCGTCGTCGAGCCGCCGATAGATCTGCACCGCGGGGCCCGCCTCGAATTCGAATCCGGGGCCCACCAGCTCGCGAGGCGGTTCCCGTTCGGTCCACCACGCGACCGGTTGCCCGGGCAGCAGGATCGTCCCGGGCTGGGCGCACGCGAGGGTTCCAGCGGTGCCGGCGGCCTCCAGATCGATCTCGGGCATCTCGAGCCGGCCCGGTCCCCGCCAGCGAATCCACTGGAGTCCGGCATAGACCGCGGCCTCGAGGGCCAGGGAAGCGTCCGACGCGATCTCCAGCAACGCTTCCGGCATCGAGACGCCCGACCAGAGGGTGTCCAGACGCGACGACGCCTCCTCGACCCCGATCGCCGCTCGATCCCGCGCGAGTCCCCGATCCGGTCCTTCGACCCGATCGAGCTCCGCCAGCGCGAAGGTGATGGCCTGCAGCCTGATCACTTCGGGGATCGACTCCCGCCAGGCTCGATCGTCGTCGTCATCGGATCGCTTGAGCCCCTCCCCCGCCTTGACGAGATCGGTCCAGTGTCCGAGCAGCGTGGTCCAGGTGACCAGGCCGGTCGGCAGTTTCGACGTTGGTGTCGGCGCGTCTTCCACAACGACAGCATAGATCGGCGCTCGACGCGGCGGGTTCGGGATTCGTGGCGCAGGCGTGGCGTCGAAGCGTTACCGTGCCACCCCCATGAGCGACCGGATCTCCCACGAATGCGGACTCGCCGTCGTTCGGCTCTTGAAGCCGCTTGACTGGTATCGGGAAGAGCACGGCGATTCGCTCTGGGGACTTCGTCGACTCTTCCTGCTCATGGAGAAGCAGCACAACCGCGGGCAGGACGGTGCCGGGATCGGTGCCGTCCGATTCGACATGCCCGCGGGCGAGCGATACCTCTCCCGACTCCGCAGCGCCAAGCGGAATCCCATCGAACGGCTCTTCGACACGGTCATGAAACCGCTGCGGAACCTCTCGATGGAGAAGATCGACGCCCTTTCGGGGCTCGATCTCAAGCGACGCATGCCGCACCTCGGGGAGCTGATGCTCGGGCATCTCCGGTACGGCACCCACGGCGGGCGGACCATCACGGCGTGCCATCCGTACCTGCGGAAGAACATCGTCGCCAGTCGGAATCTCGCGGTCGCCGGCAACTTCAACCTCACCAATTCGAAGCTGCTCTTCGAGGAACTGATGGAGTACGGCCTCGATCCCGTCGGCGACTCCGACACCCAGGTCGTGCTGGAGAAGATCGGCTACTACCTCGACCGCGAGCACGAGCATCTCGCCGCGACCATGGGCCCGGGATCGTTCCAGGCGCTGGAGGGTCGCGAGCTCGCCGAGACCGTGTCCACCGAGCTGGATCTGGTCCGCGTGCTCCGGAACGCGGCCGACCGGTTCGACGGCGGTTACGTCTTCGCCTCGATCGTCGGCAACGGCGATCTCCTGGTCTGCCGGGACCCCGCCGGGATCCGCCCCGCGTTCCTGTACCGGGACGACACGGTGGTCTCGGTCGCGAGCGAACGGGCCGCCCTGGTCACCGCGTTCAACGTCGAGCCCGACGCGATCGAGGAGATTCCCCCCGCCCACGCCCTCGAAGTGAAGCGGAACGGGGCGATCCGGATCGAACCGTTCATCGAGCCGCTTCCGGTGCGGAAGTGCACGTTCGAACGGATCTACTTCAGCCGAGGCAACGATCGCGACATCTACCGCGAGCGGAAACGACTCGGAGCGAACCTCGCGGAACGGGTCCTCGAGGCCATCGACTGGAACATCGACGACACGGTGTTCGGCTTCATCCCCAACACCGCCGAGACCGCGTTCGCGGGCCTGCGTGAAGAGATCAACGCCGTCCTCCGACGTCGCAACGGCGAGGAACTGTGGAAGCGGATCGAAGCCGGGACCGTCACCCGGGGGGACGTCGACCGACTCATCCGCACGCGGGCCCGCTCCGAAAAGGTCGCTCACAAGGACCAGCGGCTGCGGACGTTCATCACCCACGATGCCGCCCGGCGGGATCTGGTGTCGCACGTGTACGACGTCACCCGGGGGACCATCACCGACGGCGACACCCTGGTGGTGGTGGACGACTCCATCGTCCGCGGTACCACCCTCCGCGAGTCGATCATCACCATGCTGTCGAGACTCTCGCCCCGAAGGATCGTGGTGGTCTCGAGCGCGCCGCCGATCATGTACCCGGACTGCTACGGGATCGACATGAGCCAGCTCGGCCGCTTCATCGCCTTCGAAGCGGCGGTGACGTTGATCCGCGACGCCGGCGAGGCGGACCTCCTCGACGAGGTCGAAGCCAGGTGCATCGAGCAGGCCGATCTCGCCCCCGAACGGATGAAGAACCACGTCGCCGCGATCTACGATCGATTTCCGCTCGAGACCCTCTCGGCCCGGGTCGCGGATCTCATCCGGAGCGATCGACTCGAATGGTCCGGTGAGATCGAAATGGTCTACCAGGATCTCGCCGGCCTTCACGAGGCGATGCCCGGTCACACCGGCGACTGGTACTTCACGGGCGACTATCCGACCCCGGGCGGGTATCGAGTGCTCAACACCGCCTATCTCAACTGGCGGAAGAACGACGAACGCCGGGCCTACTGAATCGAACCGATGGGATTTCCGAGAACGGGCTGGAGGACGACTCCGACCCGGCCGAGGTTTCGAATGCATGGCCGTCTTGGTCGCTCGATCCTCCTCCGGAATCCAGACATGCCTCGCAGCAAGCAACGCCCCGCCGACCCCCATCGTCGATCAGGACGCAAGAGCCCGGCCACGCATCGTTCTGACCTCCGGTCGGCGACGGCACGGGATCTCGCGACACTCGCCGGTACGGGAAGCCCGCTCCTCCCCGCCGATCGAGCCTCGATCGCCAACATCTACGCACTCGATCTCCGGGATTCCGACGCCCGGGTTCAGGACTCCGGAAAACCGGCAGGTTCTCGCTTTTGTGCTTGATCGCCCCCCGCTCAATCGCCATCTTTGAGTTCGGAGACTGAAAGTGTGGAAGGCCCAGCTGGAGGAGCGGGGCCTTCTGCTCGTTTTGGGGGCCTGAGACCCACTGCGAGGTGATGAAGGTCGCTTCCCGGTCCGCCAAGGCCGCGAAGGTACGACCCGCCTCCCTCCGATCGCCAGGCCTGCCGACCGCCGGGATCGCCTCCTCGTGGCCCGAAACGAACCTCTTCGTCTTGACGCTCGGCGGTGGGAATGGTCTACTACGCGACTCGCCGGAGCGGTTTCCGTCCCCGGCGTCGTCCCCGACACGCACCCGGAATTCCGGGGGTGCCGGTTCACTCCCGACCCGACCGGCGTCAGAAACGTCGACCGGGGTCCCAACAGTCGGATGTTCGAATGGCCCGTTACCTCGGTCCCAAGGTCAAGCTCTCCCGCCGCGTCGGTGTTCCGATCGCGGATATCCCGAAGCACACCTCGAAGCGGCAGCTCAACCCGCCGGGGCAGCACGGGTTTCGTGGGCGTCGTCCCAAGGACTACGGCATCCGCAAGGATGAGAAGCAGAAGCTGCGTTACCACTACAACGTGATGGAACGTCAGTTCCGTCGCTACGTCGACGAGGCGACCCGTCGCCCGGGCAACACCGGCGAACTTCTTCTTCAGCTGCTCGAGTGCCGTCTCGACAACGTGATCCGACGTGCCGGTCTCACCCGCACGATCTGGGCCGCGCGTCAGATGGTCACCCACGGACACGTGCTCGTGAACGGCAAGAAGGTCGACCGACCGAGCTTCGCGGTGAAGGTGGGCGACGTGATCACCCTCCGCGACAAGATTCACAACCTGGCTCGCGAGAGCATGGAATCCCTCGCCGGCCACATGGTCCCGGGCTGGGTTGCCATGAACCCCGCGGAACTCAACGTGAAGATCGTCGCGTCGCCGACCTCGGACCAGATCCCCTTCGACGTCAACACCAACCTGATCGTCGAGTTCTACCGCTGATCCCATCGGGGCCTCGGCCTCGACTCGACGGGCTGCGTTCCACCACGGACCGTCGCGTCCGGCTCCCTTCGAGGCCCTCCCCGGCATCGACGGACCGACGCGACGGTCCTTTCACAGCCGGTTCCATCCGCGTTCCGTTCCTTCCCCACACGTGGCCGCGACACGCTTTCGAGCAGCCTCGACCGCACCCCTGAACCGCCGCACGCCGAACCCCGGAAGACCTCATGTTCCAGTTCCTTCGCAAGTACGACAAGTGGATCCTCGTTGTGGGCGGCACGCTCCTGATGATCACCTTCCTGGTGCCACAGGCCATCCAGGGCCTCGCCGAGTACAGCGCCCAGACCGGTGCGACCTGGGCGAGGGTCGGTTCGAACAAGGAGTCGGTCACCTCCGGCGAAGCCGACATGCTTCGACGTCAGACCAGACTGATCGATCTCCTCGGAGCGAGCAGCCCGCTCGGCCAGCTCGGGGTCGGCACGAATCCCGCACACTGGTACCTGCTGGTCCGCGAGGCCCGGGCCGCCGGTCTGGTCGGTGGCGCCAGCTCGGGCTACGAGGTCGCCCAGCAGATCGCCGGGGCACGGACCGACACCGAAGGCGTCACCCCCGAGATGGTCATCGCCACCCTCGGCTCCCAGGCGGGCCTGAGCCCGCAACAGACCCTCGCGACGCTGGCGGAGGTCCGTGGGGTCACCCAGCTCCTCGCCCTCGTGGGAACCGCCGGACGATTCAGCGACACGCGTCTTCGCAGCGCCGCCGCCCGGAAGTCCCTCGGAGTCGCCGCCGACGTCGTGGTCATCGACGCCCGGACCGACGACACGATCGAGCAGCCCGAAATCGACGAGCAACGCCTCACCGAGCAGATGACGGCCCATGCCGACGTGCTCCCCGACGCGGAGGGTGCGACGTTCGGATATCGCATTCCCGATCGCTTCAAGCTCGAGTGGCTGATGATCCCGAAGGCCGCGGTTCGAACCTCCCTCGAGAACAGCCCGGAGCTCGGCCCCGTCGAGTTGCGGAAGGCGTTCATGAAGGACCCCACCCGCTTCGGAACCGCGGCCACGACCAGCAGTTTCTCCACCGAGGAAGCCCGGATCCGGGAAGTCGTCCTCGACGACCTGACCGACGCCCGGATGGAGGCGATCGCCAAGTTCGCCTCCGACCAGACCCAGTTCCCTCGTCGTGGCATGGGCCGGATCGGCCTGCACTACGACCTGCCCGCGGACTGGGCGACCCGACGCCAGAGCTTCACCGGTCTCGCCGACGAGATCGCGAAGGAATTCGATCTTCCGCTCCCCGCCTATCGCTCCAGCGGCCAGGATTGGCTCGCGGTCGAAGACCTCTCGGACGAGACGCGTTTCGGATCACTCGCCAAGAGCGACACCGACCTCTACGGCCGCAATCGGACGCCGATGTCGGCGATCCTGCCGGCCCTTCGTGACTTCGGCGGCAGCGACTCGATCGCCGTCCAGTCCGGGGTCGCGTTCCCCCCGACCTTCGCCCCCGACGGCGACCTCTATCTCGCCCGGGTCATCGACACCGATCCCTCCCGTCCCCCCGCCGATCTCGACGAGGTCCGGGCCGCGGTCCGAGCCGACGTCGAAGCGATGCTTCGATACGAGACGCTGGCATCGCGACTTCCCGAGCTGGAGCAGGTGGCGAGAACCGACGGACTTCGTCCCATCGCGGACGCCTACGGCGTTCCGGTCGAGTTCGCGGCCGACATCCGCGAAGCGAATCTCCAGATCCTGCTGCAGTACGGCATCGAACTGTCGTCCTCGATTCCCGGCCTCGGCACCGACGCCGAGGCGATCGCGGAGATCGGGGATCGCGCGATGAGCCTCGATCCGACGCGGCCCGTGGCCGACCAGCCGATCGACCAGCGGGTCTTCGCCATCGCGTTGCCCGAACGCCTCGCGGTCCTCGTGGTCTCGATCGACAAGCTGATGCCGCTCACCGAGGAACAGTGGTCGGGACTCGCGGCGAATCAGGGCCCCCTGCAGGCCGCGATCACCCAGGACCTCGCGGCCTTCGACCCGGCCTCGATCTTCGGATTCGAGGCGTTGAAGACCCGCCATGCGTTCGAACGNTCCCGNGAAGACGAGACCGACGACGAGTTCGCGGACGAACTCGCGGACGATCTCGCGGACNAGGCCCCCGCGGCCTGAACCGACCACGAGCCCCGACGAACGAATTCCCTCCACTCCCCTCGGATCGAACCGTGAGCAGCAACGAACCACTTCCGAACATCGACTTCGACCACTTCTCGAAGATCGATCTCCGCGTCGCCACCGTGACCGCCTGTGAAGCGCACCCCAACGCCGACAAGCTCCTGAAGGTCACGCTCGACGACGGGACNCCCGAGGGTCGCCAGGTCTGCGCCGGCGTCAAGGCGTGGTACGACCCCGCCGATCTCGTCGGCCGCCAGGTGGTCATCGTCGCGAANCTCGAACCACGGAAGCTCCGTGGCGAGATCAGCCAGGGCATGATCCTCGCGGCGAGCGACCTGAAGGACGCGCCCGCCGAGGAGACGGAAGGCAAGCCGGGCCCCGATGAACGCGACGTCGTCGTGGTCACCATCGACAAGCCCGTCAAGCCCGGCTCCCGCGTCAGCTGACACCAGCCACGGGACCGCCCGACGCCACACCCCACAGGATCGGTTCGAACCGGGACGCCCCTCCCGGCGGNTGTTTCACGCCGNCGCGGCGTCNTCACGCGNNCCGGGCGATCGGGTCGGGCATTCGCCGGGACCCCCTTTTCNAGAATTCCTCGGCGANGCTGTCACACCGACTGCACACGTCGCTACCGACTCCTGAAGCCACACCGCTCGGGCCGATCCACGTCCCGGATCGGCACGTGGATGGCGGGGATCGCGTCCGTTCCCCTCATTCCTCGAGCACCGTGGCGACGTTCCGGGGGATCTTCGACGTCGAGGCCGTCCACCGTCCAGCGGACCAGTCGATTTCGATGCGAGCCCCCTCGGATCTCTCCGGAGATCCGAGGGGTCGCTCTGCATGGTGCTTGNTACGCGGTGCTCGACGCGTGATGCGCCTCGGGTGGCCGGTTCGTGCTCAGCCGGCGGGGTCGAGCCCGATGGCCGCCGCGTCGCGATCCGAGAGCAACGATCCGTCGGATCGTTCCCGCACGGTGCCGTCACGCTTCCGGCTCCGCTCGCATCGCGGTTCATCTCGAAGGTCCTCGATCTCGACCTCGCCGAGTCCGGTCTCGAATCGAGCCCGGCTCACGCCGCAGAGATCGGCGAGATCCTCNCCGAAGGGTGCGAACGTCCCCTCCGGATCGGGGATCACGAGNCCGGCGTCGAGTGGATTGTCGACGCCGTCGGCCTTCGCCTCCTCGAGTCGCTTGAGTGCCGCGTCGCGAAGATTGATCACCGCGGACCATTCGTGATCGCAGGTCGCCGACAGGTCGAGCGGCCCGGCGAGATGGACGTTCGCGGCGTCGTCGCCCCGGAGGGCCCGGAAGGCCTCGTCGGCGGTGTGCGGCACCACGGGCTCGAGCAGGCGGCAGAGCAGGTCGCTGATCGCGTGCATGACCGTCTGGGTCCGTCGACGGCGGTGGCTGTCCGTCGCGTCGCAGTANAGACGATCCTTGGTCGCGACGAGATAGATCGAACTCAGCGTCTCGTTGCAGAAGTCGTAGAGGACCTGATGGGCGTCGCGGAACGCGTACGTCGCGTACGCGTGTCGAACCCGCTGTTCGACCCGGACCGCTTCCGCGAGGGCCCAGGCGTCGATCGACGCGGGTTCGATCGCGTCGAGCGCGATGCCGTCGCGATCCACGTCGAAGTCCGAGAGATTCCCGAGCAGGAACCGAAGGGTGTTGCGGATCTTGCGGTAGCTCTCGCCGGCGACCTTGAAGAAGTCGAGGTCGACCTTGATGTCGTTCTCGAACGGCAGCGAACAGACCCACCAGCGGCAGACGTCCGCCCCGAAGTCCTTGAGCAGCTCGTCGACGCTCAGGGCGTTNCCGGACGACTTGGACATCTTCCGGCCGTCCTTGTCGACCATGAAGCCGTGCGTCAGGAGCGTGCGGTACGGCGGGGCCCCGGTGGCGCCGAGCGCCGGCAGGAGCGAGAGCTGGAACCAGCCCCGATGCTGATCGCTTCCCTCGAGGTAGAGATCCGCGGGGATGCCCTGGTCCCGGGCCCGCATCACGGCCGCCCAGCTCGAGCCGGACTCGAACCAGACGTCGAAGATGTCGTACATCTTCTCGAGCGACGCGGGATCGAGATCGTCGGCCACGCCCGGATCCTGCGACGGATCCCAGTCCGCGAGCAGTTCCGCCGGCGACTCCGAGAACCACGCATCCGAACCGCGGGCCTCGAACGCCTTCGCGACCGCGCGAACCGATGCCGGCGTCATGACGACGTCGCCGTCGGGGCCGCGGAACGCGGGAATGGGCAGTCCCCAGGCCCGCTGTCGCGACAGGCACCAGTCGGGGCGGGACTCGACCATCCCCCGCATCCGG
>NYVS01000018.1 GCA_002684755.1 Phycisphaerae bacterium
GTTGGATCCAACCGTAGGTGAACGCTCCGCCATCCTCAATGCGGAAATTGAGGTACTTCGTGCCGTTGGCGTCGGGGTTCGTCCACGTGTCACTGTTGGAACTGGGACTGAAGTACGTAAAGAAAATCTGATTCATCGCGATCGAGTTCATGGAAGCGGTATTCCCGTTCCAGACCTGGCCGGCACTCACCTGCTGAGCAACATTCACAGAGGTGCTGCTAAAAGAAGTGAAGATTGCTTCAGTGTTCACGACAAATTGAGCCACGGTGTTTGTTGTGCTGCGAACATTCATCGAGAATCGAGCGTCCGCAATATCGGTACGCTGATCCGCAGTCATACCCATGCGCAAGTCGCCCATGACGACACTCGACAATTGGGCAGATGACCCGCTGGGGGAACTAAAGCCATTGAAGAAGTTGGTCCCACTGGTTCGGCCGAAGGAGATGGAAAAGCTGCCGGATGTCACATCGGCATGGGCGGTGAGGTCCGCCATGCCGGTCGCCGCCGCTGCGGCGGTGGCGGCGAGTGAGTACTGCGCGAGTCGTGAAGGATGAAGCGACGAAGTCATATCTATCTCTCTTAATATTTCGGGGGGGGACGAATGGGAGCATTCTCGCCGGGAAGCGAGGACCTCCTATCATGACCCATCCGAGCGGTCTGATGCAACTATTCCAGCCCCGATTTGAGGACTGCGATTTCGGAGCCGCGAACCCGGGCGGTGCCCCTCCAGACCGACTGGACCCCAAACCGCTTCGAGGAAAGGATTTACCCCCCCCGGACAAGCCGATTCCCGACCCAAGGTCTAAAAAAGACCAAGCCAAGCCGCGGGGCCAAGGAACGGCGCCTCAAGGAAAAGCGAGTGTCCAGCGGTAGGAAGCAGCGCGGGAACTGGAAGCCTGGCGACTGATCGAACCTGATCCCTCGACGCCCGGTTCTTCGACGGCCGGTTCTTCGACGACCAGTTCGGCGACAACCGATTGACCGACGACTCAATAGGCGGACAAGAAGCACGCCCGCCCCGGAGAGACCGGGGAGGGCGTGCAGGTCATCGATCGAGGCGGCGTGTGCCGCCGCGATTCAGCCGGCCATCCGCTGGCGTCGGCCGCGGAGGCCTGCCGCACCGACCTCAAGGGCCGCAAGGACCGCGAGGGCCGCGAGGGCCGCGAGACCGAACTTGGTGTCGGGCGGCGTCCGCTGCGATGTTGAACACGAATCAGCGATACCGCACGAGCCCCGACCCGCTGGTGATCTCGCCCATGCGGTACACCGCCTCGCCGGACTTCTCGAGCTTGCGAGCCACCGCGTCCGCGAAACTCGGGCGCACCACGAGGCAGTAGCCGACGCCCAGGTTGAAGACGCGATCCATCTCCCCGTCGGCAACTCCTCCATGCTTCTGAAGGAAGCGGAAGAGCGGCGGTACCTCCCAGCTCGATCGATCGATCAGGGCGTCGACGTCGGAGGGCAACGCCCGGTTCAGGTTGCCCGGGAGCCCTCCACCGGTGATGTGGGCCATACCGGTCACGACCTTCTTGACCGTGTAACCCCGCAGCAGGGAGATGATCGACTTGGCGTAGATCCGAGTGGGCTCGAGCAGCAGGTCACCGAGGGTTCGATCCGATTCGAGTTCCGGATAGGTGGCCGCGAGATCGAGCCCCTTCTCGGCGATGATCTTCCGCACCAGGGTGTAGCCATTGGAATGCACGCCACTCGAAGCGAGCCCCAGGACCAGGTCGCCGGGTTCGATGCGGGTGGAATCGGTCGCTCGAGCCAGTTCGACCACCCCGACTGCAAAACCGGCGACGTCGAAGTCGCCCGGCTTGTAGATGTCCGGCATCTCGGCGCACTCGCCACCGATCAGGGCACAGCCGGAGATCTCGCAGCCCTTGGCGACGCTCGCGATGATGTCCGCGGTCTTCTCCGGATCGACGCTCGACAGCCCGAGGTAGTCGAGAAAGAAAAGCGGCTCGGCCCCCTGGACGATGAGGTCGTTGACGTTCATCGCCACGCAGTCGATGCCGATGGTGTCGAGACGACCCATCTCGATCGCCAGCATGACCTTGGTGCCGACGCCGTCGGTACAGGCCACGAGGACCGGATCCTTGTAGTTCCGCTTGAAGAGGCTCTCGTTGTAATCGAGCCGGAACATGCCGGCGAAGGCCCCGTGAAGGCCCATGACCCGGGGCCCGTGGGTCCGCTTGAGGACCGGCTTGATCCGGTCCACCACCGCATCTCCCGCATCGATGTCGACACCGGCGCCGGCGTAGGTCATCCCGCCCCCCCGAGGGGATTCAGCGGGGTCGGTCCGGGACGTGGGGTCGGGGTGGTCCATGGGCAGGATTCTACGCCCCCCGGCGGTCTCCGTTTCGGCCGGCCCGAGCGGACGGATCCGGCGTGGGTTCAAGTGAGGAATCGGCTATCCTGTCGGGACTATGGCCATTCTCGTCAACGGAAATACCAGGGTCCTCTGCCAGGGCATCACCGGCTCCTTCGGGGCCTTCCACACCAAGGGCTGCCTTGATTACGGCACCCAGCTCGTCGGCGGGGTCACCCCCGGCAAGGGAGGCACCTCGGACGCCAACGGCATCCCGATCTTCGACACGGTCCGAGAGGCCGTCGAAGAGACCGGCGCCGATGCGACCATGATCTTCGTCCCCCCGCCGTTTGCCGCGGATGCGATCCTTGAAGCGGCGGAAGCCGGCATCCATGTGATCTGCGCGATCACCGAGGGCATTCCGGTCCAGGACATGGTCCGGGCCAAGGCGATCCTCAAGGACTTCCCAGGTGCGGTTCTGATCGGCCCCAACTGTCCGGGCATCATCACCCCCGGGCGACGCGTGTCCGGTGAGGGTGCGGACGCCACGTTCGAAAACGGATGCAAGATCGGCATCATGCCCGGCTACATCCACACCGCTCGCGAAGATGCGTCGACCGGCAAGTCCATCGGCGTGATCAGTCGTTCGGGAACCCTGACCTACGAAGCGGTCTGGCAGACCTCGGTCCTCGGCATCGGGCAATCGACCTGCGTCGGTATCGGTGGCGACCCGGTTCGCGGCGCGGGCTTCATCGATCTGGTGGAGCGGTTCGAAGCGGACCACGAGACGGACGGCGTGATCGTGATCGGTGAGATCGGCGGCACGGACGAAATTGAAGCCGCCCACTGGATTCGAGACAATGTCTCGAAGCCGGTTGCGGCCTTCATCGCCGGTCGGACCGCGCCCGCAGGCAAGCGGATGGGACACGCCGGTGCGATCATCGGGGGCGCCGAAGACACCGCTGATGCCAAGATCGAAGCCTTCAAGAGCTGCGGAATCGCGGTCGCAGAAAGTCCGGCCGACCTCGGCTCCACGATGGCTCGTGCCCTCGGACTCGAGATCGCCGCGGTCTGAATCCGAACACCTTCCCGAAACCGAACCTCGATCGCCCCGCGACCTTTGTCGCGGGGCGATTTCATTTTCACGGAATTCCAGTTCCACGGCCGACCCGTCAGATAGGATCGGATCTCCTTCCGATCGAGAAGAAATTCATGCTCAAATTCTCCATCACCAACCCAGGTACCGGCAGACACCGACGACGATGTCAGCTGATTCTCCTGCTGGGTTCGTTTCTCGTCCGGTTCTCGAATCCCTCGCTCGCGACTGCGATCGAACCCCCCACCTCCCCGCCGATCGAACAGGCCCCCAAAGCCTCCCCGATCAAACGTCTGGCCACCATCGGAGCCAGTGCCACCGCCGGATTCGGGACCTATTTCTGGCGGTACGAGAACGGGCAACCGGTCCGGGATTCAACCACCCTCGCCAAATTCATTCGTGCCGCCAGCAATGATCAGTTGGTCGTGACGGACCTCGGTACGGCCCAGTTCTTCACCAATCCCGCCGGTATCGGCAGCCTCATCGTGACCCGGGCGATTCGGTCGAGGCCGGATCTGGTGATCGGCATCGATTTCCTTTTCTGGTTCTGTTACGGCTCGATCGGAATCGAAGCCCGGCCGATGCGCACGCCCGAGGCCCGCATGGCCATGCTCGAAGAAGGACTCCGCCTGCTCGACCAGGTGGTCGCGGCGAAGATTCCCCTGGTGATCGGCGACATCCCCGACATGTCGGACGCCGAGGGCCGAATCCTTCAACGTGGGCAGGTTCCGCCGGAATCCGTCCGACTGGAAGCCAATCGACGCATCAAGGCCTGGGTGGCCTCCCGCCCCACGGTGGAGCTCTTCTCCCTCGACGGACTTCAGACGCTGCTGTCTTCGAATGATCCGATCGAGGTCGATGGCGTCCGGCTCGATGAGGACGAACGGAGCCGGCTTCTCCAATCCGATCGCCTTCATCCGACCGTCGGCGGACTGACGGTGATGATCGCGACGCTAGATGATGTTCTCGACCGCCATCCTTCGGTCGGCACTCGAATGCCCGACATCGATGTCGACTACGGCAACAACATCGAACGCCTGACCGGATTCCGCACCCTCGGGGAACAGGATCCGATCGACCGGGTCTGGCGGGAATCAAGGCGTGCGGCCGAGGTGGAACCGACGCCCGACACGGTGGAAAACGAGCGAGAGTGAGGACGGTCAGCGAAGCTTCTCAAGCTTCGCCCGACGCCTGGCATCCTTCGCGATCCCGATTCGACGCCGAACTTCAGCCTGACCCGCACCGTCGCCGAGAATTCGATCCAGATGCGGCATGAGAATCTCCAGGTCGACCTCGGTCTGGGGCCTTCGAATCTCCGATCGAAGAAGCATGATGGTGTCCGGAGCGCGAATGCTCGACAATCTCGGAGTGAGAAGATGCCAGAGCATGTCGCGGGCATCGGCGTCTCGTGATTCGAGCGGAACTCGTTCATAGGCCTGTACGAACTCCTGCCAACGGCGGGCGCGGAACAACGGGTCGAGCACCCAGGGCGCCGCGATCGCCACTGCGGCGGGATCCTGATCCGCCACCAGCTTGTCCCAGAGTTGAAGCGCGATCTCGTCATTTCCCAGCATCACCAGCAGGCGAATCGCCTCGCCGGCGCGGGTGGGATCCTCTTCGATGGACTGCATGGCCGCCTTGGCATCTTCAAGCACCCGAACCGCACCGGGCACCGGTGGGGCCTGATTCGCGGCAACCCACGGAACCGGTACGGAATCCGGTGGCGGTGCGATCAGAAAGGGATCGCCGATCGTGGCGATCTTCCAGATGCCCGACATCGTTCCTTCCCCCGGCCACCAACGCCCCGCAAGCAGGAAAGGAACTCCGGCTCGGAGCCTCAAGACCTGGAGACGAGGTGGCACGAACGCGGAAAGATACGGTTCGTCGACCGAACCGATGTAGGCATAGACCCCGCGTTGCAGTGCCCGACCCCCCACCGTGTCGGGGTCGTCAGGACGCTGAAGTGAAAACGAATGCACCATGCTCAGCGTCATCGGTCGGTCGCTGAACGGCATGTCCTGAGGGATCGCTCTGGCATCTTCGAAGAGATGGAATTCGTTCGAGTTGCCATGCGAGTTGAGATAGAGCATGTCCGGAGGAATGGTCCCCAGCAACAGCCGACGCCACTCACGGATGGACGCCTTCTCTCCTTCAAAGAACAGGGACGCGTATCCGGATTCCGCCAGACCGACCGCGGCCTCCTCGACGCCGTAGTTCGCCCAACCGCCGGTCTTCGGATAACCCGAGACCAACCAGACGTTTCGACGTTGGAGAAACAAGGACGACATGGCCATCGATGCCGAGCGGACTTCATCTCCGAAGATCCAACCGGCATACGCCCAACGGTCACCATTCTCGTGTCGCGCCAGAGCGTCGACGGTGGCGTAGGGGCCTTCACCCTCTCCGCGCCCCGGAAGCGTCACTCGGGCCGAGGGCGGCGGAGTCGTTCGACATCGACCCGGCATCGACCGACAGATCGCGATCGCGTCGAGGTCGTCTCCGAGATCCTTCCAGTCGTACCCCGTGGACTGCGCCGCCGCCTGCAGCCGGCGTTCGAAACCGCGCAACGCCGCTTCGGACATTTCACCCCCCACCTCCCCCAGTTCATCGTCGATGAACTCCAGTGGCAATCCGCGTCCCGCCGCCAGTGCGACCGCCGCCGGCCAGGCGGGATCGTCAGGGGCGGTGACCACGAACCCGGGTGGTCGCCACCCGATGGCGTCGAAGATCTCACGCTGGGTGACGCCGGGGTCGACCGCGCCCCAGGCGATCTTCGCCGCGGCGAGCATCAGAATCTTGCGACGCATCGGATCCGCCGGAAGCTTCCGTTCGGTCGCCGGCACTCGAAGAACTTCATCGGGCTGGAACGCCCGGATGAAGGCCCCCGCCCGAGGATCCGACTCGAAGAGCACCGGCCACTGACCCAGAGGCGACCAACGCGCCACTTCCTGCAGCCACGTATCGGGGTCCGGAACCAGAACCACCCTCGACACCACCGGACGATTCTTCTGAGCGAGCGCCACCTTCGCCCCCAGAACCACCGGCCAGGGTATCCCGTTCGCCGCCGGCGCCGGCGGCGGCGGATCCTGATGACGGGGTCCGCCCACAACGTTTCCAGAGAGCCAGATCACCGACATCAGCGCGACCAGCACGCCGGCCTCGGTCGGGAATGCGGGGAAGACGAACGCGGCGGGGCGAGGCTTTGACATGATGATGGACACTCGATCGCTTCGACGCGATCAGCCTTTGATTCGATACCCATTGGCGAGTTCGGTGAACGCTGCCACTTCGGCATCGATCCACGATTGATCCCGTCCCAGTTCCGCCGCCATGATCGAAGCCGCCTTGGGTGCGATCTCGATCGCCGCCGTGGCATCAAGCAGAATCGAACGAGTCCTGCGAGAAAGGGCGTCATCGAGATCGAGGGCCATCTCATGGCGGGCGGCGAAGGCTATCTCCGCGCCGGTGTAGGGGAGATCGGCATGAAGGGGTGCCGCCAGCGACGAATCGGCCGCCGCGATCGCCGCGACCGCCGGAGCATCCGCACCGTACATGCGATGCGGGTCGTGACTCGGCAACGCCGGATCGTCACGCTCCATCGCCGCATGGACCTTGAGCGACTCCGTGACGCAGGCCCGGTCCTCCAGTCCGCCCACCGCCATCACATGCTTCATGGTGTCTTCCGCCATCTTTCGATAGGTGGTCCACTTGCCGCCGACGATCGTGACCACCCCGGAAGGCGACACGAACACTTCATGGTTCCGGCTGATGGACTTGGTGGGACCGTTGGTGCCACCACGGTGCACGAGCGGTCTCTGGCCGGCGAAGACGGACTTCACGTCGGCGTGGCTCGGATCCTTGGCGAGGTATCGATTCGCGTTTCGAAGAATGAACTCCACCTCGTCGGGAAGCGCCCGAGGCTCGAGATCCGCCTTCTTCATCGGGGTATCCGTGGTGCCCACCACCACCCGGTGATGCCACGGAATCACGAACAGCACGCGACCATCGTCGGTGTGCGGAACCATGATCGCGGTATCGGAAGGTTGAAATTCCCGGTCGAGGACGATGTGCACACCCTGGGCGGGTTCGATCACCGGATCCGCGGCAGGTTCGTCGTACCGGCGCACCTCATCGGCGAAGATGCCGCAGGCATTCACCACCACTCGGGCCGAGACTTCGAACTCGTCGCCCGACACCGTGTCTCGAACCATGGCACCGGTGCAGGTCGTGACGTCCTTGCGGATCCCGGTCANCCGGCATCGATTGGCGACCACGGCCCCGTGATCGGCCGCGGTGATCGCGAGGGAGATCGCCAGTCGNGCATCGTCGAACTGGCCGTCGTGATACCGGACACCTCCCTTGAGACCCTCCTGCTCGACATTCGGAATCTCCGCCGCGACCTGCTTCGCGGAAAGCATCCTGCTCGGCGCAAGNTTGAGCTTTCCGGCGAGCAGGTCGTAGGCCTTCAGCCCCGCTCCGTAGAAGGGGCCTTCCCACCATTTGTACTGCGGCACCACGAANGGAAGATCTCGAACGATGTGCGGCGCATTCCGATACAGCAAGCCTCGCTCACGAAGCGCTTCGGTCACCAGGGAGACGTCGAGTTGCTCGAGATATCGAACCCCACCATGAACGAGTTTCGTACTTCGACTGCTCGTCGCCTTGGCGAAGTCATCCGCCTCCACCAGGGCGGTCCGGTATCCGCGACTCGCCGCATCGACCGCCACACCCAGGCCGGTCGCTCCACCACCGATCACCAGGACATCGAAGGATTCGTCCTGCAACCTCGACACCATTTCGTCTCGATCGAATCTGCTGATCATCGTTCGTCCTCCGTCCAATCACGAGTTCGGCCGACGGCCTTTCGCCACCAGTACATGAGTCGTTCGCGTTCCTTGTCGTCCATCGCGGGCTCGAACACGCGATCCACCGAATGATGGGCCTCCAGATCCGCGAGATCCTTCCAGACTCCGGTGGCGAGGCCGGCCAGATACGCCGCGCCGGCCGCGGTCGACTCGACCATGGTGGGCCGAGTGACTGGAACTCCGAGGATGTCGGCCTGGAACTGCATCAGCAGATCGCTCGCACAGGCCCCCCCATCCACCCGCATCTGATCGATGGGCATGCCACTGTCCGCCGCCATGCAATCGAGAATGTCCCGGGTCGAATACGCGAGGCTTCGAAGCGTGGCCAGCGCGATGTGAGCGTCATTGGAACCACGGGTGAGACCGAGAATCGCCGCCCGGGCCCGTGGATCCCAGTGCGGAGCGCCCAGTCCGGCGAACGCCGGCACCACGAACACGCCGTCGGTATCCGCGACCTTTCCCGCGAGTTCGTTGACCTCCGGCGCCGACTTGATGATCTTCAGACCGTCACGAAGCCACTGAATGGCGGCCCCGGCGATGAAGACGCTTCCCTCCAGGGCGTATTCGAGCGGACCGTCCCCGATCCGCCAGGCCACGGTGGTGAGCATCTTCGACGGACTGGGAACCGCTTCGGTCCCGGTATGCATCAACATGAAGCAACCAGTTCCGTAGGTGTTCTTCACCATGCCGTGGCGAGTGCAGAGCTGCCCGAAGAGCGCCGCCTGCTGGTCGCCCGCGATGCCTGCGATCGGCAGGGCTTCGCCGAAGAGCTCCGGATCGCTCTCTGCAATCACCCCACTCGAAGTCACGACCTCGGGGAGCATCTCNNTNGGNACGTNGAAGAGNCGNAGCATNTCNNNGTCCCANTCCGCNGTGTGNAGNTTCCAGAGNAGCGTTCGGCAGGCGTTGCTCGCATCCGTGGCATGCACCCGTCCGCCGGTGAGCTTCCAGATCAGCCAGGTGTCGATGGTTCCCGCCGCCAACTCGCCCCGACCGGCCCGTTCCCGAGCCCCGGGCACGTGGTCGAGAAGCCACTGCAGTTTGCTGCCGGAGAAATACGGATCGAGCACCAGTCCCGTGCGGGNNNGGACATCCGCCTCGTGTCCCTCCGCTCGAAGCCCTTCCGTCACCTCGCTGGTGCGACGATCCTGCCACACGATCGCCGGNTGNATCGNNATGCCNGTNGANCGATCCCAGACCACGATCGTCTCACGCTGATTGGTGATCCCGATCNCCGCGATCTCGCTCGGCCCGACNCCGGCATTCTTGAACGCGTCATGGACGGTCGCGAGTTGGGTGCGCCAGATCTCCTCGGGATCGTGCTCCACCCAGCCGGGCTTCGGGAAAGACTGGGCGAACTCCGACTGGCCGACGCCGCGGATCGCGCCTTCGGCATCGAACACGATCGAGCGGCAACTGCTGGTGCCTTGATCCAATGCAAGAACGTGGGTACGGGCCATGCGAATCCTCCTGCGGACATCCTAGGGAGTCCGGGATCCCCCGTTTCGAGGAACCTCGTTCACGAACGCTCGTTCGTGGATCAGCGCCGCTCACGCAGGGACGGAACCCGTTCGACCTGTTCCACGGTCAGAATCACCAGGAGTTTCTGCAGCAATCGCTCCAGCAGCTCGCCTCGGCGAAACCGGTACTTCGCCGTCTCCCCCGAAACATTCATTTCGAGGGAGAACAAATCATCCTGCATCGGAGTTTCGATCATGGACTCGATCCGTTTCGCCATGGCTTCGACCATCTCCACTTCGGTTTCCAGGTGACCGAGCAACATCGATTCGAGAATCGCCTTTTGATCGTCACCCAGATCCTTCATGCTGAAGATCTGACGAGCGATATCGAGCGTGGAGTCCTTACGCCGCTTTCCCGCCCTCCCGGCGTCCAGCATCG
>NYVS01000133.1 GCA_002684755.1 Phycisphaerae bacterium
TCCTCGACGATCTCCCGGACGGTTCGAGACTCGTCCACCAGCGGCTCCTGCTCCAGGTAGCCGATCGTGAATCCACGCTTGATCTCGGTCTTGCCGTCGAATTCGGTGTCGATCCCCGCGAGGATCTTCAGCAGGGTCGACTTGCCCGAGCCGTTGAGGCCGAGCACGCCGATCTTCGCCCCGTGGAAGTAACTGAGATTGATGTCCTTGAGGATGTCCTTCTTGCCCACCCGCTTGGTGACCCCGATCATCGAATAGATGGGGACTTCCGACTTGTCTGCCGCCATGACACCGCTCCTCGATCACAGAACCCTCCGCCGAACCGGCTCGACGGAGTCCGAGATGCTACCGTCCAAGGAGCCGACTGCGAGCCTTTCGATGACCGACCTTCCCGAACTTCCGACGCGAACCCCCGCGGTGGTCATGACCTGGGCGGACATCGCGTTCGCCCACTGGCGGATCCCACCCGGGGTCCTCCGCCCCCTGATCCCCGCCGAACTGGAGCTCGATCTCCACGACGGCTCGGCCTGGATCGGATTGATCCCGTTCGAGATGCGGGACTGCGACTTCCGAGGGGTCCCGCCCCTGCCCGGACTCGGCACGTTCCTCGAATGCAACGTTCGCACCTACGTGCGGCATCGCGGCGTCCCCGGGGTGTGGTTCTTCTCCCTCGATGCCGAATCAAGGCTCGCGGTGATCGGAGGCCGCGTGGTCTGGGGACTGAACTATCGACTCGCCCGCTTCCACCGAGCACGAGCCGGCGAGGCCTTCCAATACGAACTCAGCCGACATCGCGGCGATGGCGAGGGCCGGCTCGACTGGACTCCCGGCCCGGCGATTCCCCGGCCCGAGCCCGGTTCCCTCGAACACTTCCTGGTGGAGCGGTACCACCTCTACTCGATGCGCCGCGGCCGACTGATTCGCGGTCGGGTGGATCATCCCCCCTGGGACCTGCGATCGGCGACCGCGCATCGAGTCGACCCCGGCCTGGTCCGCGCGGCGGGCATCGATGTCGAAGGCGAGCCGGTCATGCACTGCTCGGACGGTGTTCGCGTCCGGGGGTTCTCGCCGGTACCCGCGAACCGCTCGACGGATTGAATGTCGCCACCCCCTCGCCGACAATGAGGCGTTGCACATGTCACGACCCACACACCACACGAACCGACCGGACACCCCCCTGCAGACGACGCTCTTCTTCGATGGGGAATGCGGCCTCTGTCATCGCGCCGTGGCGTGGTTCCTTCGCCACGATCGGGGGGAGACGCTGCGATTCGCCCCGCTTCAAGGCGATACCTACGCGGGACTCGACCGCCCGCGACCGACCGACGTCTCCACGATGGTGCTTCTGGATGACCGTGGCCTCTGGACCGAGAGCGACGCGGTGCTTGCAGCGCTTGGGGCGCTCGGCGGCGGCTGGGGGCTCATCGCCCGGCTCGGACGAGTGATCCCGCGGTCCCTGCGGAACGCGGTCTACCGATACGTCGCACGACATCGAATCGGATGGTTCGGCCCCGCCGATGCCTGCCGACTGCCGGGGGACGGTGCCGAGGATCGATTCCTCCCCTGACCCGGCCGGACCGACGACGTTCGCGTCGATCAGCCGTCGAGCGCCCGCGCCCGCAGTCGCTCGATCGGAACCACGTCGAGGGTTCGTGCGTGGGTCGCCGCGAGGAAGACCTGCGGCGACACGCCGGCGTCGTCCGCCTCGAGCCACCGAGCGGCACAGAGACACCAGCGATCTCCCGGGTTGAGTCCGTCGAATCCCCACTCCGGCCGCGGCGTCGAAAGATCGTTGCCGGCCGCCTTGCTGAATTCGAGGAACTCCGCGGTCATCAGGCTGCAGACCGAGTGGATGCCCTGATCATCCGGCCCGGAGCGACAGCAGCCGTCGCGGTAGTAACCGGTCAGCGGCTCGATGCTGCAGGGCTTCAATTCGCCACCAAGCACGTTGCGGTCGACGGCGTCGGCACGCGCCGAATCGGCGGATCGAATCATCGAGACACTCCTTTCGAACGCACGACCATGGAGGACCCTCATCCGCCGGGCGATTGAGGTTTGCAAGCAGACACCGTGATGTCGATCCGGGGCCCATCCCGCACTCGCCATGTTACCGATCCGATCGGATCAGCATCAGGATCCTCACTTCGCAGTGGCGTCCGGTTCGGCGACTCTCGCGGTCTGGGCGGCGTCCACCTCGTCCACGATGTCCGGGATGATCCGCTTCACACTGCCACCCACCGACTGCTGGAAGCCGGTGAGCATCATGTCCGCCGCGATCGCGACCAGAATCATGCCCATGAATCGAAGGATGATCTGCTGAGCGTGCGGTGTGATGAATCGCTGGAGGAGACCACTGAGTGCGAAGCACACCCCCATGATCAAGGTCAACGCCGCGGTACCTGCGGCGGCTCCGATCTGACCGGAGAGCGTCGGATAGGCCGCCGCCACGGTCACGACGGTGGTGATCGAGCCGGGCCCACCGAGGATCGGCATCGAAAGTGGCACGATCAGGGCGTTGCTGACCTTCGCCTCGTTCGCGTTCAGGTCCCCGAGCTTCTTGTTTCCTTCAGGCGTGGAGTGCGCTTTGTTCTCACCACCCTTGAGCATGTTGAAACCGATGCCGAGCACGATGAGCCCGCCCGCCAGCTGGAAGGCCGGCAGGGAGATCCCGAACGCGTTGAGGATGGCGGTGCCACCGAAGACCGCCCCGATGAGGATGATCAACACGACGATCGTCACCTTCAAGGCCGCCTTGGCCTTGAAGCGAGCCGGCAGGTCGCCCGTCATCGAAATGAAGATCCCGGTGTTGCCGATGGGATTCATCATGGCGAAGAGGCCGAGAAACGCTTTGAGGAAGGCGACGTGGTCCATTTTCAGATGATCCTCGATCGGACTCGATCCCACAAGCCGACCAACGATTCNNGCACTNNAGTGCAACGACNAGGTTTNCNTNNCCACNCCGAAACNTCGGTNTCGACNGAANNNCCNTCGACGNCANCCGGACAGTCAAGTGCNNCGNCNAGGTTTCCGTGCNCNTTCCGAAACANNGATCGCACGAAGNTGNNTNNGNCGGTCGNNNGACNNTCGTGATCGGCNTCGANGCNNNGNNNTGAANGNCANCGGNACGCCNNGCNNNGNNNGTGGNCGGACGNNAGGACGCGAATTCGAATGTGGGTGCAGACGTCGATGCGAAATCAACGAGGCCCGTCGGCGGCTTGGTTGATCGATGGCTTGNTTGATCGATGGCTCGCTTCCCGAGCCNCGGAGGTCGGTACCGGCTCNNGAACNCGAACACCNGNCCGATGCNATCNGGCGTTGTCCCGCCCTCCGCGAAGACGCCGGATTGCGCAAAAAGAAGCACGACGGTGTCAGGAACAAGTCCCGTCACCGTCGTGCCATGGGGTGGCTCGCTGTTGCNNGAACGCTTGAAACGTCCAATTCGTTCANNACTATACCNTCCAGTTCCCTGGTCGGGGGGCTGTTTTCATAAAATTCATCCAAAACGTCCACTCTCCGTCGGCATCAGGCTAGGCTTTTGGACTTCGCCGCCTCCTTGCGAGACACGATCCCCATGCCCACCACCGGCAACCTACTTTCCCCCAAGGATTTATCCGTCGCGATCGGCGTGAGCGAATCATCGCTCAAGCGGTGGACCGACCGTGGGCTCCTTCGGGTGTCGCGTACCGCGGGCGGACATCGTCGCATCGACCGAAACGAAGCGATCAGGTTCGTTCGAGCCCGTCGGATGCCGGTGGTCAGGCCGGAGGTCCTCGGGCTTCCCGGCGCGGTTGCAGCCACCCCNGAAATCGATCTCGAGACGCTCGAAAACCCCAACCAGGCGTTTCTCGAGCTGATGCGACGCGGCCACGATCTCGGCGCACGAAACCACCTCTTGCAGCGGTTTCTCGACGGCGAACCGATCGCAGCACTCGCCGACGGGCCGATTCGGGAGAGCTTCGACCGAATCGGAGAACTCTGGCACGACGGGCCGGANGGAATCCTGATCGAGCATCGAGCCACCGAGATCTGCGTCAGCCTCGTGATCGAACTGACCAAGATGGTCCGACAGGACGACGAAGGGCCACGGGCGATCGGCGGGGCGATTTCAGGCGACGATTACAAGCTGCCACCGCTCCTCACGACCGCAGTGCTTCAGGAGCACGGGTTCCGAGCCGTGAATCTCGGTCCCAACACCCCGGTCGAGGTCTTCGAACTCGCCTGCTTCACCGACGACCCGGCACAGCGACCGGATTTCGTCTGGATGAGCATCAATGATCTCCATCAGGACGGAACGNACCTGAACGCCCGAATCGTCGATTTCGCGGCCCGGTGCATCGACGAGGACCTGACCCTCGTCATCGGAGGCCGTGCGACGGGTGGACTCGACCTGGATCGCGTTCCCTCGATCCCCGTGCACGGTTCGATGACCGAGTTCGCGACGTTCGTCGANGACTGGAAGACCAGGCGAGGCTGACCCTGCGGCCCGGAGCGNCATNATGCTCCGACCACTCGANGATGNNCCCGGGTTCCGACCGGTTCCCCCGCTGCGAGGGNGATGCCGCTCGCCACGAAAAAACCGCGACGCGCCCCGAACGAGCGCGCCGCGGTCCATGTTCGCCACAGTCTGGACTCACTCCCGGGTGAGCGTGAATCGTCCGGTCGCGAGATCCTGCACGCCCGCGACCACGCGAAGCTTGCCGTTCTGGACCGCCTCGCGGATCACCGGGGACTCCTTGAGGAGTTCAGTGACGCCGAGATTGGCGTTGCACCGGGTCGCCTTCGCCAGTGCCTCGGGATCCTTGGGATCGACTGAAATCGCACAGGGAGAGACGATCTGGTTGATGAGCCCGGGAAGGGAGCCGGGAAGCACCGAGGTGTCGTCCCGATGCTTGATCGCAGCGTCGACGGCCCCGCAGCCACTGTGCCCCATCACCACGATGAGCTTGGTGCCCAGCACGGCGACGCCGTATTCGAGACTCGCGATGCCGTCACGCGTCGGGATGTTNCCGGCGACCGCGCAGACGAANAGCCTTCCAAGCGGTTGATCGAAACAGATCTCGGGAGAGACGCGGGAGTCCGCGCACCGGATCACCGCGGCGAACGGCGCCTGGCCGGCGGCGAGTGCCTCTCGGTTGATCTTGATCTCACCGGACTTCGCCTTCAAGTCGACGAAGCGTCGGTTTCCGTTCANNAGCTTCGCCAGCGCCGCATCCGGCGTCTTCGGCGATTCCTCGACGACCGACGATGCCGGCGCGAAGGCGAGCGAGGCCATCGCCGCGGCGAAGACGCCCAGCAGCAGCCGGGACGGGATGACGCGGCCGGAGGGGATTCGACGAGCGGATCTGGTACTGGTCATGTCTTGGTTTCTCCGTGGGTTGTCAGAGGGGTTCTTCGGACCGTGGTGGCCTNCTCCGCCGCGATGATACCGGACGCCCCTGTCCGGCATCGGTGATGACGCTGATCGCCGATTTCCCCTTCCTCTGGACTTTCCGGCGGCTTTCACCTACCGTGTTCCGATTCGGAACGACGAACGGCCGTTCCAGCCGAGTGACTTTTCGAGGACGCCCAGCGCGTCCGGAGGCACTTCGGCCGATCGCTACACACGACCGACGACCGTTCGTCCGCAACTCCGGAAATCACACATGACCTTTCAGGACCTCGGGCTGTCCGCCCCGATCCTCCGCGCCGTCTCCGAAGACGGGTACGAAACGCCGACCCCCATCCAGGCCCACGCGATCCCCGAAGCCCTGACGGGACGCGACGTGCTCGGTTGCGCCCAGACCGGAACCGGGAAGACCTGCGCCTTCGCACTTCCGATCCTCCAGCGCCTCGAAGCCGGCGAACCGCCGATGGCCGATCGCCGTGGCGGTGGCGGCAACCGCCGCGAGCGTCGTCAGGGGATGCGAGGCCGTCCGCCCCGCGCCCTGATCCTCTGCCCCACCCGGGAACTCGCGGATCAGATCCACGACAGTTTCGTGAACTACGGACGACATCTCCGACTCCGACATGCCGTGATCTACGGCGGCGTCGGCCAGGGACGCCAGGTCACNGCCCTGCGGAACGGNCTCGACATCCTCGTNGCGACCCCCGGNCGACTCCTCGACCTGATCAATCAGGGCCACGTCGACCTCAGCGCGGTCGAAGTCCTCGTCCTCGACGAGGCGGACCGCATGCTCGACATGGGTTTCATCAACGACATCCGCCGCGTGGTGTCGCTGGTCCCCGACGATCGGCAGACCCTGTTCTTCTCCGCGACGGTCTCTCCCGACATCCGGAGGCTGGCGGACTCGATGCTCGAGGATCCCGCCCGCATCGAGACCGCCCCCGANTCGACCACCGCCGAGTCGATCACCCAGCATCTCTACTTCGTCGAGAAGGTGAACAAGCCCGCGATGCTCACCCGACTCTTCGAGCGCGGCGACATGGGACGGACCCTCGTCTTCACCCGCACGAAGCACGGNGCCGACAAGCTCACCCGCGTGCTCCGCAAGGCGAAGATCAAGGCGGAAGCCATCCACGGGAACAAGTCGCAGAACGCCCGAACCCGGGCGATGGACGCGTTCCGCGCCGGCAAGGTTCCGGTGCTGGTCGCGACCGACATCGCGTCGCGTGGCATCGACGTGGACGAGATCACCCACGTGGTCAACTACGACATGCCGATCGAGCCCGAGTCCTACGTGCACCGCATCGGGCGAACCGCCCGCGCCGGCGCCTCCGGCATCGCGGTGTCGTTCTGCAGCCGCGAGGAACTCCCGCTCCTCCGCTCGGTCGAGAAGCGAACCGATGCCCGACCCGAGGTNCAGACCGACGTCCCCGAACTCACCTTCACCGCACCCGCGCCGTCGAGGGGTGGATCCGGGAATCGCCGNCCCGCCGGTGGCCCCGCCCCGTACAAGGGCGGCGGATGGCAGAAGAAGAATTCCTGGAGTGGTGGCGCNAAGAAGAATCGACGCCGCAACGCCGCAGGCGGAAACGACNACGCCGACGGCGGCCGTCGCTTCAACGATCCCAAGCCGACCGAGGGTTCCGCGAAGCCTCGGAAGAAGACCACCAGCCACGGTGATCGACCTGCGAACGGCGGTGGCGGCGAAGGCTCGCGTCCCTGGAAGCGATCCAAGACGTCCCAGGGCGGATCTGCCGCGGGCGGCGGNGGCGGAAAGCACCGCCCCGCTGGCGGTGGCGCGAAGAAGCGCGGCAAGACCGGCACGCGATCNGCGCGACCGGACGGCACCGGCAACGGCGGCGGACCGAAGCGCAACCACGCCGGCGGCTCCGGTCGCCCCGGCAACCGTGGCAAGGGCGCCGGCCCCCGAGGAAGCACGAGCGGACGGGGCTGAGCCACGATCCGNCCCTGCACGGTNGATCTCGGATCGGCTGAGACGGATCGACTGAACCGGGTCGCGACGAACGCCGATCTCGACGATGATCCCGCCGTCGGAAGCGACCGCCATGCCAAGCCTCCTCAACGTCCGCAACCTCGCGAAGTCACACCCCTCGAACCTGCTGTTCGAGGGGGTCGACATGCAGGTGGCGTCGGGCGAGCGGATCGGACTCATCGGTCCGAACGGGGCGGGCAAGTCGACCCTGATGCGGATCCTCGCCGGCGNCGACACGCCGGATGCGGGCGAGGTCGCTCGACAGAAGGGAACGACGCAGGTCTACGTCTCGCAGGACGATCGTTTTCCGGATGACGCGACCCCCATGTCCGCGGTCGCCGCGGAACTCGACGACGACGGTCGCCTCGACCCGGAGACGCGGGCCGCGATCGTGCTCTCCCGACTGGGTTTCGAGGACTTCGAACGGTCGGTCTCGACGCTCAGCGGTGGNTGGCGGAAACGGCTCTCGCTCGCCTGTGCGCTGGCCCACGAGCCCGACGTGCTCATGCTCGACGAACCCACGAACCACCTCGACCTGGAGGGGGTCGTCTGGCTCGAGCAGTTCGTGAANCAGTCGAACGCGACCTTCATGTTCGTCACCCACGATCGGCGATTCCTCGAGAACACCGCGACCCGGATCATCGAACTGTCGAAGGCGTACCCCGGCGGCACGTTCGAAGCCGAAGGCAACTACACCAACTTCATCCGTCGCAAGGAGGACTTCCTCGAAGCCCAGGCCGCGGCGCAGTCCGTGCTCGCCAACCGCGTCCGCCGCGACACCGCCTGGCTCCGCCAGGGGATCCAGGGACGACAGACCCGNAACAAGACCCAGGTCGACGATGCGACCACGCGACGCGGGGAGCTGAAGGCGATCAAGGATCGGAACGCCGCCCCGACGAAAGCGACGACGATCGACTTCCAGGCGACCGACCGGAAGACGAAGCGGTTGCTGGCNCTCCACGGCGTGGCGAAGTCGATGGGCGGCAAGCGACTCTTCGAGGGACTCGACCTCACCCTGACGCCCGGACGCCGGCTGGGCCTGGTGGGCGTCAACGGCTCCGGCAAGACCACTCTTCTCCGGCTGATGTCCGGCGAACTCGAACCCGACGCGGGCACGATCAAGCGGGCGGCGGAACTCCGCACCGTCGTCTTCAGCCAGCATCGCGGGACCCTCGTGGCGGAACAGACGCTCCAGGAGGCGTTGTGCCCGGTCGGCGACATGGTCGACTTCCAGGGCCGCATGGTCCACGTCAGCGGGTGGGCGAAGCGATTCCTCTTCGAACCGGATCAGTTGTCGACCTACGTCGGAAACCTGTCGGGCGGCGAGCAGGCGCGGGTNCTCATCGCGAACCTGATGCTCGATCCCGCCGACGTGCTGCTGCTCGACGAACCGACGAACGACCTCGACATCCCCTCGCTCGAGGTCCTCGAGGAGGCGCTGCTCGACTTCCCCGGCGCGCTGGTGCTGGTCACCCACGACCGCTTCATGCTCGAGCGGATCGCGACCGAGTACGTCGGACTCGACGACGCGGGCGGCGCGAAGATCTTCCAGACCCACCAGCAGTGGACCGAGCATCGCNCCCGCGAGACCACGCCCGCCTCCGCTCGCGGCGACGGTTCGAAGTCCGGCGCCAGGGGCGGATCGAAGTCGGCCCCCGCATCCGGGGCCCCCGCCGCCGCCACGGAATCCGCACGACGCGGACGCAAGCTCTCCTACAAGGAACAGCGCGAGCACGACGGCATGGAGGACGCGATCCTCGAGGCCGAGACCGAGGCCGAGACGCTCGAAGCCGCGACCACCGATCCCGCGGTCGTCGCGGACCATGCGAAGGCCGCCGCCGCCTTCGAGCGGCTCTCCGCCGCGCAGGAGAAGGTCCGGACGCTCTACGCCCGGTGGGCCGAACTCGAGTCGATCCAGTCCGGCGAATGATCTTCGAAAACCGTCGAAGCGTCGTCGTCAACGCGCGTAGTCGTATCGATCCATGAAGCCGCCCGCCATGCCNGCGANCCGCGCGATCTCCGCGGGACCGAGCTGCTCCTTCCACTTGGACGCATGCGACGGATCGATCCGGCCGCCCGCTTCCGGCACCCAGTTCCAGCGGTCCGGATAGGGGTCGGTTTCCGGGTCGTACCTCAGNTACTCGTCGACGAAGTCGCATCCCAGGAAATCGAACAGACCGCGGGCGGTGGCCTCCGGTTCACGGACCAGATCCTCGTAGCGAATCGTCAGGAAGTTCCCGCGTTTCAGGTAGGGCCTGATTCGCCGATCGTTCTCGAGCATCTCTCCGAGCAGCTCGTCCCCGCGGCACCGCCCCTTGAACCGCTCGGCCGAGTTCCACAGGCCTCTCGGGTCTCGAACGTTGTAGATGATCCGAGCCTCGGGAAACGCCGCCAGCAGGCGGTCGAGATTCGCGATGTATCCGGGCCACTTGTCGCCGACCACGGTCGCGTCGCACCGCCGCGCGAAGTCCGCCATGGCGGACGACATGGTCCGGCGGAAACAGGTGCTGGTGAAGAAGCTCTTTCCGGTCAATCGAAGGAGCACTCGTCGAAAGCCGGCCCGGGGCTGGGCGCTCCAGATCCGCGACCATCGCCGGACGTCCGTTTCGGAGAAGCCGTGCCGCCCCCACTTCTCGGAGGCGGGATTGAAGATGCTGGCTCGCCCGTCGGGCTGGAAGCCGTAGCTCTCCCAGATGCAAGCCACCTGGGGATGCTGATCGAGAACCCGCGCGAGCAGCGTGGTCCCCGACTTCTCGCTGCCGACGCAGAAGAACACGGCCGGCTTTCTGCCTGCGGTGTTCAAGCGCGTTCTCCAGATGAACCGTGGATTCGAATGGTGAACCTCCNTCGCGGGAACGCGTTCCGATGGCGACCGTTCGGTTCGTGACCGGCCTCTCGGCACGCACGGGAATGCCAGGCGATCCCGCGAGCGGAAGCCGGCCGGCGTCGGGTCCGCTGGTGCGGTCATCCGGAGGCGAAAGCATATCCCAGCCGACGCATCACGTCCCCCGAGACGTCCTCGATCGTCCGAATGTCATCCGCGGAGAGTCTTTCGAGGCTCGACTCGTTGAAGTCCTTGACCAGGCTCGGTTCGCCCGTCGCGTTGTGAACGGNAAGACTCTCGCGCAAGAATTCGTCGGGGTACGGATCGATGCCGAGGAATCGAGTGATCCGGGACATCTCCTTCGAGGGATCCGCACACAGATCCTCGTAGCTCAGGCGCAGGGAACGATCCAATCGTTCCAGGTCGTCGAGCATGATCCGGTTCGCGATGGTCCAGTGCCGCGCACCACGATCGATCGAGTGCCCCTCACGTCGTCGAATTCCTTCGGCGACCGCGTACGGGCTTCTGGTGAGGGCCAGAAAGGATGCGGGTTTGAAGTGGCGTTGCAGCCAGGGCCCTCGGACCGTGTTCGGCGGGCTCTTCTCCATGAGCCAACGGGACGCGCCATCGACCGGATAGTGACAGAGCCAGTCCCACTTGAGGCGAGCGGCCGGCATTCCACCGCCGTCCTCGAGCACCTTGCGAAACGCCTCGAGTCGCTCCGTCCAGATCCTCCGCACCTTCAACTGGTTCGGCGTCGGAAAGGCACGTGAGAGGTACTGCCCCTCTTCGGGAAGCTTCGAGATTCCGGGATGACGCCCGAGCATGGACTCCAGAAGGGTCGTCCCGGAGTTGTTGACACCGAGAAGGAAGAGCCAGGAGATCCGCCTCCGCCGCAAACCGAGGACATTGGCGGCGCGCCGCGCGATCCGCCGTGGCCGGCTCGACATCGCGCGTGCCCGTTGCCTCTTCATATCGAAACGCCCGCTTCCACTCGGGGATCGGAAGCGTCCGGAATCCGATCGGCATCGGGAATCCTGTCATTCAAGGCACGTCGTGACTCGGCGGCGCCCTCGACGCTTCGCCTTGCCGGATGGAACGCGATCTCGTTGCGGCCGCAACCGAAACGGACGGATCCGGGGTGCCGTGACCCTCGAGGGCACGGAGTCATTCCGAGCCTCCCGCCGCGTGCTTGAGCTTCTCACGCTGGACACGCTCGACCTCGAGGATCTCACGGTCCTTGTTTCGCAAGGCGAGGCTCACGCTCCGAAGATCACGAGCCAGCCTTCGCATGCCGTCAGGTTCCAGCGATGCGGCATGGTCGGTGCCTTTCCACGTCCGGTCGAGCGTGAAGTGCCGTTCCACCCATCGGGCGCCGAGGGTCATGGCGGCCACGTCAGCCGCGATCCCGAGGTGATGGCCTGAGAACCCGATCCCCTTGACGATGCCGTCGAACTTCTCCTTGAGCCTGGTGATCTCCCGCAGGCAGATGTCCTCGAACGCCACGGGATAGCCCGAAGTGCAGCTGTAGACGACGAGATCCTCGGCCCGACCCCTCTTCTGGAAGAATTCGATGATCGCATTCTCTTCGTCGTGGGTCGTCATCCCGAAGGAAAGATGGATTTCGCCACCGTGATTCACGCACAGGTAATCGAGCATCCTCCAATGCAGGTTGCAGGCGGAGGGGATCTTGATGAACGATGGATCCAGTGACGTGATCTCCCTCGCCGACATGGTGTCCCAGACGGAGCTGCTGTATTCAACGCCCAACTCGACGCACCACTCCTGGAGCTGGCGATGCTGGCCCACGTCGAACTCCAGGAACGCGCGATGGGCGCCGTAGGTCTCGCCGTATGCATGCATGGGATTGGGATGGGGGGCGGCCAGTTCATCCTTCGTGAGCAGCTCCTCCGGGCATCGCTTCTGGAACTTGACGACGTCGGCTTTGCAGAACTGGGCGGCCGCCACCANCATTTCCCGTGCGGTGTCCATGTCACCCCGGTGGTTGCAACCGATCTCCGCGATGATCCTTGGAGGTTCAGCCATCGTCTGCCGTCTTTTCAAGGATCAGATCACAGAGTTCGCGGACCGCTCCCTTGCCGCCTTCGCCGGCCAGGACCCAGTCCGCCACTCGTCGTGCGGACCGATGGGCGTCGGCCGGGACGACGCCCATCCCGGCGGCGGCCAGACAATCGACATCGTTCGCGTCGTTTCCGACGTAGACCGTGTGGGCGAGGTCCAGATCGTGTTCCCTGCACCATGCGGTGAACTTCNGAACCTTGTCTCGTCCAAGGCTCTGGAAACACTCGAGTCCGAGCTTCTCGCATCGAGCATGGACGACGGGGTTGAGTTCGCTCGACATCACGGCCATCCGGATTCCCGCNTCGCGCAGTCGGGCGATGCCCCACCCGTCACCGCGATTGCAGCGCACGCTCTCCTTCCCGNCTTCGGAGAGATAGACGGCGTTGTCGGTCATGACCCCATCGAAATCGAAGACCACGGCCCTGACATCCACGGGGAAGTTCCGGGACGAGAGTGCGGCGAGTGCCTGGACGATCCGAATGTCCTCGGGGGAGTCGATCTCCCAGGANCGGGTCGTGGGCATTTCGGAAATGACGGTCTTCCCGAAGAATCGGTGGCGGGATTTCAGGAAACCACGGGTGCGCATGACGTAGACCGCGCCGTTTTCACCGTACTCGGGTTCGATCTCCTGTCGCCGCCTTCGCTCGGCCCCGTCGTGATTCACGCCGGTGGCGTTCGCCTTGTCGTTCCAGATGAAACGGTGCGACTCGGTGGCGGTGAAGGCACTGTCCGCGTCGGCTTCGACGAGGGTGCGGATGCAGTCGTCGATGTCTCCACTCCGGGTCAACGGNGAGGNGCACTGCAGAAACACGGTCAGNTCCGGAGACTCGCCGAGGTTCTCCAGCGCATGGAGCAGCGCATCCTCCGACGAGGCGACATCGTCGCTGATCGCGGCGGGCCGCATGACGACCGTCGCGCCCGCGGCTCGACTGACTTCCGCGATTTCCGCGTCGTCCGTCGAGACCACGACCGAACCGACCATTTCGGCGGCCTGAGCGGCCTCGATGCTCCAGCAGACCAGAGGCTTGCCGTTCAACTGCCAGAGGTTCTTTCGGGGGACACCCTTGGAGCCGCCGCGGGCCGGAATGATGGCTGTGGCATGTTTCATGTCTGCACCTCGGGGACCGGTCCAATCGACACCCGCATCACCCGCGGATCGCTCCCGGGAATCGTTCGGATGACGAAGGATCTCAGGTCACGCGAGTCGCCCGATCATCGTGGCGAACTCCCATGTTAGATACCCGCGATCCCTGGTGAAAGGGATTCCCTCGGTCTCGAGTATCCAGCCCGTTCCATCGGGAGGAATTTCTTCTTGTCGACGAACAGGCGACCCGTCTCCTCGCGGATCCGGGCGACTTCGTCGTCGCAGCGGCGGAGAAGTACCCTGAAGTCATCCAGAAGTGGATGTTGGAGACGGACAACGCCGTCCGGATCGTCGACCGCCCGAGGGATTCGAGCCGGCTCGGAGGCGAGCGGAAGCACCCGAACACGAGGCTCGCCATCAGGGTGAAGCGTTGGGCCGGCATGAGGTGCCTGACTCGCCGGAGGTGGAAGTTCGAGAACGAGAACCTCGATTCCTTCAATTCTCGGCGGATCAGCCTCGTGATCAGGAAACCGCTGATGACGAAGAAGGGGTCGACGCAGACATATCCACCCGACGCCCACGAGAACTCGGCATGACACAGAATGACCGCGAGCACGGCGAGGGATCGAAGACCGTCGATGTCGGATCGANATCGCTCGCCGGGCANTGAAGCAAGCCTGTTCGATGAGGAGGGTCGATCCCGNACCCTGATCGCGATCCAGCTTCCGAATGCGCGCTTCACGATCACCTTCGACGNTTACCGGATCCAACCTGGNAGGAAGGGCACGTTCGCACGCTCATGCATGGCCTCTTCGGTCGTGAAGATGTTCCCCATCCTTCTCGCCAGACAGGCGATCACCATCGCGTCGGTTTCAGCGTGCGAACTGACCGTCGTTCCACGCCGCCGGATCACCGGGTTGACCGCATAGGAGTGGGTCAACTCGAAACTGAAACCACTCAGGATGAAGCGACCGTATTCCTCGCGGTCGATGGCCAGCGCAAGGGCGATGACCCCCGTGGATGGTCGTTTTCGCCGCAACTGCGCGAGAATCCCCGGGTCCCGATCACAGAGTCGTTCGACGAGCGTGTCGTACTCTCCGGGTCCGAGCGCCAGCAGGGTGTCGTGTCGGTACGAGATCGATCGCAGCTTCCTCTTGAGATAGAACGGCTGCATTCGATGGATCGGCTTCCGCCTGAAGACCTTGAAACGATGGACGATTCGCGCGAATCCCCGCCTGCCCTCGCCTCGCGCACGCAGGANATAGAGGGTGCCGGTGGAAAGACCGGTCAGCGCCTCGAGACTCTGCCTGCCCGANTCGATGTCGCACGCGATGANCGGNGTCATGACGGTGAACGTGGGCCGCGGNAGGTCNTGCCNTTCCGCCGAGTGACCCGAAGCGTTGGCGCANGCCACCTCCTGAAAACTGTNCGGTGGCGGCAATGCGGGATCCGGCTTCGAACCGAGGATCAGGAGTGTCTTCATCGGGATACGTCCGGCGGGTGCCATCTCAAAGCGACTTGAATCCTAATCGCGAGCGACTCGACGAGGCGAGGAAATGGTGCTTCATGTCCGCGATCGCCGTGAAACGAATCGCGATCGGAACCGGCCGACGATATAAGAAGGGAATGGACCTTTTCGTCGCCCTGCTTCTCCTGCTGCCGCTCACCGCGATCGGTGTCCTGATGATCGGCCTCACGAGGAGACTCCGGACGAAGAGGAACGGCCGACGCCGGTGGTACGAGACGCGACACGCGTTCCACGCCTTCGATGTCGTCGAAGCACCTGGAAACGCCACGTGGGTCACGAGCTGCAACGATGGTTACTTCGAGGGGGTGCTGAAGCTCCATCGATCGATGCGTCGCGTGGGATCCGAACATCCGCTTCTCTGCTTCTGCACCGACTCGACGACGGCGNAACAGGAACGCACGTTGATCGAAGCAGGGATCACCACGAAGCGGGTCCGACTCTCCTCGCTGACGAACCCCTACAAGGAGAAGTGGCTGGAGGCCTTCGTCAAGCTGGAGTGCTGGAGGCTNGAGGAATACGACAAGGTCTGCTGGATCGACTCGGACACGATCCAGTTGCAGAACGCCGATGAACTCCTGGGCGTGCCCTTGAAGCCCCACGGAATCGCNTGCGCCGTCGACCACGAGGTGTTCCCCGAGGAATCGGAGCACGTTCGACTGCGGATGATCCAGACCGGCGTCTTCGTGCTGCGTCCGTCGATGGAAACCTACGAGATGATCACATCCCGGCTGGGCACGGTCGCTTCCGTCGACGGAAGCGACCAGGGTTTCCTCACGAGCTACTTCGCCTTGTCTTCNTTCGACGACGTGTGTTTCCTGTCGTCCGAATACAACTACATGAAGCGAGGCCTGACGCGACATCCGGAGTTCGATCTTTCGAGGATCAGGATCCTCCACTTCGTCGGAAAACCCAAGCCGTGGGACGGCGGAGAGCCCGGTCACGAGGAGCTGCAGCGAATCTGGGANNAGATCTGATCGGAGCGCGGCATCCCGGGGACGAACGGCCNGNCCGCCCGCGCCNCAGGNCNNGACCGGGGACGNTGGATCAGGCGTCGCGCGGAAAGGACGATCGCAGCAGTTCGAGACTGCGGGGAATCGCGGTCCTTGGATCCTCCATGCCTTCGAACTCGAGCGAGATCCAGCCGCGATACCCGTGCTCGTCGAGAATCCGACCGATCCGCGGGTAATCGAGTTCGAGCGAATACCACTGCCCACCACCGAAGTAGGTCTTCGCCTGCACCAGCACGGTCCGCGGCGCGAGCTTCTCCAGCCGCTCGTAGGGNTCCTCGAGGAAGTTGCCGGTATCGGTGGTGATCTGGAGCCATGGCGAGTCGACCGCATCGACGATTCGCAGGATCCCCTCCGGCGTCAGGCCGAGGCCCCAGTGGTTCTCGAGGCCGAGCACCACGCCGCACCGCTCCGCGGTGGGCAGGCACTTCTCGAACGCTTCGATCACCCACGGATANGCATCCTCGTCCGTGTATCCGGGAAGCGGCGATTCCACGCCCCGGTTCGCCATGAGATCGTCGAAGTCCTTCGAGGTTCCCCAGGTCCCGGTGTTGACCCGCATCACGGGAATCCCGAGGTCGTAGGCGATCTCGATCTGGGCGATGGTGCGATCGATGTTGAAATCACGCTTCTCCCGATCGGGNGTCACGAACCCCTGGTGGGTCGAAAGNCCCATGAGCGGAAGCCCCAGTCGCTGGGCCCGACGCTTGTAGGCCATGCGNCGGGAACGGCTGAGCAGCTCGTTCTGGCCGATCTGATAGAGCAGGAATTCGATGCCGTCGAAGCCGAACTCGTCGGCGAGATCGATGCATCGATCCATGTCTCGATACTCGTCGTTGCGAAACCGCCAGAGCGAATAGGTCGACAACGCGATCGGATGGGTTCGCCGGGCACCTCCGCCGTCGCCCACCGCATCCGCCGTCGCGTCCTGTCGGGTCGCGGCGATCGCCGAAGTGATCGGGAGGACCGAGGCCACGGCACCGGTCGCGAGGAAACGTCGTCGATCTTGGCTCATGGGCAGGCTCCGCGGTTCGACTCGGGGATCGATCACGTCCGCCGGATGCTACCCCCGCGGAGCGGTCGACCGCGACTCACTCCCCCTGGTCGGGCGTCAACGGCCTCCGGAGCGGCGTCCTTCGCCCCACCGAATCGACCCGGTGCAGTTCGCCGCCATCGAAGAGCAGTCCGGCTGCTTCGCCGGGATCCCGCCAGGCGACGTCGATGCCGATCAATCCCGGACGACCGTCGATCCATCCGATCTCGTCGACCACCGTGTGCCCGACCACCACGTGCTCCGCGCCGTGTCGTTTCAGGATCGCGGCGATCGCCTCGTCGGACGGACGTCCGCCCCACTGCGCGGCGTGTCGCGGGAAGTAGCCTCGGTACCAGTGCGGCCCCTGCTGGTGCCAGATCAGACCGGTTCGAAGGTCCTCCCGGGACGCGGCGGGCCAGGCCGGCGGCCCGAGTCCGGAACGAATCGTCTCGTTGATCTCGTCCATTCCCAGCTTGAGTCGATCCAGTTCCGGCGAGTAGCCCGCATGCACGAAGAGGAACGGCCCGACGCGGATGACGCTGTTGCGGCTTCGAAGCCATCGACCGATCTCGCTGGAAGGACCGTGCAGCGCGTCGTAGGTCGCTCCGATTCGATCGGTGGTGAAGCGATACTTGGGATGGATGTACCGGAGATCACCCGCCATCACCATCGATTCGTGATTGCCGAGCACGTAGTGGACGCGTCCACCCGCCTGCGTCGCCTCGCGTTCGAGTCGCCGGATCGTCCAGAGCAGTTCGGTCACCTCCGCGCCGCGGTCGACGATGTCGCCGTCGAGCACCAGATGCCCGTCGCCCCACGACCAACGGCCGTCATCGTCGACGACCCCGTTCCCGCGGAGAAACCTCATGAACGTCTCCCGGTTCCCTTCGAGGTCGCTCACCGCGAGAATCCGCCGTGCGTCCGGCCAGTCCGCCGCGGGCGACTCGTAGGACGAATTCACGACGATCCCGGGCACCAGCCCGCTCGGTGTGGCGAGAACGTCGCCGACGGCGATCCCGTCATGCTCGGTCCGCACGACCTTCCCATCGACCACGGTGATCATCACCGCCGAATCGGCGTCCTCCCAGAGGAGATACGGTCCGTCCTGCACCGCGTCCGCCCCGAAACCGAGCGGCGACAGCGCGGAGGCATGTCGGGCTCCGTCTCGAATCTCGAACTTCACCCGAACCAGCTCACCGGCGTCCGGCACGGCGACCGATCCGATCGTCGCGACGTCCGGATCCACGATGTACGCATCGCCACCGATCCGCCATGCACCCGTGCCGTCCGTCGCCACCGCCTCGAACACGCCGACGGTCTCGTCGGCGAACACCGATGGAATGAACGCCGTTCCACACGCGAAAAGACCGGCGAGGAACAGGACGAGCAGGGTTCGATGCGACATTGGACGTCTCCGGACTCACGGGGGATCGGACCCGAGTCTAGCGGGCGTGTGGAACGACGTGACCGACCCGTCGTGCCCCCGGCGTCGGAGCGTCGATCGAGTCGTGTCATTGAAAAGGACCCCGGCCGAGGCCGGGGTCCCTGATTCCAATCGGTCGAGCGAACTCGATCCGCGTTTCAGGTCGCGGACTTCTCGGTCGCGGCCTTCTCCTTGACCGAGGGGGGATGCTTCAGACCCGCCTTCTCGAGAAGGCCGTTGATCTTCTCGACCTTGTCGGCGAGCGGATCGGCGGGATGGAGATTGTTGTAGGCGACCTTGCCATCCGGGGCGATGATCGCGACGTGGGGAATCCCCTTGATCCCGAAGTCGGTGTTGAAGACGTCCTGCTTGGTGAACGCCACGGGCCAGGTGACGTCCATCGCCTTGGCGTAGTCCGCCATCATCGCGCACTCGCCGGCGAAGTCCTCGGCGTCCACCTTGCCGCGATCGTCACGGAAGATCACGCTTCCCTGCTCGCTGGTGAGCCCGAGCACGACCACGTCGTAGCCGTCGTAGTACTCGACCAGCTCCCGGACCTGCGGGAACGAACCGACGCACGGTCCGCACCAGGTGGCCCAGAAGTCGAGGACCACGACCTTGCCCTTGAGGCAGTTGAAGCAGTTCCAGTCGGCGCCCTCGCTGTTCCAGAGCAGGTCGACCTTCGGTGCGGGGTAGCCGATGAGTTCGCCACGTCCGGCCGGGCCGTCGAGGAACGCAAGCGTGCTCTTCATCCGACCCGCGGCTCGCTGGTGATTCTCGACCTCGGATTCGGGCGCGGTCTTCGCGAGTGCTTCGGACTTCGCCATTCCCTCCTTCATCGCCTCGACGAGGCGGGCATGGATCACGCGACGCCGATCCGCTTCGACCATCGCCTTCCCGAGGAGTTCGGGATACGAGGGCCAACCGGTCATGAACGTCGACGCGTCGCCGTCCGGCATCCGGTCCACGAGCAGGACCAGCTCACCCTGCATCGGGATCAACTGTTCCTCGGAAAGCGAACTCATCGCCTGGATGACTTCGCCGAGTCGATCGTCGGGGACCTCCCCGAAGCCGTGCGGCGTCGCGATCGCGAGGGCCTTGTCGTTCTCACCCATGCTCGCAAGCATCAGGCTCGCGTCGAGCCACTCGGGTCCGGCGCCGGCTTCCTCGATCCGGGCCATCCAGAGCGGCTTCGCGTTCGGGGAGTACGCCCAGAGCATCTGCATCGCGCCGATCGTCTCCATGTCGCACTCGCCGGGGTCGACCCCCATGAGCTGCGCGTCGAGCACCGCGTGGAAACCGGGGTCGTCGAGGGAGAAGTCGCGGCCCTGCGCCCGGTAGTAGGTCATCGCGGCGGCGGTCTTCTCCTTGATCTCCGCCTCGGTCGGCGGTGCGGCGTGGGAGAACGAGGGACAGGCCAGCACGAAGGCGGCGGCGGTCATGGTGATGGTCGGATTCATCGATCGGTCCTTTCAAGAATGGCCCCGCAGCCTACCACGAGGCCCCGGGCCGCCGAGCGGACCGGCCACACGCACCCCCCCGGACGTTCAGAACGCCGGACCATCCAGGATGAAGTCCCCTTCGGGAACGTCCGAGGCGAGTGCCCGGAACAGGACATCACTCCGGACGGCCGCGGATCCGTCCGCCTCGACGACGTGCACCGAACCGGTCGCCGCGTGATAGCCGCTCGATTCGTAGATCGCCTCCCGACCGAACAACATCGCGAGATCGAACCCTCGCTCGATGCCGAAGGCGTGCGCCACGGCGAGCATCGCCTTGACCAGTCCCTCGCCACGACTCGCCGGTTCCACGCAGACCTCCGCGATCCCGAGGACGCGCCGGGTTCGAAGGCGAGGCCGGATGCCGGACCGGATCGAGAGATCGTGCGCCGCCACGTGGGCGATCAGACGATCCTCCCGCCGGATCGACCACCGCCACGATGGTGGTT
>NYVS01000134.1 GCA_002684755.1 Phycisphaerae bacterium
GTTCGGCTCACGGACGAGTTGCCAGACGTATCCGGTCGAGGGATTCGATTGGAGTTCGATGACGAGCATCTGTCCGCTGCGAAGCCGCATCGTGCTCCCGTTCTCATTCGCCCCAGCCACGACGGCATCGGCGGGAATGCCCGCAGGCGTGGAGCTGCATCCATGGATGACGACGGAGAGCAGGACCATCGCGGTGGCGGTGACCATCGATCGGGCGATTGAAGCGTGCGAGAAGCGAGGCATTCGAGATTCCTGGTCGAGGTTTGGAGAAGACCGGCGGACAGGGTACCGAACGGGTTGCTTGTTGGAGCACGCGCTACGACCTCGCGAAAAGACCCCTAAAAACACCATACNCCCACGAAAACATCACGAAAATACACGATCATGANCGAAAGCGTTTTTCTGTTGTAGATTATAGGACGTACTTTCCACGTGGAACATCGCTGTTTTGCGGGTACTCCCCTGCTCGGCTCATTGGAGTGTTCCACGTGGAACACTTGTCGCTGGTTATTGGCTTGCGACCGATCGGGGCTGGGACGATATGCTTCAGGGGTCATTCGTCTTGCATGGAGGCAGTCATGGCTACAGAGAAAAAAGCGGTGGGTCGGCGTCTTGGTCGAGGGCTCGGNAGCCTGATCGGNTCGCCNGTTTCAATCGACAAACCAGTGACGGNGTNGGATCAGTCGNCCGAGGCTGNNNANGCTCCAAAGGCTGCTGGTGTCGTTCCAGAAACCATTCTGGTCAGCAAGATCGTTCCCAACCAGGCACAGCCTCGACAACGGTTCGACGAGGAGGCGATTGCGAGTCTTGCCCGCTCCATCGAGAACGCTGGCTTGATGCAGCCGATCGTTGTCCGCGAAGCACCTGACGGCTATGAGCTCGTCGCCGGNGAACGTCGTTGGCGTGCATTTCAGTCGTTGGGACGAACGGAAATTCCTGCGATCGTTCGGGCGGTCGACGACCGNACGGCCGCCGAGTGGGCGATGATCGAGAATCTCCAGCGAGAAGACCTCGATCCAATCGAGCGTGCGGATGGAATCGCTGCTTTGATCGAGCGGTACGCGGTTTCTCAAACCGAGGTCGCGAGTCAGCTTGGGATCGACCGAGCGACGGTGAGCAANCTGCTTCGCCTGCGTGAAGCGGATGTCGATACTCGAGATGCGATTCAAGAAGGCCTGATCACTCAGGGTCATGCGAAGGCACTTCTGGGTTGTCAGGACCTGGTCCGGCGAAAGGGGCTTCTCGGNAAATGTGTTCGCGAAGGTTGGAGTGTCCGCGAGACCGAACGGCAGGTTCAGTCACTCGCGGTCGCCTCCGCTGGAGCNTCAACGCGACCCGATCGAATCGAGCCAACGGCGCACGTCGTCGATCTGGAGAAGCGGTTGTCGCTTCATCTCGGAACCAAGGTTGGATTGAAGCTCGGCCGGAAGAAGGGCCAGGGCCGGGTCACGCTGGACTTCTATTCGTTGGAGCAATTCGACGGCCTGCTTGAGAAGATGGGCTTCGACCCGAACGCTCAAGAGCAGATGTAGTCCGATAATATACACATAGGGGCCCACCGTTCTCCTATTCCGTGCTCGCATCGCGTGAGCAGCCATCGGGTGGTATTGCGCTGTTCTTGCGCCTGCGGCCGGCATCGCCGGGTGAATCGACGCTGATCGTTCAGGTTCGACTTCATTACCGGGTTCGTTGGTCCGATCCAAACCCTGCGTGGTTGGCGAGGTTCATTCTCGATGGATGAACGCCAAATCACGATTGCAGTGGTCTGGAGCCCGCCATGGACACCTTTGATTCCGTCTTCAATTCACCGGTCACGGAAGACGACCCCTCCGTCGCCCACGCCAAGGCGATGTTCGATCGGGTCCTGGCATCCTGGGCATCCGATTTGCTCCACCTGAGACGTCAGGGATTGACGGCGCCCGGTTGGCGGGTGCGCGTCGACCATGACGATGACGCGACGTGGCGACGCGCCGCCTGACCGAACGGATTCGGTGGCGATGCGTCGAGCGGTTCAACGGGAGCATCGGGCATGTCCATCAGCAGCAGCATCGGGCTCGTGAGCGGGATCGACTCCGGTGCGATCATTCAGCAGCTTCTTTCGCTGGACGCGCAGGCGAAGACGCCCATCTTCCAGCGTATCGGCGGGCTCAACGCATCCAACGCGGCGTTGCTCGATGTGAACGCGCGACTGCTTGCCTTCAAGTCCGCGTCGTCGACTTTCCGAGTCGACGACATCTTCCGGTCCACCAACGCCACGTCGAGCGACGAAGGCGTGCTGTTCGCGACCGCCGGCAGCAAGGCGATCCCCGGCCAGTACGCGTTTCGCGTGAAGCAGCTCGTTTCGACCAGCCAGGTCATGTCGGGCGGATTCACCAGCAGCACGCTCGAGCCGCTCGGACTCGATTCGATGTCCTTCGAGTGGGGGAACGGTCGACTCGGCCGCGATGTGCTTCTCGAGGATCTGAATGGTGGTGCGGGCGTCGAACGTGGTTCGATTCGAATCGAAGACCGCTCTGGAAACGCCGCGATCGTCGATCTGTCGCTTGCGTCCTCGATCACCGAAGTCATCGATGCGATCAACGACGAGACCGGCATCGGCGTGAGTGCGTCCCTGTCCGGCGATCGCATCGTCATCGAAGACGGTTCGGGTGGAAGTGGCAATCTCTCGATCCAGGACGTGGGGGGGACCTCGACCGCGAGCGATCTCGGCATCGTCGCGAACGTCGCATCCGACGTGGTGACCGGTGACGTGATCAACCGACTCGACGAACTCTCCCTGCTGTCGACGCTCAACGACGACAACGGCGTGCTGATCCGCGACAACGTCGTGGACTTCCGCATTCGCGTCGGCGGGGATGGCGGCGTGATCCATGCGATCGATCTCGGTCGGCAGGACGCCTCGATCGACGGAGAGACCCTGCTCGCGGATCTGAACGACGGCGAAGGCATTCGCATCAACGAGACCACCGGACAGCCCGACTTCTCGATCGTCACCACGGACGGCACGCAGGTCGACATCACCCTCGGCCAGATCCTCGACGAGGACGGCGAAGTCGAGTCCGAGGCGGTGACCAACGTCCAGGAACTCCTCTCCCGGGTCAACGCAACGCTTGAAGAGGAACTCGGCGAAGGCCAGGTGGTCATGTCCATCGACGCCGACGGCGAGGGATTCTCGATCGTCGATGCGGTCGGTGGCGGAGGCGATCTCGAGGTGATCGGGGCCGGTCCGTTCGACGCCGAGACGGCGGAGGATCTCGGAATCTTCACCGGTGCGGGCGGCGGTTCGGGCAACTCGATCGACGGTGATCGGCTTCCGAACACCGTCGAGATCGCGAGCGCGAGCACGATCCAGGACGTCATCGATCGAATCAACGAACAGACCGAAGGCGCCGTGACCGCGAGCGTCGGACCGGATGGCCTCGGAATCCGACTGNTCGCCGGNGGCGAGCTCGTCACGGTGCTCGACGACGGCATCGGCGGCGANTACGGCGCGACGACGCTCGAGGACCTCGGNTTCGAAGTGGGCNTCGAGTCCGCGACCCTCACGAGCGGGCGGGTTCTCGGTGGCATGGGGACCGTCCTGGTCGACAGCGTCAACGGCGGTTCCGGACTCGAAGGGGCGTCGTCCCTCACGATCACCGANCGNAACGGTGATTCGGTCACCATGGAGAATCTCGACACCCACGCCACGATGGAGGAGCTCGTCTCGTTCATCAACGACGCCGCGTTGATCGCCGGTGTGAACGTCGAAGTCGGCGCCAATGCCGAAGGGAACGGGCTCGCGGTCGCCGACTCGACGGGCGGAAGCCAGAACCTCGTCGTGACCGGCGATGCGGCGACGGCGCTCGGCATCGAGATCGACGTCGCGTCCGACGACGCCCGCGGTCTCAACATCCAGCGACAGTACGTCTCCGCGGCATCCGATCTGTCGACGCTCAACTACGGTCGCGGCGTCGGACTCGGGAAGTTCCGGATCACCGACGGGAACGGCATCAGCGCGGTCGTCGACATCGGGAGCGACTCGAACAACCTCTATGAGGTGATGAACGAGATCAACAGTCGCGGCCTNGACGTCGAAGCGCGTCTGAACGACGACGGCGACGGCATGATCCTCGTCGACACGTCGGACGGCGGTTCCGCCGCCATCAAGGTCGAGAGCATCTCCGGCAGCACCGCGCGGGATCTCGGGATCCTCGGCGAGGCGGAATCCGCGGGGGATTCGATCGACGGCTCGTANGAACGTTCCGTGGATCTCGACGTCACCGACACCCTCGACGAGGTCATCGGAAAGATCAACGACGCCGGTCTCGCGGTGACGGCGTCGCTGCTCGACACCAACACCGGTGGTTCGCCACTTCGTCTCGTGCTGAGTTCGGACATCTCCGGTCTCGCGGGCGATCTCATCGTCGACACCGGAGGCGTCGACCTTGGATTCAACGAACTCACGGCGGCACGCAACGCGAAGGTCTTCATCGGGGAGGGCGCCGGTGGCGTGCTCGTCGAGAGCACGTCGAACGTCATCGAGAACATCGTCGCAGGCGTCGAGATCGAACTNCAGTCGGCATCCGACACACCGGTCACCGTCAACGTGAGTCGGGACGAGACCGGCATCGTCGAGTCGGTCCAGGCGTTCGTCGACGGCTTCAACGGCGTGATCGAAGCGATCAACCAGTACGACAGCTACGACGGAGAATCGGAGATTCGGGGCCCGCTGCTCGGCGACCCCACGGTCGCCAAGATCAAGCAGGATCTGTATCGCATCCTGCAGCAGCGGGCGGTCGGGGTCGACACCCAGTTCCGCTTCCTCGCCGAAGTCGGTGTGAAGATCGCCGGCGAAGGCCAGATCGAGTTCGACAAGGCTCGGTTCGAAGAGGCCTACGCCGANGATCCCGAGGCGGTCGAGAACCTGTTCGCCGCCTACGAGAGCACGGGGACGTCCACGGANACGATCGCNCCGGGTGTGACCGTCGACAACATCANCACGACGTACGACGAGCTCGGCTTCGGCGACCTCTTCAAGCAGGCCGTCGAGAAGCTCACGAATTCGATCGACGGCACGGTGACCCTCGCGAGTCGGAACTTCGACGCCCTGATCGATGCCCAGAACGACCGGATCGCGGAGATCGACCAGCGACTGGCGGCGAAGGAACTNCGCCTGTTTCGCGAGTTCACGGCGATGGAGACGACGCTCGCGCGGCTTCAGAGTCAGCAATCGTCGTTGGGAATGATCTCCCAGAATCTGTCGACCGCCGGTGCNCTGATCGGATGATCCCGGCAGGATTTGCGCCTGGTGTCGGTATTCGGCGGAATCTGCAGGATCGGGGCGGGTCGCACTCACCTGGGGTGGTGTGAGAGCCGATGAAACGGTTGTGACGATGACTCAACAAGCACAGGAATATCTCCGTACCAAGGTCATGACCGCCTCGCCGGCGGAGCTTCGACTGCTCCTCCTCGATGGCGCGCTTCGGTTCGCGGAGCAGGCCCGGGAAGGTCTCGAGTCGAAGAACTTCGAGCAGGCGTACGACGGCAGTCGTCAGTGTCGGGCGATTCTCGCCGAGCTGACGTCGGGTCTTCGACCGGACATCGATCGCGAACTCTGCGATCGCCTGTCGGGCCTCTACACCTTCCTCTACACCAGTCTCGTCGACGCGATGAGCGAACGCGACCCNGAAGGGCTGCGGAAGGTCGTCGACCTGCTGGCCTATGAACGTGAGACCTGGAGTCTGATGCTCGTGAAGCTCGCCGATGAGAACACCGACGCGGCTCGCGTCGGCTCGGATCCGGTGCCTTCGGCGACCGGAATCGAGCGTTCCGCGCCGATCGACGGCGGTCTGATCGGTGGCCGGGTGCATCTCTCCGGCTGACGATCGCGATTCGATCGCTAGCATGATCCGACCTTCGATGAGATCGTGATCGAAGCGACGCCGGAGGGCTTCGGACAGGCATGCGAATCGTCCACTACATGCAGAACATCGACTTCACCCGCGGCGGTCCGCCGCGCGCGGTGGTCGATCAGGTCGCGACGATGTTCGCACGCGGTCACGCCGCGGCACTGATGACGACCGACGTGACGGATGTCCCCGCCGCCTGGCTCGACCCGGCGAACGCGGACCACACGCCCACGGTCGAACACCTTCCCGCGGTCCGGGGCTCCTTCGGTCGGTTCGGACGAGACGCCCTCGATCGGCTCGCCGGGACGATTTCCGACTACGACGTGGTGCACGTCCATGGCGTCTGGGAGCCCGCGAATCTCCAGGTGGCGTCGATCTGCCGCGACGCGGGCGTGCCTTATGTGATCAGCCTTCGGGGAATGCTCGACGACTGGTCCATGGACCAGAGTGCGCTCCGCAAGCGGATCTACCTTTCGATCGGCGGACGCCGGTATCTCGAGTCGGCGGCCGCGGTCCACTGCACCGCCGACGCGGAACTCGAGCAGTCGAGAAAGTGGTTCCCGCGGGGACGCGGCGTGGTGGTTCCGAACCTGATCGACCTCGAACCCTACGCCGAGATCCCGGACCCCGGGCCGGCCGTCGAGCGATGGCCGGTGCTCGGCGAAGGTGGATTCAACGTGCTCTTCCTGAGTCGGATCCAGGTCAAGAAGGGCATCGAGCACCTGATCGAGGCGGCCGGCCTCCTGCGTGAACGGGGGACCGACATCAACGTGTTCGTCGCGGGAAGCGGCGACGACGAATACGTGGAGGCCATGCAGGATCGGGTTCGTTCGGCGAAGCTCGACGATCGCTTCTTCTGGACCGGCCACGTCGGCGGTGATCTGAAGAACAGCCTCTATTCGGCCTGCGACGTCTTCGCGCTGCCCACCAGCCAGGAGAACTTCGGATTCGTGTTCTTCGAATCACTCGCNTCGGCGACGCCGGTGATCACCACCGATCTGGTCGACACGCGATTCGAGATCGAGCGGTCGGGAGGCGGCGTGATCGTCCCCCAGACCGGCGACGCATTCGCTGACGCGATCGAATCCTTCCGGACCGGTGATCGGGATTCCGTGGCCATGGGCGCCGCCGGCCGCACCTGGACCCTCGCGAACCTCGACACGTCGACGGTGGCGGGCGATTTTGAAGCCGTCTACGCTGAGTGCATCTCGGGCTGAGCGGCGAGCCCGCGGATTCCGGGATGCGTTGTTTCCGTTCGATGCGAGCGCCCCTGATTCGGACGCGAAGACCCGAGCCGAGGATGTCGGGGATCGGCGGATTCTGGCTCGGGATGATCGGTCTGTGACGCCTGCGAGGGCGAACGAGTTCGGTCCGACGCCCAACGAATGGATTGAAGATCGCAGGTATCCGAAGATTGATGAAGAGATTCGGACGTGAGTGACTTCGGGGATTCAACATGCACAAGCGAACCTTGAATGGTGTGGGACGGACTCTGATCGGGATGTTCGCGCTGGCCTGCTGGCCGGGGCTCGTCGCGGCGGATCCACCGGAGCAGACGATTCGACCGGCCCGGGAGCGGCTCATCGAGGGCTGGTTGATCGCCGGTTCCTCGGAGGACGAGAGTCGACGGAAGGTGAGTACGTTTCAACTGCCCGCCGGTGGTTGGCCCCAATTCGTCGAACAGAAGTCCAGGGCGGTCTACGACTGGGGAGTTCGNCGATTCTGGCTCCACAACCCTTTNGGAACCCTCTCGAACGAGGTGATGCAGTTCGACCAGTATCTCGATGCTCAGGATGCCGGCATTGACGTTCTGACGGAGAATTTCGCAGAGGCCTGGGCGCCGGTGGTGGATGGGTCGTTCGGCGAACCGATCGAGCTGATCGCCTACATGGGGACCGCTGATTCCGCGGACGATCGCCTGAAGGCGGCTTTCGAAACCGGCCGATCCGCTTCGATCGTGGGAACGATGCTGGCATGCGTGAAGCCGGTGCTCCTCGCGGGCGGTTCGATCGGCGCGGATGCCGCCGTGAAGCTCTCCGACGACGGCCCCGCGTTCAAGTTCTACAAGTATCTCGAGTCGATCGGCGTACCGATCTACGTCGAATCCCGCCCCAAGATCGCGAATCCGAAGTGGAAGGAATTTCCCGTGTTCGCGGTCGACACATGGTGGAGGCGATCGGATCCTGCCACCAACCCGGACTGCGTCGCGTGGGCGCTGCCCAATGAGGCGATGGAGCGGGATGTCGTTCGGTGGATCCGCGATTACAACGGACGAAGCACCGATCCNGCGGTCATCGAGGAGGTGATCGCCAAGATCCGTGCCGCCCTGCTCGAGGGAGATACCGTCATCTTCCGTTCCGACGGCCTGCGTGCCGCNGGGGTTCCCTTCGAACGGCTCGTCGAAGGCATCGATGAACAGCTTGGGGTCGATTCCGGTGCGAACGGTTCCGGTGGAGGCGCCGGATCGGATTCGAACACGCCTCCGGACGAGACGATGGACGATCTCGAGGCGAGGGCGGAGGAGATCTTCCCCGAGTCCAGTGACACTCAGACGCCCGTCGTGCCGCCATCGGCCCGTGCCTCGTCGGCACCTTCCGGTGGTGGTGGATCCGTTTCCTCCAGTGGCGGGGGATCCATCTCCTCCAGTCGCGGATCGTCACGGGGTGGCGGAGGTGGTGTGGGTGGTTCGGTGACGTCCGGGTCGATCCAGATCAAGCCGCGCGNNAGCACCAGTGGTGTTCGGAGCANAACGGGGACTGNAACTTCGATTCAACGGGTGGCGTCCGATACGCGAATNCGGAAGTCGTCGATGGGATCGATCCTGGTTCGCTCGCGAGCGGTTCGTCGCCTCGATGGTTCCGGAGACACCAAGGTCATTCGCACCGCGACCGGCAAGCCCGCGGACTGGATCGANCGAGCTCGTCGATCCGCACGCCGGATCACGATCGTCAACGAGCCGAACTGANTCGTTGCGGTCGATCGGTCTTTGTTTCAATTCACGTTCGGGGGANGGATGGTGTGACGGTCCGACACGGACCGGTGACGCCGGCGCTNTCACGGCTCGAGTCTCGGTGGCGTTCCGCCACGGAGNGGCATCGGGGCATCGCGGCGTCAGGATTTCTTCGGATCCTCGACCCAGGCCCGCGGCATGCGTCGCCGAANTGAACCCGGCATCAGGCGGAGCACCTCGCTCCGCGTGTCTCGAGGAATGACCAGAAGGGTTGAGACCGCGAACAGGGCGTAGGCGCCGCTTGCGACCGCGANTGCGATCGCGGAAGCGACNCGTCCCGCGTCGAGTCGGTCGAGGGTGAAGTCGCCGATCGCCGCCGCGATCACGGAGACCAGGACGAGTGGCAGCGTCGCCCTGAAGATGTGGACGATTGAAACCACGGCGGGAACCTCATGCCAGCGAAGCACCATCGCGATGCCGAGAATCGCGGAGAGCAGCATGCCCACGCTCACCGAGACGGCGATTCCGTCGACGGTTCCCCAGATGATCGAGCCGACCGCCGCACCACCCACGATGCCCATCGCTCGGACGAGGCCGCAGATCACGCTCTCTCGATATCTTCGCTCGGCCATGAGCGGCGCGGTGCCCACGCCGAGAATCGTCGTGTAGGTGATGCCGATCGAGACCACCTGCACGGTGAGGACCGTGTCCGACCATTTGCCCGCCCAGATGAGACGTTCCAGGGGCTCAATGACGGCGAGCATCCCCAGATTCACGAACGCGATCGCGAAGCCACCCGTGCTCAGAAGTCTTCGAAGGGCGGTCGCGAGCCGCGCCTTGTCGTGCGAGAGCCGCTTCACGACGGGAACGAGGATGTTGAGGACCGTGGTCGTGAAGAGTCGGCCGGGTTGGATCGCGAGCTGGTAGCCGAAGTAGTAGACGCCGAGGACCGACGTCTCCACGAGAAATTCGGCGACCATGTAGTCGCCGCGATTGAAGAGGGTCATCATTGCGGCGCCGAGGAGAAGCCATCGGAACTGTCGCAGGAGCGGCCAGACGAATCGCGACCGCGGTCGGAAGTCGTCCCGGGTCGGGCGGGCCCGGATCCAGAGGAACAGGATCTCCGCGACGGATCCGACCAGTACCGGGATCGCGAGCGCGGTGGCGTCTCGGAGGACGATCGCGAGGATGATCGTGAGGGGATAGGTGAAGGCGTTGTTGATGATCGTCGCGGCGGCACCGGTGCCGAAGGCGAGCCTCGAGTTCACTCGTCCCCGGAGCACGAACCGCACGGGCGAGATCATCATGGTCGCCGCCATGATCCACAGGAGCGTGACGAGACCGGGGGCTTCGAAGTGGGCCGCCAGCGACGGGGCGAGCACGAGCATCGGCACGACGCCGATGAGGTAGAAGCCGTTGGAGAGCGCGAATACCGTTCCGGTTCTCAGCCGTCGTCCCGCGGGTGGAAGCGTGACGAGATAGGCGAGCGCGTTCCCTCCCTGAAGAACGCCCGCGAAGGCCTGAATCCCGATCGCGGTCGCGAAGAGGCCGAAATCGTCGTCCACGAGAATCCACCCGGTGACGACCTGTGCTGCAAGCGCTGCGACTCGACCCAGGAGACTCGCGACGAGCATCAGACTGGCGCCGCGTGCGGCGTGTTGGGTGAGCATGGTCGAGGGGCGTCTGGAGGCCGTGGATCACGGTCGATGGACCGTCGTTTCTGGCGCTGAGAATACGGGAACCGCGTCCGCTCGTCACAGATCGGCAGTCGAAATCGAAGACCGTGGCCTTCGATTTCGGTCTGTGGACCCACTTTCCCGGTCGCGGATTCCCGTGGAAGCTCGAATCAGTCGTACGCGGGCTCGTCGAAATCCGAGTCGGGATCGTCCGGATCCTCGGCGTGGAATTCCCGCTCGTCCGTCGTGCCGAAGATCGGTTTCATCAACTTCAGGATGATGATCGTGACGACCGCGAGTCCGACGAGTTCGACGGTGTAGATGGCGATGTCGCCTCGACTGTAGGCGACGATCTTCGGACTCATCGCCGCGAGCATGGCGACCGGCCATGGATTGAACGGTTGACGGCGAAGGATGTCGTCGAAGACACGGAAGACTCCTCCCACCAGCAGGCCGAAGATCACGGTCATCCAGACACCACCATCGTGGAACGCGTTCCCGATGATTCCGGTGCCCCAGTTCACGTATCCATCGCTGAATTCACCGAGACCTTCCGGCAGGCTCTCACCCAGCGCCTGGGGCTTCTCCGGCCAGATCTCACGGGGGATCGGATTGCTGAGCACGAACCGAAGCGTGTGGAAGTAGTCGGGGTCGCCGTTCCGGTGGAACTCCTCGATGCAGAGCAGCGTGACCGTGATCGCATCCTCCTGGAGGAAACTGTCGGCGTCTCCGGAGGTTTCGAGTTGAAATCGCATGAGTTGCCGGATCCGATCCATTGCGACGCCCGAGTCGGCTTCGCCCATGAAGTCATGGCGGAATCCGCTGTATGCGAGAATGACGATGGCGGCACCGGCGCCGAGCGTGAGGATCCGTCCGATCGTCGCGGCGGGTCGCTGGTAACGCCAACGTGCCCAGTACCAGGCGATCGGGACCGCGATGAGTGCCGCGAAGAGCGGGTGGCGGCCTGCGCCGAACAGCGCCACGAACACGGCCAGCATGAAGGCGAAGCCGGTGGCGGCGAGGTAGATCAGATTGGCCGGATTCTTCAGCCAGCAGAAGAGGAAGAGGGCGATGCTTGCGGCGGGAAGCAGTTTTCCCAGCACGTTCGTGATCTGTCCGACGACCGGGATCTCGACCGGAAGGACCGATGCGAGGAGTCCGAGGAAAAGTCCGGCGCCTCCCGCGAAGAGGACGGCTCCGACGTTCGGCGTCGGCGAGGTCCGCCATCGGCGTGCGGCGATCCGCTGCGGCAGACGCCAGTGGTTGTACGCCCACCAGAATGAGAGGAAGAAGAGCCCGGTTCCCAGAAACAGCAGGAGGACGTCCGAGAAGGGGTGGTTGCCGCGATAGAGCTTGGTGATTCCCGTGGTGAGCGCAGCGACACCGAAGAACTTGGCGCAACCCAGCAGGAACAGATGTCGTGCGGTGATCAGATCGTCACCGACCACGAGATAGTTGTAGAGGATCATCGCCAGCGGGGCGAAGACCATCAGGATGCCGAAGAGGGTGATGGGTGTGTCGATCGACATCGGATTCTCAGTCGCTCATCGGACGGCCGGAGAGCTGATGCCCGGCGTCGAGGAGGGTCTTTTCCCGCTTCGCGAGTTCGAGATCGTTCTCGACCATCATGCGGGCGAGTTCCTCGACTCCGGTCGTGGGCTTCCATCCG
>NYVS01000135.1 GCA_002684755.1 Phycisphaerae bacterium
CCTCAGCTGGTGGGGCGTCTGCAGCCCCTGACCGAATTCGACACGAGTGCACGCAACACGACCCACCGGCCCGCCTCGACCTCGCGTCGGGGCGGGCTTTCGTTCGACGACGGCTCGTCGCGGCCTGAGGCGATGCACCGCGGAACCCGATGCCGCCGAACGACTGCCCGCTGGGAATGTTTCCGTCAGGCGAAGTTTTAATGGAGCTTGCGGATCAACACCGTCGCTCGTCGGACCAAGGTCCAGAATCAGGAACCCAATGTGCCAGGATCAGACGTCGTAAACAGTCGTTATTCCAAGAGCATCGTCATACATTGCTCGGCCTGCCGCATTTCGCGGTCCCCCATCGATAATCCGTACGAGAAAGAAAGACATGCATCGCACCCTGACCGTCGTCGCCCTGGCCCTCGCCGGGCTCTTCGCGTGCACCACGTACGCCACCGCCGGCACCACCCACAACGTCCGCGCGAACGGCGACATTCAGGCCGCGATCGACGGCGCCAGCAACGGCGACACGATCCAGCTGGCGGCGGGCCAGTATGACATCACGGCCACCATCGATCCCGGCGGCAGGCAGGTGACGATCCTGGGCACCCCGGACTCCGATGGAGACGGCCGGCCCGAGACCGTGGTCCAGGGCGATGGCACGGCGTCCGTGTTCTCGATCACCGGCGGTGAGACCGGCGACCTCGTGCTCAGTCACCTCGTGATCGACGGCGGCGGCGGAAACTACGGAGGAGGGATCTATATTTCGGGAAGCAGCCCGACCCTCCAGCACTGCTGGATCACCAACGGCGAAGCGATCTACGGCGCGGGCATCTACTGCCGGAACGGCTCCCCCGTCCTGGAGTACTGCGTCATCGAATCCAACACCGCGGATTGGACCTACGACTCCGCCCGCGGTGCCGGCATGTACTGCTGGGGCGGCAACCCCGTCCTCAGTCACTGCATCCTCCGAGGCAACCGAACCGGCGCCGAGCTGGGATACGGCGGCGGCCTCTACGCCCAAGGAACCAGCCCGACCCTCGACCATTGCACCTTCGAGGATAACTACGCCCGGTACAGGGGCGGCGGCCTCTCCGTGTCGGGCGGAACCCCGATGCTGACCAACTGCACCTTCACCGGGAACCAGTCATCCTGGCAAGGAGGCGGGATGTACAACGCCGGCAGCAGCTCGACCCTGGTCGACTGCATGTTCACGAACAACACCACGCAGGAAGAGGGCGGCGGCGTCTTCAACAGCGGAAACGGCAGCCCGACCTTCACGCGTTGCACGTTCAGCGGGAACCAGAGCGTCTTCAAGGGAGGCGGCCTCTACAACGACACATGGTCCTCCCCCACCACAATGGACGATTGCACGTTCCACGCCAACCTCTCGATCAAGGGCGGCGGTCTCTACACGGAACTCTGCAACCCTACCCTCATCGACTGCCGGTTCACGGAGAACACCGCGAACAACGGCGGCGGCATCTATGCCTTCCGAGACGACATGACCGTGACGAACTGCAGCTTCTCCGAGAACTCGGTGTCCGGAAGCGGCGGCGCGATCTATCACTACTACACCAGCGTCCAGACCATCACGGGCTGCTCATTCACGGAAAACGTCGCCGGATACCGTGGCGGCGCGATCTACAACGACACCCACAGCAAGCCGAACATCACCAACTGCACCTTCGCCGAGAATCAGGCCAGCGGATACGGCGGCGGAGCCGTCTACAACACCGGCAGCCGTTTCCAACTGGCCGACTCCATCCTCTGCGAGAACCTGCCCGAGGCGATCGACGGCCTCTACGATGACGGCGGGAACAACTGCATCAGCCAGATCTGCGACTCGGATGCCGACGGCGTTCTCGACTGCCTCGATGGCTGCCCCGAAGACCCCGAGAAGACCGAACCCGGCGACTGTGGATGCGGAGTCTCCGACACCGACACCGACGCGGATGGCATTGCCGACTGCGACGACCCGTGTCCGAACTGGCCGTACGATTGCAACGAAGACGGCAGCTCCATCGACGTCGCGGTCGGGCAGTCCATCCAGCAGGCGATCGATGCCAGCTCCGATGGCGGAACCGTCCAACTCTCCGCCGGGACCCATCAATCGGGCACCATCGACCCGGACGGCAGGGAGATCGTGATCCGCGGCGCGGTCGGACTGACCGGCACCCTGCTCACCACGATCGATACTCAGGGAGGCGGAAGCACGGCGGTGTTCCAGTCCGGCGAAGGCCGGGGCACACAGCTTCGTGATCTCGTGCTGACGGGCGGCGTTTCGACCTACGGCGGAGGGATCGAGTGCTCCAATGGCAGCAGCCCGACCATCACCGGTTGCATCATCACCGGTAACACGGCGACCGAGTACGGCGGCGGCATCAATTGCTGGCTCGGGTCGAACCCGCTCATCGATTCCTGCACGATCAGCGGCAACTCCGCGACGCTCGCCGGAGGCGGCCTCTCGATCGACCAGAGTGCCCCGACCATCGTCGACTGCCTGATCGATGCCAATGTCGCTCCCGAGGCGGGTGGCGTCTACGCTGTGAAATCACCCGACACCACCATCGAGAACACTTTGGTCTGCGGCAACACCGCAGAACCGTTCGTCGGTGTCTTCGACGACCTGGGCGAGAACTGCTTCGCCACGTCGTGCGAGGACGACAACGAGGACGGTGTCGTGGACGAATGCCGACCGTGCGTCGGCGACCTGAACGGGGACCGCGTCGTCGACGGCGGAGATCTTGCCTTCGTCCTTGGAGCATGGGGAACCGACTCGGACGTCGGCGACATCAATGAAGACGGATTCGTCGGTGGCGCAGATCTATCCTTCATCCTGAGCTACTGGGGAGACTGCTTGGATCACTGACCCGCCGCCGATCCGAGAGCGACGTGTTGTCCAATCCACCCCAGCCCGCCTCGACCTCGCGTCGGGGCGGGCTTTCGTTCGAGCGGTCGTGCCATGCTCTCGATGTCGTCGGATCGTCGAACACGCCGCCATCCCACAGGGCCCATCAAACCGATATCGTGCCGCTCCCAGCGTCGCGTCGTCTGAAACATCAATCATGGGCTGCAGCATGAACATCGGCATCAACGGTTTCGGGAGAATCGGACGACTCGCCGTCCGCGCGATGCGGGAGCATCCGGAACTCCGACTCACGCACGTCAACGAGATCAAGGGCGGACTGGAATGCGCTGCGCACCTGCTCGACTTCGACACGGTCCATGGCCGATTTCCCGGAGAGGTCGGCATCCGGGACGGCGCCCTGCGGGTCGACGACCACGGCGCGAGCTTCTCGGAACACGAGCATCCCGGGGATGTCCCGTGGGCCGACGCCGACGTGGACATCGTGCTCGAATGCAGTGGTCGATGGCGGACGACCGAGACCCTCGAACCCCACCTCGCCGCCGGGGCCCGCCGAGTCATCGTCGCCGCACCCGTGAAGGACGGCGTCCCGAACATCGTGATGGGGTGCAACGAGGACGCTTACGATCCGGCCGAAGATCGGATCGTGACCGCCGCCTCCTGCACCACCAACTGCCTGGCACCGGTGGTCAAGGTCATCCACGAACGGTTCGGCATCGAACATGGCGCGATCACGACCATCCACGACGTCACCAACACCCAGGTGGTCGTCGATGCGCCGCACCGCGACCTTCGTCGAGCCCGAAGCGCGTTGAACGCCCTGATTCCCACCAGCACGGGGTCCGCGACGGCGATCACCATGATCTACCCGGAACTCGCCGGCCGGTTGGACGGGATCGCGGTCAGAGTCCCCCTGCTCAACGCATCACTGGTCGATGCGGTCTTCACCTGCGAGAAGTCCGTGACGGTGGAATCCGTGAACGGCGCGCTGCATGACGCCAGCGAGGGGGACCTCGAGGGAATTCTCGGATTCGAGACCCGTCCGCTCGTCTCGACGGACTTCGTGAACGATCCGCGATCGGGGATCATCGACGCCCCGAGCACGATGGTGGTCGGCGATCGAATGGTCAAGATCCTCGCGTGGTACGACAACGAGTACGGGTACGCCTTCCGCCTGGTCGATCTCGCCGCCCGGATCGCGTCCCAGATGGATCGGGCCGAGGGATGAACCTGCGAGGCTACGCACTGGTCACGATCGCCTACTGGGCGCTGACGATCACCGACGGTGCGATGCGGATGCTCGTCCTCCTTCACTTCCACGAGCTGGGTTACGGTCCGGTGACCCTCGGCTTCCTCTTCGTCGGCTACGAGGCGTGTGGCATCGCGACCAATCTCCTCGGGGGCCGGCTCGGTGGGCGATACGGCCTCGAGCGCACCCTGCACCTCGGCCTCTGGCTGCAGGTCGCTGCGCTCGTCGCGCTCTCGACGACCGAGCCGACCTGGACCGAGGCGGTCTCCATCGCATGGGTGATGGGTTGCCAGGGACTCTCCGGCGTCGCCAAGGACCTCACCAAGATGAGTTCCAAGAGCGCGGTGAAACTGATCGTGAAGGAGAAGCACGACGGCAGCCATCGATCCGTCCTGCTCCGCCTCGTCGCCCTGCTCACGGGATCGAAGAACGCGCTCAAGGGCGCCGGCTTCTTCGTGGGCGGGGCGCTCCTGGCCTGGATCGGTTTCGGCCCCGCCCTGCTCGCCCTCGCCGGAATGCTCGCGGCCGCATCCATCGCGACCCTGCTCGGCCTGCGCACCTCGCTTCCCCCCGCGAAGACCGCCGCCAGAACGGCCACTTCCTGGTCGCGCTCCCCCGCGGTGAATCGACTCTCGGTCGCCCGCGTCTTCCTGTTCGGCGCCCGGGACCTCTGGTTCGTGGTCGGCCTTCCCATCTTCCTCGCAGAGGACGCCGAATGGTCGGTGGAAGGCATCGGCGCCTTCATGGCGATCTGGGTGATCGGGTACGGACTGGTACAGGCGGGCGCGCCCTGGGTGCAGTCGAAGCTCGTCCTCGGCGATCGGAACACCGACGAGTCGGCACTCGCCCGCCGTTGGATGCTGGTTCTGATCTTCATCACCGTGGGAATCGCCGGCGTGCTTCTCCTCGGCAGCGCGAGTGCGGCCGTGCCCGTGGTCGTGATCGGCCTCCTGATCTTCGGAGTCGCCTTCGCCGTCGAGTCGGCCCTGCATTCCTACCTGATACTCGCCTTCGCTTCCAANACGGATGTGGCCCAGGACGTCGGTTTCTACTACGCGGCCAACGCCACGGGGCGGCTGTTCGGCACGCTGCTGTCGGGTGTGTGTTTTCTGATGGGCGGGCTTTCCACCTGCCTCCTGGTCTCCGCAGGATTTCTGCTCATCTCGACGCTGGTCGCCTGGAGGCTTCCNGAGACGCGACCACCGGCGATCGACTCGTCCGGTGCGCGGTCCCCGGCGGGCTCCTCGATCCGATGATGCATGCCCACACGCAGATCGACGCCACCGCGATCCGATGCTCGTTCGCATTCCTTTTCAAGACGACCGACCCCGAGGCCATGACGACATGATTCATCTGGAACGACGATGCACGGAAGCGCACCCCTCGAACGGGACCGCCGGCGGGGCGACCGCGGCCGCTCCGAAACGCCGCCGATTCACGGCCACCAACCCGCTGACCTGGTTCGTCACCGCGCTGGTTCTGGCAGGTTGCACGGCGAGCCCGCCGAAGACCACGCTGTCCGCCGCCCCTGCGAGCACCACCACGGCCCCCGATCCACTCGTGCTGGTTCGCGCCGCCGCGGATCACGAGGCCCTCTACACGCTTGCCGGCGGCCTCAAACCGATGAGCAGTGGATTCTGGCGAGGCTCCTTCGATGTCGAGGATCCCGATGTCAGCGAAATCACGGCGGTTCGAGCGTCCCTCGGCGTTCTTCGAAACGACGTGTGGCATGCCGACGTCCAGGTCTTCGCTCGCGCGGATGAAGGCACCCGTTCGGCCCACGCGTACGTGATCCACCGCGAAGCCCTGGCCCGGATGATCGAACGCCATGAATCGTTCTGGAGTCCCTGGGGAATCACCCCCGGGACCCACCCGGCCGAAATCGTCGCGATCGTGGACCGGATGCCCCGCGCGGATCGCTGGAGAGGCTACGGGTACCTGTTCGGGTATCCCGATCACGCCGTGGATTTCTTCGTCGAGGCAGGCGTGGCCGCGGATGACGGCCGGGCGGTCGGACCGGGCAAGGACCGCGAGTTCATCCACCTCCCGACGCACGCCACGGACTCCGGTCAGTTCACCTACGCCGTGCCTCCCGGTCATGTTCCAACCATGGCCGACCGGAGGCTCGCCGAGCATGCCGATCTGATCCTCGCGGCATACGAGCAGCGGAGGGCTCGGATGTCGGACCCACGACGCACCGCCGAGGAACTCCTCCGGCTCAACGCGCGATTCGAACACCTTGGACGCACCGGCGTCGGTCCGGTGCGCTGACGGAATCGGAGTTCAGGCGGACGGTCGCCGATGCATCGCGGATCAGCGGCCCGTTCACGATCGAAGGAGCCTGAATCCATGTCCCCTCCGGTGGTCGCNTCGGCGAAGGGAACACCATGATCTCCTCGTTGAACCGCCAGGATCATCCTGCCCGGCATCGTCGCGCGCGTTCACACGAGTCACCGCGAACCGCCGCTTCGTAAGAGGGACCACCCGGAAATTTCTCGTTCCGACCACCGCTTCACCACGTCGAATGAATCGTCTCTGAAAACATCGCGATGGATGAATCCGGGATTGGAATCGAGGAGTAGTCGACATTGGAACGGCGCACAATCGTGCGACAAGACCGTCCCAAAGTCGATCACTCAATTCCATACATGTCCAAAGGGGTAAAGCATCATGAAGATCACTTCCTTCCTCCCGGCCACGGCCGCCGCCTGCATCGCGGTGACCGCAACCGCCGACATCACCGGGGCTTACACCACCCGGTACATCGACACCTCCGCGAATCTCGGGGGGGCCACGTTCACAAACACCGTGATCGATCTCTACGTCGCGTCCGATGACGACGCCGACACCGTGCTTGGCGNCTTCGATTTCAGCCTGGCCCTNGATGGGCAGGTGTACTACTTCCAGAGCTCCGCCGAGTACGCGTTCCCGACAAACACCTGGTGGAATCCGAAGAATGGTGGGGGCGACCTGGATATCGAGAGCATGCGTCGCGCGGATTCCTTCGTGACGATCGGCGGCGTCGAGCAGGGGGTCCTTCGGCCCGAACAGACGCCGGGGATCGGCGAGGGCCAGGTCATTGCCGACGATTTCGCCTTTCCATTCGATCTCTTCTACGTGCTTCCCCAGCAGAACAGCGGTGGCTGGTGGAACAGCACGCCCGAGACGCTCGCCGGCCAGGTCGGCCCGGTCGCGTTGGCCGGTCCCGATGGCGAACCGTCGGGCTTCGGACGCGGCGTCTTCATCGGCCGCTTCGCCTTCGGTGACATCGACGGCGACTTCTCCCTCGAGGGTACGACGCTCACGGTGGCGTGGAACCAAGGACCGGGGACGCCACAGCAGGAAGCCGCCTTCACCGTTCCCCCGGTGGTCTTCGTGGATTGCAACGGCGACGGCCTCGAGGACGGCGGACAGATTTCCGATGGAACCCTCGAGGACCTCGACGGAAACGGTGTTCCGGACTGCTGCGACGCGGGAACCTCCTGCGAGCCCTGCATCGGCGACATCACCGGCGACGGAAACGTCGATTCGAGCGATCTCGGCATCCTGATCGCGCTCTGGAACACCAGTGCCAAGAGCAACCCCGAAGCCGACCTCAATCGCGATGGAACCGTGAACGCCGCGGACATCGGCCTGCTGATCGGGGCCTGGGGCCCCTGCCTCTGAGCAGGATCGACACCACCGAGACCGAACCACCTGCCCGCTCCGACCTCGCGTCGGGGCGGGCTTTCTGCGCCGGATGAAGAAAGCGGTCGCGGTGATACCATCCTGGCGGCCGAAGCTTCGCTCGCCTGACGAATGGGAGCCGACGATTGCGTGAGCATGGAACGATATCCAGCGTGGATCCCGTCTCGGGCCCGACCGAGCGAATGCTCGGACTCAGCGACGCGCTCTTCGGAATCGCGATCACCTTCCTCGCCCTCGACTTCGGCGCGGAACCGCCCACGACGGCCGAGGACGTTGGTGGCTACCTGCAGGCGAACCTCTCGAAATATCTCGTCTACGCGTTCACCTTCCTCCTGGTCGGTTTCCAGTGGTGGAGACACCACAAGATCTTTCGATTCGTCAAGCGACGCAACGACGGCCTGATTCTGATCAACAGCCTGCTTCTCGCGTTCGTCGCCCTCGTTCCGTTCGGGATGCAGGTGCTCGGTCGAAACGGTGGTTCGCCGGTCTCCCTCGTTCTCTTCGCGGGAATGATGGCCTGCATCGGGGGGCTCCTCTCGATCCTCTGGGAATACGCGGTTCGGAAGAACCTGCTCATTCCCGAACTTGATCCATCGATCATCAGGCACGTCCGGATCGAGCTTCTGATCATGCCGACCTCGTTCCTGCTGGTGGTGGCCGGAGCGCTCCTGATCGACCTGCCGCAGGGGCCGCTCGGTGGATTCGGCTTCCTGCTTCTGACCGTCGTCGGCGGCGTGATCGCGACCGGA
>NYVS01000136.1 GCA_002684755.1 Phycisphaerae bacterium
TCACCCGCACCGGCGGCCTCCGTCCGCCCGTGGGCGAGCCCGATGCCCGGGCGAAACGATTTCTCGAAGGACTGGTCCGATGGTGGGGGCGCGGCGTCGCGCCGCCCGCGGACACCGACTGAACCGACCCCGACGGGCCGGATGTGATTTNCTGGGAACCCCNTGACGGGGACCACCCGCAATGGAGCGAAGACGAATGTCGAAGGAACGAACCCGAGCCGTGGTCATCGGTGGTGGACTGGCCGGACTCTCGGCCGCGGTCGAACTTCGAACCCGCGGGCTCGACGTGACGATCATCGATCGGAACCACCATCTCGGTGGCAAGATGAACATCCTCGAGGAGAGCGGCTTCACCTTCGACATGGGGCCCACCATCCTCACCATGCCCCAGGTCATCCGGGGGATCATCGAACGGTCCGGCCGGACCGTCTCGGACTACGTCGACATCGTCGACCTCGATCCGCAGTGGCGTTGCATGTACGAGGACGGCACGGTGATCGACCTTCGGGGCGACGTCGACGTCATGGCGGCCGCCCTCGACCGCCAGTACCCCGGCCAGGGCGTCGGAGCCGGCTGGAAGTCGTTCATCAACTACAGCCGACGGATGTACGGGCTCAGCGAGAAGGTCTTCTTCTACAAGGACATCGGCGGCATCCCCGACATGATGCGGGCGACGCCGACCACCGAGCCGGGCATTCTCAAGGACGTGCTCGCGATGCGGATGCACTCCACCGTCGGGAAGACGATCCTCAAGCACATCAAGGAACCCCANGTCGCGCAGATGTGCGAGCACTTCCTGCAGTACGTCGGATCGAGCCCGTTCCTCGCCCCCGCGATCCTCACGCTCATCGCCGCCGCCCAGGCGGATCACGGCTGCTGCTACACGATGGGCGGCACCCGCAACATCGCCGGAAGCCTCGCCCGGATCCTCGAGGAGGAGGAGACCGAGATCATCCTCGGCAACGGCGTCGCCAGGATCATCCACGACGGCAAGCGGGCCACGGGCGTGGAACTCGAGAACGGCCGNATGATCGACGCGGACCTGATCGTCAGCAACTGCGACGTCCAGCGGACCTATCGCGACCTCATGGGCGACGACACTTCGTTGAACGAGCAGGCCCGCATCGGGCGTCGGTACACCCCGGCCTGCAGCGGGGTCGTCTTCTACCTCGGCCTCGACCGTCAGTACGACCACCTGCTTCACCACGACTTCCTCTTCAGNGCGGACCCCGCGTACGAGTTCGCGGACATCTACGACCGCGGGATTCCGGCCCGCGANCCNTCGGTCTACCTGGCGGTGCCGAGCCGGACCGACCCGGGTCAGGCGCCGGAGGGCGGGGAAGCCCTTTACGCGTTGATCCACACGCCGTACCTCCGTCCCGGTCAGGAATGGCACGGTCGCGGCGGACTGCTCGAGCAGTACCGGCCGGTCGTCATCGACAAGCTGAAGCGCATGGGCATGGANGATCTCGAATCCCACATCGTGGTCGAGAAGCACCTCACCCCCGAGGACATCGAACGGATGTACAACGCGGAGGGCGGCGCCATCTACGGTCTCGCCAGCCATGGTCGACTCGCCGGTGGGTTCAAGCCCCGGAATCGAAGTCGGGTCCTGCGGAACCTGTANCTTGCGGGCGGCAGCGCGAACCCGGGACCGGGTGTNCCCATGGTGCTGATGAGCGGGGTGACCGCCGCGATCGCCGCCGCCGACGATCTCGGGATCGGTGATCCGCGTCCGTCCGGTTCGATGCAGGAGCAGGCATGTCCGGAACCGATGACGACGGGCTGATCCCGGAGATGCGTTCGCCNCGGTTCCGTCGTTTCTTCGCCGGNTACGCNGGGCGACTCGTCTCGAGGCGGTTCCACGGTGTCCGTCTGCTGCACGGGAGTCGCGAGGTCATGGATTCGCTGGCGTCCGCGCGGACGCCGGCGATCGCGCTGTTCACGCACGCCTCGTGGTGGGACCCGCTCGCAGGCCTCATGCTCTGGAGACGGTTTCTTCCGGACCGCGACNTCTTCCTCCCGATGGAACGCGACCAGCTGCAGCGGTTCAAGTTCTTTCGAAGGCTCGGGACCTTCGGGATCGATCCCGACGATCCCGTGTCCCTCGGACTGATGCGTGACCACGTGCTCGATCGGTTCGCCGAACGGCCGGCGTCGCTTCTGGGACTGACGCCGCAGGGCCGATTCACGGATCCAAGGACGCCCATCCGACTTCGNCCGGGCGCCGCCGCGATCGCCGCCACCGTACCGGGCACGCCCACCGTGGTGACGGTGGCCATCGAATACGTGTTCTGGCAGGACGCCCGTCCCGAGATGCTGGTGGCGGTCGAGGCCTGCGAACCGCCGACGGTCGACACCACCGCCGGTTGGCATCGCCGGATGTCGGAAGCCTTCGCCGCCACGACCGGACGACTGTCGGCGGCGGCGATCGCCCGGGACCCCGACGCCTTCGAACTCGTCGCGGGCGGCGCCGCCCGGATCAATCCGGTGATGGACCTGTGGCTTCGACTTCGCGGGAAGCAGGGTGGCATCGGTGCGACCCGTCGGGACCCCTCCGAGGCGACCGGATGACGATGCCGCCTCCGATCACGATGTGGTTCGCCCAGACCTCGGCGACGACGGACCCCTTCCTCACCTGGTGGATGACGGCCGCGGTGGCGATCTGCGGATTCGCGCTCGTCCTGTCGCTCGTCAATCTCCGCCGCTTCGCGGTCGCGCCCGCGGTCGCCGAAGACGATCCGGGCTGGTCGCTCACGGTGTGCATTCCCGCTCGGAACGAGGCCGCGAATCTCGAGGAGTGCGTTCGCGGGGTGCTGCGGGCCGCCGATGCGGATGGTGGATCGCAGACCACCGTGCTGGTGTACGACGACGGGAGCGAGGACGAGACGCCCGCGATCCTCGCGCGTCTCGCGGCCGGGGATCCCCGGGTCCGCGCCGCCGACACCCGGCCGCTTCCACCCGGTTGGAACGGAAAGCAGCATGCGTGCGACTCGATGGGANGACAGGCGACCTCGGACTGGATCCTGCTCATCGACGCGGACGTCCGACTCGCCCCGGACGCGCTGGCGCGAACGCGAGCCGCGGCGCGTCGCCGAACCGGCGCGAACCCCGAGCCCGCCCTGCTCTCGGCGTTTCCCCGCGAGCGGACCGCCGGACTCGGCGAGGCGATGGTGATCCCGCTGATCCACTTCATCCTCATGTCGTACCTGCCGTTCGGTCGCATGCGNAACACGCTCGATCCCGCCGCGAGCGCCGCCTGCGGGCAGTACATGCTCGCGCGACGCGACGCATGGAACGAGATCGGCGGCCACGCCTCCATTCGCGCGTCGATGCACGACGGCGTGCTTCTGCCGCGGATGTTCCGTCGCGGCGGGCATGCCACCGACGTCTTCGACGCGACCGACATCGTGGAATGTCGGATGTACGACGGTTTCGCCGAGACCTGGGCGGGGTTCGTGAAAAACGCGTACGAAGGTCTCGGCAACGTGTTGCTTCTGCTGCTGCTCACGGCGCTTCATCTCGGCGGACACGTGGCGCCCTGGTTCGTGGCGGCGATCGGCGGCATCGATCTGGTTCTTGACCTTGGAATCCCTGTTTCCAAGCCTGCAGCCGGGCTTGCGCTCGCCGCGATCGGTGTGCAACTGATCCAGCGTTCGATGATCGCGAGTCGCTTTCGACAGGATCGACGCGTCGTCGCGCTGCATGCGCCTTCGCTCGTGCTGCTCACCGTGATCCAGTGGTGGAGTCTCGCGATGCACCTGACCGGACGCCGATCGTGGCGCGGGCGCACCGCTTGAGACGCGANGCAGGCTTGACGNGGCGTCGGTCGGGTTGTTAGCGTTCACTCGTGCCGAANGAAGAACGACTTGANCGAGTCGAACGGCGCCTTCAGGAACTGGTCGAGCGGTTGGACCTTCTTGAGGGATTGATCGGTGCAGGCGAAGACGGATCGGACCCGGAGTCCCTTGATTCGAAATCGTCCGACAACGCGGAGTCGACCGACTCCGCCATGAAGGCTGCAGCCAATGCGGCCGACGAGGCGACTCCGACCGTCCCGTCGGCCGCGGCTCTTTTTGGGGGGGCCGCATCGGCTCGGCCTTCTCCACCTTCGTCGCCACCACCACCACCACCACCACCACCACCAACATCGGACGTCGACCGGTCCGACCCCGGCGTCGAGTCGGCGGATTCCCTCGGCGAATCCGGTTTCACCAGCCTCGCGTCGGGGCCGCCGTCCACCCGCTCGGACGCCCGTCCGAAGCTCGAGCTCGAGCAGCTGATCGGCGGGCGGATCATGGCGGTGGTCGGTGGTGTCATCGTCATCCTNGCGGGGCTCTTCTTCGCGAAACTCGCCTACGACAATGGATGGATCGGCGGGATCCCCGCGATCGTCCGCGCCCTGATGCTCGCCGGTTTCGGCGCGGGCCTGCTGGTGGTGGGCGAGTTCGTTCATCGACGATTCGGCAAGGCGGCGGCGATCGGTCCGTTCCTCGCCGGGCTCGGCATCCTCTACGTCGACGCCTGGGTCTCGGGCACCATCCTCGGACTGTTCGATCCGCTCGGTGCGCTGGTCGCGATGGGGCTGGTCACGATCGTGGGAATACTCGTCACGGCCCGGTCGGGCTCGGTGGCGATCGGCATCACGAGCATCGCCGCCGGCGCGTTCGCGCCGTANNTCGCCGGTGGGGATGGTGGGCCGGCGGGGCTCGGGCTCTATCTGACCGGCTTGCTGGTGNTCGCGTTCGTCGCCGCCTCGATTCGACCCCGACCGTTCCTCCGCATCCGCGTCCCCGCCTTNGCGATCCTCCTCTTCACCGCGATCCCCTGGATGNTCCTCTCGATCGACAAGGGGGACATCACGGTGCTCCTGATCATCGGATCCGGGTGGTGGCTGCTGGTCCACGCCCAGGCGTTGCACACATCGATGCGCGGGTTCGCATCGAAGTGGAACGCGGGCCTCGGGTTCGCATCGACCGCGGTGTTCGCGATCGCGATACCGATCGCGGTGCGAGCGGCCGGCGGTGGCGGGGTCGCCTGGAACACGCTGGAGGGCTGGATTCCGCTGGGACTCGCGGCCCTGTGCATGGTCACGGTCTTCCAGGTGGGAACCGGTCTCGATGCGATCCGTCCCGCCGAGGATCGATCGCCGTTGAGGCGACGCGAGCGGGCGGTCGACCTCATGTCGCTGGTGCTCTGGATCGAGACCGCGGTGCTGCTTTTCGTCGCCGCCGGGCTGTTGCTGGAAGGGCCCGCGATCCCGGTCGCCTGGTGCGGGCTCGGTCTCGCCGCGGCGTATCTCGCCCATCGAATTCGAAGCCGTGGCGTGGCGGTCTGCTCGCTGATCGTCGCCCTCCTCGGCCAGTTCACCGCGACGGTGGTCGTCTTCATGAACGCGGGGAACCGCAACGTCGATCCCTGGTTCGCGGGGAGCGGGTGGCAGTGGACCCCCGTCTCCGAACAGTGGTTGGCGCTGCTGGCGCTCGTGGTCGTCGCGGCCGTCGCTTGGCTGTGGCCGGTTCGATCCACGTCTTCGGGCGACCGAACGCCGGCGGGCCCCTCGGCGGCGCTCTCGATGGGCGGATTGATCTTCGTTCCTTCCATGATGTACTTCGCGTACGACGGATCGCTCCTGGCGATCGTGGTCGCGGGGATTCCGGCGCTCGCGGCCCTCGTCGTGCAGCGCAGCCGTCGTGATCGCGGAGGATGGTCCGCCGCCTACGGATTGAACGTGCTGGCGACGTTGATCGCCGCGGGACTCCTGCTCGGTCTCGTGCTGGAGCGTCAGGGAATCNACACGTACCTGGTCATGATCGAAGACCAATCGAAGCTCGGACTGTTCGGTTGGGCGATGATTCCCTTCGCGGGGCTCGTGGCGATGATGAACGCNCTCGCTTCGAAGACCGGGATCTCGATCTCCCGGGAACGCCTCCGGTCCGTCGATGGGGCGAGCAGCGTGCAGTTCCTCCTCGTGGGTGCATTCGGCGCGATGCTGCTCCTCGTTCCAGCCACGACGTCGTGGTCGCTGCCCGTGGCCAACCTCTTCGCCGCGACCATCGGCGTTTNGGTCGTGGGTACGGCCCTCGTGCTCGGTTCGGATCGCCCGCCGCTCCGGGTCGATCGATCACTCGCGGCCGGGGCGGTGGTCCTGGCGGCCCTGGTCTGGGTCCTGGTCGCGCTGCTGGATGCGTTCGATGGCTCGAGTTTGTATTCGAGGTCGGCACCGCTCGCCGCGAATCTGCGCTTCTGGAGCGGCGTGATCGCCCTCGTCGCCGTTTGCGCGATCGTCCGGGAATGGCTTCGCGCCGCCGCCCATGACGTGGACGGGCCGCCACATCGGGATGGGTTCGTCGGTTTCGCGGGGCTCGAAGCGATCGCCCTCGGCCTGGTGCTCGGGTCGTTGACCCTGCTCGACGCCTTCGGTCCCCGTGACGTCATGCTGAACGCCGCGTTGAGCGTCTTCTGGGGGCTCTACGCCATCGGGCTGGTCATCGCGGGCTTCATCCGGGACATCCCGGTGATTCGCCACCTCGGCCTCGGACTGCTCGGGGTGACGGCGCTCAAGTTCCTGGTGATCGATCTCAGTCGGGCGGCGACGATCTGGCGCGTCCTCTCGGCGCTCGGCGTCGGCCTGCTGATGGTGGCCACCAGCATGCT
>NYVS01000019.1 GCA_002684755.1 Phycisphaerae bacterium
CATCCTGACGATGCAGGCGAAGATCGCCTGGGCGCTGATGCGGGAATGCGGCGTGGAGATCGACGAAGACCGCTTCCGACGCGCCCACGACTTCGTGGTGCGGGGCACCGGAGACAATGGCTACGTCTGGTACGCCGACGGCGGTCGCGACAATCCGGGATACGCGGACATGGGACGCACCGGCGCCGCAGCCCTCGCCCATGCGCTGACCCCCGACGAACCCGCGTACCGGGACTACGCCCTCCTGACCGCCCGCTGCATCGGCGAGCACCCCGACACCTTCAGCGACACCCATGGTTCGCCGATTCTCGGCATGGTCTGGACCGCCTTCGGCGCCGCTGCCGACCCCGAGGCGCTCCGCGCCCTGCTCGATGAGAACCGGTGGTGGTTCAGCCTCGCCCACTGCCCGGACGGCTCGTTCTACTACCAGATGAACCGCGACAACAATCCGCAGGACTACACCGCCGCACCCNGGCTCTCGGCGACCGCGGCGACCGCCCTGATCCTCTCGCTCCGCGACCGACGGCTCCGCATGATGAACGTCGACGCGACCGAGGACTCGACGGCACCGAGNACTGGTCGATGATGCCGAGCATCNTCACCGTGATGTGTGGATCGCTGGTCCTCGCGCCGGTCCTCATCGTGATCGCGGTCGTGCTCTTCGTGCGAAAGCGATTCACCGCGGGAGTCGTCCTGCTCCTCCTGTCNGCCGCGGNGTTCGTCCTGGCCCTTCTCCCCCTCGGGGTCTACATCGTCAGGGTCGGTCCGAGCGCCCCGGGGGACGCCAACGCGGTCAACATCGTCGACGACTTCGTGCTGGCGCGATACGGCGGGGTGTGGATGCTCGAGTCGACGATCAATCAGACGTCCTTCGAGACCTTCGACCTCATGGGCATCAACGACGAGTTCATCCTGCTGGTCGAGGGCGATGAGACCGCCCCCGGCTCGATCCGACTCGTCTCCCGGGAATCCGGCGTGGCCCGGCCCTCGTCGTTCGACGTCCTGCCGGAACCGATCGCCGTCGAACGGTGGCTGGCCGCGGAAGGCGGCCCCCCGCTCGCCGACCTCCGCACCCCCGAGTCGGTCCAGTGGTCCTGGGCGCTCTTCGGTCAACCTTGATCGTCGATCCCGACCCGAGCGGCACCCGCATCGAACGCGAGCGGCCAGTCGCGTGGCGTGGCAAGCGCCCGTTCGAGTCGCTGCTCGTAGTCCTCCGCATCGATCTCGACGACGCCGAAGCGGTCGATGTGATCGTTGCGGAACTGCACGTCGAACAGCGAGAAGCCCGCTGCGGCCAGCGATCGAACCGTGTTCACCAGCACGATCTTCGACGCGTCCGTCCCCCCCGCCTCGGGGCGACTGAACTTCGATTCCGCCATGAACGCGGCCCCGAGCTGGACNCCGTAGAGACCGCCGACCAGTCGGTCATCCCGCCAGGCCTCGATGCTGTGGGCGAAGCCTCGCTCGTGGAGTTCGAGGTAGGCGATCTCCATGTCGGGCGAGCACCAGCACCCGTCGGCGCGGTCTTCGTGACAGGCATCGAGGACGTCCTCGAAGGCCTCGTTCGTGGTGATTCGGAACGGCGCGGCTCGCATCCGTTTCGCGAGTCGCCGCGGCACGTGGAGTCCGTCGAATTCGATGATGGCGCGAGGGTCCGGCCGGAAGATCCCGGTCTCCGCGTTCGCCTCGTCCCACATGGGGAAGCAGCCGGCGGCGTAGATTCTGAGCAGGAGGTCGGCGTCGATCACCCGCGAAGGGTACCCGGCCCACCGCCGGAGTCGAAACCGTAGACTCCCCCACCTCGCGCCCGAATCCGAATCCCGCCGGTCCGCCGGCACAGGAAGCAGACATGAACTATCGCCACCTCGGTAACAGCGGACTCCGCGTGTCGGAGATCGGCTTCGGTTCCTGGCTCACCCTCGACGGTGGGGATCTGGATCGCGCGACCGAGCTCCACCGGACCGCGTACGAGGCGGGCATCAACTTCTTCGACACCGCGAACGCCTACGGCGCCGGCGGCACCGAACCGGTCGTCGGCCACGCCCTTCGCCCGTTCCCCCGCGAGACCTACGTGCTGGCCACCAAGGTCTTCTGGCCGTACGAACCCGACTGGCCCTTCCCGACCGCGAACGACCGGGGGCTCTCCCGCAAGCATCTGCATCAGGAGATGGACAAGTCCCTTCGGCGACTGGGCGTCGACTATCTCGACCTCTACCAGTGTCATCGCTACGACGAACACACCCCGCTCGAGGAGACCTGCCGTGCGATGAGCGATCTCGTCGAGCGAGGGAAGACCCTCTACTGGGGCGTGAGCGAGTGGACCGGCCCCCAGATCGACGCCGCGGTCTCGATCTGCGAGGCGGCCGGCTGGCACCGACCGATCTCGAACCAGCCGATCTACAACATGCTCGATCGACACTGGGAGGAAGGCGTCTTCCCGACCACCGCCCGCTGCGGACTCGGCAACGTCTGCTTCTCGCCGCTGGCCGAGGGGATGCTCACCGGCAAGTACCTCGACGCCACGCCCGAACAGACTCGGGGCGGCGACGAGAAGCAGGGCGTGTTCCTGCGACGACGGTTCACCGAGGAGAACATCGAACGCGTCCGAGGACTCGCCCTCGTCGCCGCGGATCTCGGCGTGCCGATGTCCACGCTCGCCCTTCGCTGGTGCCTCCGGCGAAGCGAGATCTCGAGCTGCATCGTCGGCGCGACCCGTCCCGCACAGCTGCTGGAGAACGTCGCCGCCGTCGACTTCGACTGGGACGAATCGATCGAAGCGAAGGTCGACGCCATCCTCGCCTGAACATCGGTCGTACGGTCAGTCCACGGGACGCACGGCGTCGACCTGCCCGAGCAGCACCCGCACCAGAAGTCGATCGTCGACCGCGGGGAGACGGCGCTCGCCGTCCTCCGCGACCGGGAACGCCGACGCCGGAACCCGGGCGAGGGTCGCGGCCTCGTCGCCGGGGACCCGCATCCCGAGATCGACGTACAGGTCTCCGTGGATGGAGACCGGGGCGGCGGACGCCACCACGACTTCGACTTCACCGGCGATCGGAAGCGGCATCGGTTCAGCCCCCGTCCTTCGAACGACCACGACTGATCGTCCGGATCTGGCAGAACTGCCGGTGTCCGTACTTCCCGGAGTGCCAGCCGTAGCCGCTTTCGAGTGCGCCGACCCACGGGCTGCCCTCGGCACCACCACACCCTCGATTGACCCCGATCATGCCGGCGGTCATCCGGGCCGCGACCTCCTCCGCCCGGCCGGGATCCCCCCAGACGCTCGCGGCGAGTCCGAAGCGGCTGTCGTTCGCGAGCCGGACGGCGTCGTCCGCGTGCTCGACGGACATCACGCAGGCCACCGGCCCGAAGGTCTCCTCGCTCATGATGTCCATGTCGTGCCGAAGGTCACCGAGCACGGTGAGCGGCACGAAGTTCCCGTCGCCGCCGTCCTCACCGCCGTGGAACACCGTCGCGCCGTCCCTGATCGCCGCCTCGATCTGCCGCAGCACGTGGTCCTTCTGCCGCCGGTTGATCATCGGCCCGACCTCGACGCCTTCATCCATGCCGGGCCCCTGCTTCATGCCACCGGCCCGCTCGACGAGCTTTTCGGTGAACGCGTCGACGATCGACGATTCGACGTAGATCCGTTCGGTGCTGACGCAGACCTGGCCCGCGTTGCGGAACGAGTTGCGGGCGGCGAACGCCGCGGCTCGGTCGAGATCGGCGCCGTCCAGCACGACCATCGGATCCTTGCCACCGAGCTCGAGAATGACCCGCTTCAGGCCGCCGCTCGCTTCGCGAAGGATGTGCTTTCCGGCTTCGCGGCTTCCCGTGAACACCACCAGATCGATCGGCGATTCGACGAGGGCCCGTCCCTGTCGCTCGTCGCCGACCACCAGCTGGAGCACGTTCGGCGGCAGCGCCTCGTTGAGGACGGTCGCCCATTCCCGGGCGACCAGCGGCGTCTCCTCGCTGGGCTTGAGCAGGACCGTGTTGCCCGCGACCAGGGCCGGAATGACGGACTGGAAGACCATGAGCAGCGGGAAGTTCCACGGCGTGATCGCCGCGACGACGCCGTAGGGGTCGAAGCGGAGCGTGGTGTTGGTGTGCTCGTCCTCGAGCGTCTCNGGACGGAGCGCCTCGATCACCGCGTCCACCTCGTCGGTGATGCCCTCGGCGCAGTAGGTCGCTTCACCCACGCCCTGCGGCTTCGGCTTGCCCATCTCGCGGGTGAGGAGTTCACCGATCCTCGGCGCCTCCTCCACGAGCCTCGGGACCGCGGACTTCAGGATGTCCGCCCGCTGTTCGAACGTCAGGGCGCCCCAGCTTCGCTGGGCGAACCGGGCGTCGCGGACCATCTGCGGAATTCGATCGACCGAGGTGATCTCGATCTCGCCCACGGGTTCGCCCGTCGCGGGATCGAGGGAGACGAGCGTCTCCGCGGCAAGAGAGATCTGGGGGGCGGTGGTGTCGGCCATGTCGTGTTCCTTCGATGAGAGTGCGGGCCCGGAGGATCAAGGACTGTAGCACGGGGGTTCCGCCCCCCGCCGTCGCCCGTTCCGTCGCGACCCCGCGGCCCTGCACACGTCCGATTCCACCGCGGTTTTCCGGACCATCCGTCGCGACGGGGTGAATTTCGAGAATTGCACCCGGGCGCCGCAATGCATTCGATCCCGTCTCGTTTTCAAGGTGTTCGCTTGACCTGGCGTCCTGCGAAACCGACTTTCAACGTGCAACGCCTCGAAAGAGCGCGAAGCCTCTTCAAGTGCGACACGGACGCGAACCGTCCGTCGCCATTCGAATGGAGTCCTGTCCCATGCGCCGATTGACCTCGATCATTCTTCCCGTCTCGCTCGCCTTCGCATCCGGAGCCTTCGCCTCCTCGTCGGCCACCGCCGATCGGAGCCCTTCCAGTCCCGGGNTCGGAACGTCGATGCTCGAACGTTCGGAGGCGCCTCCCCGGAGGGCCCAGGCACGAACCTTCACGCCCGAGCAGGCTCGACGAATCGCCGGCCAGCTCGACCGGATGTCGCCTCGAATGCGGCAGGCGCTGCTCGGCCGCCTCGCCAAGATGTCGGACGATCACGATGGTGAACGACGGGTCCGACGGGCCGGCCCGACCACGAACCGTGCCGGCGAGAACGGGGACCGCCGTGAACTCCGGGATCGACGATCTCGACGCGGTGCCGATCGTGGCGACGCGGTGACGCCGATGCGCGGCAAGGCCGACGGACGCCGTGACGGAAGACGAGCCCGCCCCGATCACGATCGACGCGATCGCGAAGGCGTTCGTGGCTCGAAGCAGAACCGTGGATCGGCGAAGCGGAACGCGAGGAACGAGGCCCGCGAACGGGACGAGGTCCGACGTGTCCGAAGCGGGAAGCGAGCCCAAGGNGCGACGCGGCGGAACGACGAGGTCCGTCGGGCCCGCGACAACGGCCCCCGACTTCGCCGAGCCGGTGACGCCGGCCCGGAAGCATCCANCAGGAAGCGATCTTCACCGTCCGAGGGGCGACGTCGAGATTGAGTGTTCCGACGAATCGCCTCGCTTTCTCCTGAAGGCCCCGATCCCACGCCGGGATCGGGGTTTTTTCATGGGATCCGATCGTTCGGAGGACTTNCGTCGAGACTCGGATTCCGGTAGACTNCGGAACTCGGGCCGAGAGTGACAGCATCGCTGGCGCTCCATGGGGCACGCCGTTCGCGGCTTTCGCGTGCTCCCGCCCACCTCAGCCGCGGACTCGGAACGTCATCCACGCTCCGGACCGCGACCCGTCGAGTGGGATGGTCCCGCCCGGCGTTCTCCGGTTTCGACGATGCGTCACCGACGCGTCCCGAGTCTTCAGAGCGANCTTCAANTCCAGACGTCCGGCATGGAAGCATCTCCGCGGGATTCACTTCACGCATGCGTGAGGAATCCCGACCACTGGCCCGTGGTGTAACGGTAGCACTCTTGGTTTTGATCCAAGCAGTCCTAGTTCAAATCTAGGCGGGCCAGCTTCCCCGGCCTTCGNCGCATCCTCGCTTCNNCCGAACCTNACAGGGCCCNNCCANCGATCCCATGAACNCNTCCGAACAACAGCACGNCACGNCGGTCGACGCGATCATCCTCGCCGCAGGCAAGGGAACCCGGATGCAGAGCGATCTGCCGAAGGTGATGCANGAAGTNGGNGGACGNCCGATGCTCCANTGGGTGATCGANGCCTGTCGCNNCGCCGGNGCGGACCGNATCGTNGTNGTGGTCGGATTCAAGGCCGANCTGGTCCGGGCCAGCCTCGCGGACGCGACCGACATCGAGTTCGTCGAGCAGACCGAGCAGCTCGGCACCGGACACGCGGTCGACCAGGCCCGCGAGGCGTTCGCCGANCGAGGCGCCCACGACGTCTTCGTGCTCTGCGGCGACGGCCCCCTGATCCGGACCGAAACCCTCTCCACGCTGCTCGAGACCCATCGAGACAGCCNCCGCCGACGCGACGCTGGCGACCGCCCAGATCGAGGATCCNTCGGGCTACGGAAGGATCCTTCGGGATGCCGCGGGCGACTTCGAACGCATCGTCGAACAGAAGGACGCCACCCCCGAGCAGCTCGAGATCGGGGAGGTCAATCCTTCCTACTACTGCTTCCGGGCCGGCCCGCTCTTCGACCGGCTCGCCCGCACCGGCAACGACAACGCCAACGGCGAGTACTACGTCACCGACGTCTTCGGCATCGCCCGGCAGGACGGCTCGAGGGTCGCGGTCGTGGACGCGGTGCCCGCCGAGGACGTGTTGAGCATCAACGACCAGGAACAGCTTGCGATCGTGGACGGAATCATCCGCGTNCGCCACGGCATCAAGTCCTCGGAGATCGACGCATGACGGCGAGCGACCGCGAACACATCAAGATCTTCGCAGGCCGCGCAGGGCGCGACCTCGCCGCGTCGATGTGCACGCATCTCGACCTCCCGATGGGCCAGAGCACGTCCTCGGAGTTCCCCGACGGCGAGATCTTCGTGAANCTCGACGAGGACGTCCGCGGCCGCGACTGCTTCGTCGTCCAGCCGACCTGCCAGCCCGTCAACGACAGCCTGATCGAGCTCCTCGTCTACATCGACTGCCTCCGCCGCGCGTCGGCGAAGCGGATCACCGCGGTGATCCCCTACTTCGGCTACGCCCGCCAGGACCGCAAGGACGAGGGACGCGTCCCGATCACCGCCAAGATGGTCGCCAACCTCGTGACCGCCGCCGGGGCGGACCGGGTCCTGTGCATGGATCTCCATGCGGCCCAGATCCAGGGCTTCTTCGACATNCCGGTCGACCACCTCAGCGCCGCGCCGGTCTTCGTCGAGCACTTCCTCGCGTCCCGCGACGCCCTGCGGGAGATCGTGGTGGTCTCCCCGGACGTCGGCAACGTGAAGGTCGCGAACATGTACGCGACCGTGCTCGGCTGCGACCTCGCGATCGTCGACAAGCGTCGCCAGTCCGGCACCGAGGTGACGGTCAAGAACCTCATCGGCGACGTCGACGGCCGGACCGTGCTGATGTTCGACGACATGATCTCGACCGCCGGAACCGTGTGCGAGGCGGCCCGCCTCGTGAAGGAGCACGGCGCGACCGACGTCGTCGTCTCGGCGACCCACCCCGTGCTGGTGGGAATGGCCATGGAACGGATCGCCGACAGCCCGATCTCCCGCGTGAACGTGTGCGACACGATTCCCGCCGGAAACCGGTACGGGGCGATCGAGGACAAGATCACCGTGCTCAGCGTCGCCAAGCTTCTCGGCGAGGCGGTGCACCGCATTCACCACGACCAGTCGGTGTCCGCGATGTTCCGGACCGGCGTGGGCACCAAGCGTTAATCACAAAAACCCGCCGCCGCGACCAACGGGCCGCGACGACGATTCGTATTCGAATGGAGATTCAGGCATGACTCATGAAACCCCGACCATCAACGCCGCCAAGCGGGAGCGACTCGGAAGTCGCTACGCCCAGCGACTTCGCAAGTCCGGCCAGCTTCCCGCGGTCATCTACGGCCACGGCGCCGACCCCGTCTCGGTGAGCATCGAGGAGAAGGCGACGCTCGCCCACCTCCACCACGGCCAGCACGTCTTCAACGTGGCGATCGACGGCGAAGCCGCCGAGACCTGCCTCGTGAAGGACCTCCAGTTCGGCTACCTCGGGGACAACGTGATCCACGTCGATCTCGCCCGGGTGAACCTCGACGAGAAGGTCACGGTCCGCGTCCACCTCGATCTCGTCGGCGAGATCCAGAACGCCAAGCTCGCGGGTGCGATCGTCGTGCACGATCACTCCGAGATCGAGGTCGAGTGCGCAGTCCGGGACATTCCGGAATCCATCCGCGTCGAACTCGACACCTACAAGCAGTCGGTCATGGTGGGTGAGCTCTCGATGCCCGAAGGCGTCGTCGCGATCACGCCCGAGAAGACCATGATCATCCACGTCCAGATCGCCGCCGAAGAAGAGGAAGAGGCCCCCGCCGAGGATGCCGCCGCCGAAGGCGACGCACCCGCCGCCGACGGCGCCTGA
>NYVS01000020.1 GCA_002684755.1 Phycisphaerae bacterium
CGGCGTGGTCTCGATCGCCACCGCCTTCGTCGCCTTCGTGACCATGCTTCCGAAGCAGGGACTCCCCCAGGCGATCGTCCAACGGGACGATCTCGCCGACGCCCAGCTCAACTCGCTGTTCTGGCTGAATGTCGGCGGAGGCGTCCTTGCGGCCCTGATCGGAACCCTTGCAGCGTGGCCGATCTCCGCCTGGTTCGCCCGCCCGGAGTTGTTCGGGATCATGACCGCCCTCGCCGGCGCCCTCGTCGCCACGGGAGTCGGGGCCCCCCACGCCGCGGTCCTCAGGCGGGAGCTCCGATTCCGCACCCACGCCACGGTCGGGGTGGTGGCGAACCTGATCGGCGTCGCGACCGGCATCGCGACCGCGTGGTCAGGTTGGTCGTACTGGTCCCTCGTGGCGATGACCGTCACCACGACCGTGACCCGAGCCATCGGCATGTGGACCTGTTCGGGATGGAGACCGTCGCGCCCCGCGATCGCCGACGGCATACGCCCCATGGTGCGGCTCGGCGCCTATCTCGGTGGAACCTCGCTCCTCACGACCGCCTCACGGAGCATCAGCCGCATCATGATCGGATTCGGGCTCGGTGATGCCGCCGCCGGTTACTACACCAACGCCAGCCGGCTGATCGTCCAGCCCGCCACGCAGCTGAACACGCCCCTCACCTCGGTCGCGATCCCCGCCCTGAGCCGGCTCCAATCCGATCCTGAGCGGTTCCGCGCGTTCTACCGCCGGGGTCTGGAAGCCGTGATCTTCCTGCTCTGTCCCTTCATGCTCGTGGCGATGGCGAGCGCCGACCATCTGATCCCCTTGTTCCTCGGGCCGCAGTGGACGGAGTCGATTCCCCTCTTCCTCGCCCTCACGCCCGCGGGGCTCGTGGCGTGCACCGGAATCGCCACGAGCTGGATCTACATCCCGCTTGGTCGCACCGACCGCCAGTTCCGCTGGCGGATCCTGTCATCGATCGTGACGATCGTCGCGGTCCTGATCGGACTGCAGTGGGGAACGCTCGGCGTCGCGGTGGCGTTCAGCGTCCAGGCCGTGGCCATGCGGATTCCCGCCATCGCCTACTGTCTTCATGGCACCTTCCTCCGCGGCACCGACGTCGCGGGCCCGGTCTGGCGAACCGCCCTTGCCGCGGTGCCGGCCGTGCTGGGTGGAGGATGGTGTGCCGAAATACTCCCGATCGACACCTCGCACCTCGCAGCCTGTGCAGGCATCGCGACGACAACGTTCTTCATCTACCTGCTGGCGTTCGCCTGCACCCCGGGCGGGATCGCACGACTCCGAGCCACCGCCGAACTCACCCGACATCTCAGGCGACCCCCGACGGCGGGCTGACCCGACCGCACTCAACACCACCAGCCCGCCTCGACCTCGCGTCGGGGCGGGCTTTCGTTCGGCAAGTTCCGAATCGATCCCACCCCGAGTTGGACGCATCGGCGTCCAACGTGCGAGAAACGACACACTCGCGTGGCGGGGATGTGTTGTTCGCACCGTGACGATCGGCGGTCGCACTCGGCCCTCGCCCCCCTGTCGCGACCGCGCTCGACCGGTGTGGTGGAGTCGTCGAGTCGTTCCGCACTGAACGCGGTGTGGAGCGTCTGATCCCACTTTCCCATCGAATCCGTCGGGAGCACGACCGGTGCACACCTGACACGCATCCGCGATACCCGGCGGTCCCGATCCTCGCTCCCACGCCTCGATGGCTCATCGCGCGGCCTTCCGGGCAGGCTGCCGGAACAACACGCCCGCTCCCCCGTCCACGCGACCGATCGGGTGGCGAAAAAAAACGAGGCCCGGGCCACTGGGGCCCGGGCCTCGCGTTTGGATCAGGAAGACGCGATTCGTTCAGTCGCGACGCCGGCGGCTGGCGAGGCCGGCCACACCGAGGAGGGCGAGCACGCCCGGGGAGGGAACGACTTCCACGACCTGGTTGACGACGAAACCATTGACGTCGCCCGCGGTGTCCAAGTCGAGAAAGAAGGTGCGAAACCACTCGTTCCGCGGCCAGCCCGGGGGATTCGGAGAGTCGGTGCCGAAGCTGACCTCGTCATAGGTGGTGCCGTCAAGCCGCGTGTAGGTGACGATCGTGTCCCCCACCGTCCGCACGAAATCCGCCCCGAGATCAACGCCCGAGTTGGGAAGGCCCACGAGACCGAACGGGTCGCCGATGGAAAAGGCAAGGAAGTTCGGTTCGGCGCCCGAAGGAAGCGGGTTCAGCACGAGCGGATTGAGGCCGTCATAAAGCGAACCATTGTCCAGCGTGAACAGCGACCAGGTCACTTCGCGGAGGTTGTCGGTCGGATCGGCGTCCGCGAGAACGACCGAGACGCCGAAGTCCGAAAGGGCTCCCGCGATCGGATCGATGAGGAAGGCCGTGCCGCCGTTCACAGGTCCGTCGAGGGTCAACGCTGAGATGTAGGAGTCCGTCGGATCAATACCGAAGGGATTGTCGGGGTCGAAGTTCACGGTGCCGACACCGGCGATGTAGGTATCCGCCATCAATGTCGTGGAAAGGCAGGCGACCGCCAGTGTGGTTACGAGGGATCTCATGTTTCTTTCTCCATTTGGGAATCTGGGAACTCGCGAACGAATCAGCCAGCCGGACGACGGCAGCCAAGCCGCATGCGCATCGTCTTTCAAAACAGAAAGGCTTACAAGTGATAACCCCACATCAGCAATTGTTTACTTTTTGATGCCCACATGTCATTCCATCCAGCTTCGACTCGCACCTCCCATCACGAGTCCTCACCGCCCGCTGGGCCTGATTGCGCAAGCCTGCTGTTTTGCGGGAGTTTACGGCTCAGATCGTCGCTTTGGAACTGGTTCCAAACTTTGGAACGCGCCGTGTCAGGATCAGACTTCGCAAATGGTCGCGATCCCAAAGGCGTCGTCATCGTTTCGATCCAGATCGGCGCGGGAACCCGGAGCGGCGGCTGGACGACCCGCGCGCGTGCGATCGACATCAAAGGCACGCCCGATGTCGGGAGNACACCGGTGACNATCATCGATGGCGGCGGCACCGAGACGGGGATGGCATCGTCGGCCCCGACGATCTCGACCTCGTCATCGGTTTCTGGGGCGACTGCATCCCCTGATCAACGTCCACTCGATCGGAAGCAGACCCAAACGCCTCCCTCGACCACGCGTCGGGGCGGACTGTCCTTCGCGTGGCGGTGTCACGGCTTCGGGCGACGCGGCGCGGCACCCGCGCCGCCAAGGCACAGCCCGCGCGGACTGATTGCGTGATGGCAGAAAGTCTTCGCGGAAACGGTTTTTCGCTGGGGTGTCGAGCGGGGTGTCGAGCGGGGTGCCGAGCGGGTGCCGAGCGGGATACCTAGCGGGATACCTCACGCTCAAGGGTGCAGCGGATCGGGTAGTGGTCCGAGTAGAGGCCCACTCGCGTGTCGTCGACATCCACCCTTGCTGACCGGCACCCTTTCGCCAGATCCGGACTGGCGAACACGAAGTCGATNCGTCGCCGTCGCGCCTCCACCTCCGACATCGTCTCCGCCCAGCGCGGGATCAGCGCCGGGGAACCGAAGGTGTAGAGGTCATCGGGGCTGTATTCGCTGACGAGTTCGACGAACCCCAGATCNAGGAANGCATCCGTGATCCGNTAGTCGAAGACCACCTCGCCGTCCTTCTCCTCGCCGAACCCGTGCTCGAGNAGATACGGTTCGTCGCAGCGGATCTTTCCGTTGAAGTCTCCNAGCACCAGCACCGGGCGTCCCGCCTTCACGACGGCTTCCGCCATCTCGGCGATGATCACGGCCTCCGTCGGCTTCGACGGCCAGAAGTGCACCACGAACACGTCGATCCCGTGCGTCCGCGCGTGGAGGAATCCATGATGGAACCCCTTCACCCGACGCTCCACGACCTCGATCGGCGCAGTNCTGGTCAACGCCACCGGGTACCCCTGCTCCTTGTGCATCACGGCGTGCTCGTGTCCCCACGCGAGCGCGATCTCCGCCAAGCCCGGCTCGTCGCAGTGCAGGACCTCCTGCAAGGCCACGAGGTCCGGCCCCTCCTCGACGATCCAGGTGGTCGCTTCCTCCAGCTCCGCCCGATGATCGAAGAAGTGATANGTGTTCCAGTTGATGATCTCGATGGTCTCGGTCGGCGGTCCCTGACACGCTTGCGACAGGAACACGAAGGCCGCGAGCATCAGCGATCCAACGCCCGGACGTGGTTCAGGGAGTCCATGCATGCCCCCAGTCTAGGGGGTGCCCCGAATCACGACGTCGCCCGACGGCAGCGGCGGGNCCGGCCGTGCGGGCCTGGTTTACGGAGTCTCGGCTGGCCGTATTGATTGCTCGTCGCAACAAGCCGCGGCGCCGCCGATCAATCGCGGAGGTATGATCGCGCCGGAGTGATCTCATGCTCGATGGAGTCATGCTGCTCTGGTTCGGTCTGACCGGGATCTCGGTCCTGTTCGTCGCCATCGACGTGTGGCGAACACCGGAGGCCACCGCGCTCCGCTGGGGATTCATCATCCTCACGATCTTCGCGGGACCGCTCGCCGCCTTCTTCTACGTGCTCGGCTGCCGAGAACCGTTGCCAGGCACCCACGAAGCATACGTGGCCCCCATCTGGAAGCAGGTGCTTGGATCCACCATGCATTGCGCCAGCGGCGATGGCCTNGGAATCATCACCGGCGCCGCCATCGCTTCGATCCTGACGCTCACGTTCTCCCTTGATTTCACCCTCGAGTACGTCCTCGGGTTCGGCTTCGGCTGGCTCTTCTTCCAGGCCTTCGCGATGAAAGACATGGCGGGTGGGGACTATTTGAAGTCATTGCGAATGACCTTCATCCCGGAATTCCTGTCGATGAACCTGCTCATGGCGGGCATGACGATCGTCTCGAAGTTCTGGATGGCGAACGTCGACGGATCGACTGATCCGGCCAATGCTTCCTTCTGGTTCATCATGTCCATGTCGCTGATCGCCGGGTTCNTCTGTGCGTACCCGATGAACTGGTGGCTGGTCACGCGACATCTCAAGCANGGAATGATGACCGTACGNAAGGGATCTCCNGNTCCGCACGCCGGCCACGACATGGCTTCGATGAACCCGGACGATCAACACTCGNAGCATGGCGGAATGAGCATGAGCCCCGGGGACGGCNAGCATGTGAGCCATGACACGAAACACGACCAGCACCACGACATGAACCTCACGCCGCCATTTGGAACCATCCTTGCGGTTGGAGCGCTCTCGGTGACCATCCTCGCCGGGGCCGTGGTGATCGTGGCGACAACGCTTCCGGTCGCAGACTGAGGTCAATGACGAATCGACGGCTCGAATCGGCGGAGCCGATCTCGGCGGCAACCGTCGTTGTTCAGGCTGTCGTTCAGGCGACGCCCCAGCGGCGACAGCGTCCCGTCGACGATCACCCACGAAAGGCGGCGTCGCCGACACCGGAGGATCCGTGAGGGCGTGTCCTCCGGCGCAGCCGCCCGCGGGCCCGCCGTCCACGGAACCTCGCTCGCACGTCGCTCGAGGCCCTCGGGAAACCGACGCGAGCGCGTNCGTGGAATCGACTTCGATTCCCTGATGTGGCGCCCGGAGGGCTCGAAAGAACCNCGGACGCGATANCACCGGACATGATGCGCCATCCGACGATCGAACATCGATGAAACGCCCCCGGCCCTACGGAATGTCTCGGGACTCCGGGAATTCAATCCACGACCGAACGCCGATCGACTGCGGCTTCAAGCCACGCGACTGCAAGACCTCGGGGGATCATTCCTCCACGGCTTCGATCGTGATCCTTCCCCCGCCGCCGCTGAGATAGAGCGTCACCGGTGGCGAATCCAGGACNCCATTCGTACTCGGACCGAGGGCCATCATCCTGAGATCATGTTCCGGGCCACCATCACCGCCGGCGACCTTGAACGGCAACATGTNCTTCGGCACGTTCGTCACCCGGCCGGCCTTGTCGACCAGAATCAGTCCGCCGTCAGAATCCACATCAAGCGCACTGGGAGGNCGAAGCATGACTGCGGCCTCCTGGTATCGCTCGTGGTAGAGATCACTCCCGAAGGCCACGCTGGTGCGTTTGGGCAGGCCGATCCAGAAGGCCGCAAGCCATCCGANCAGGATCACGATGACCACGAGGAACAGAATCGCTTTCCATTTCACCATCGGTCGAACTCCAGAGCCTTGTGGTCTTCGGTCGGCGGCGCCCACCCACGAACCTGATGGGCCCTCGGGCTTTCGAGGAATCCACCAGTGCCTTCGTGGTCGTCTCTGGGAAAACGCCATTTGAAATTTCGACGGTGACGCCGATCCGTCCATGATTCCCAGCGACCTCGGCAAGGATAGTGANTGCTTGTATCGGNCGTCCAACCGAGTCGCGAGCCGGAACCGCTTCTGGCGTCGACGGCGCCCGTACGGCCAGTCAGGCTGTAGAGCAGCCCGCGATGGGACTTGTTGAAGGATCCATCGCCGTACGAGATCGCGAACGTTGTTGTGGACCGGATCGGATCGAACGTCACGTTGATCAGGATCAGTCGCGTCGCCCGCGCCTTGCGAGCCCTGCCAGTCCGAGCACGTCGAGGACGCCTGGGGCGGGCACCGGCGCCAGTACGAAGGCCGCCGCGGCGATGCCGGCGGCGGCTGACCGAGGATCTCGCCGATCTTCCGTTCGAGATGCGATCCCTTCCACCCCCCGGCAACGAACGGTGAGCCGCAGGTCGGCGTCATCCGCCCGTGGCACCTCGGTGGCCGTCACCGCGGACGCCTTCGGCCTTCTTCAGTAGCCTTCTTGCCGACGACGGCGGATCCAGCTCTCGATGACGGCTGACCGTGCAATGACGCATCGATCACGATCCCGGCCACCAGGACCGAATCCAGTCCCCGTACCATCGCCGCCGACGTTGACCACCTCGATGATCATTCCACCGACGTCGACGAAGACGACGTCGTCCAACACCCCGTCACCCGTGGCGTCGTATCGGTCGGCGATCACNGCCGGGNCTTCGAAGACCATTTCGTGNAGTCGATCGTAATCGATCTCGTCGGCCATGCCGCGTCCCTGCCCGATGAAGAACCGATTGCGGCGCAGACCATGGTCGACATCGGTCCGGGACGGGAGTTCCCCGACCGCGCACCAGCGTCGTACCGGATCCTCGGCTTCGGACATTCCGGCACGTCCGGCTTCGACGATCTCGAGAATGTCATCACCGGCTTCGCCATCGAGCATCGACGCCTTTGGCAGACCGAAGCCGAGGGCCGGATCCGGCTCCATCGACCGCGACGCAGGCAGAACGCCATCGCGACTCAGGAAATCGAGGTATCGGTCGTCGTCGATCGATTCGGCCCAGTTCCGGTAGGTCTCGGAATCGGCGAATCCGTGCTCCGGCATCGCGGTCTTCGCGTCGATCGGATTCCACAGGTTGTCCGATGACGCATGCGGCGCATGCATCTCAGGACGCCGACGATGCTCATCGCCCGAACCGACGGCCGAACCGACGACCAACTGAACGGTGACCATCGTCGACAGCGACATGACCAGGGTGGAATGTCGAAGCATGTCCATGGGCCGGCTCCGCGGAACGGTTCGATCGATCCAAGCGTACCCCAGGCGAGCCTTCAGTCCAACCAATCCCGCCACGGCGAATCGCCATCGCGCCTGCGAATCCGCCAACGCCCGCCAACAAGCGACCGTGAACGCCACCGATCCCCCGAATCGACGGTTCCGTGATCACGGAACATCCCAGACGAGCCCCGCACGCAAGAGGTTCGAATCCTGGACCGAGTACCGCCGACGCGAACGGAATCCGACCGCCCCGAGCGGCTCCTTCGACGCGGGGTTCGGTGACGGTGACGCCTTTTGAGCCGAAGACCTCCGAGCCCGCCGAACGAACTCGTCCGTCCATCGCTGGTGCGATGCACCGCTCGACGTCACGCCGACCCCGTCGAACTCGAATTCGCCTCGTTCCAGTCGTATCGCTCACCGAGCAGCTCGAAGAGCCGCTCATTGTGCGGCCTGAAGTAGTCGTCGAGAAGCGCCCGGGTCCGCGGCCAGACCCGCTTGTCCCGCTTCGAGACATTGCGCGCGGCGAGATCCCGGATCAGGACGTCCGGCCGAACACCGAGAAACTCGAAGAGGGACGAAAGCACCGGCCCCGGATCCGCGAAGAATCGATCACCGTCGATCACATGCATGTTCCGGCGATCGAAGCGTTCGAGATAGCGTTCGATCTGCGGCCGGTAGACCCCGCGTCCGACGNAGGACGTGTAGTCGGTCGTACCGGACGCATCGCCTTCGGTCACTCCGAGCGAAGCACAGCGGTCCACGTCTTCGCACATCGCCGCATGCAGCGACCCGGGGTCGGACGGGTTGCATCGCGCGTGAAAGTAATGGGAGATCGCACGATCTGATGGATTTCGGAGCGTCAGGACCAGCCGGGCGTTCGGAACGACTTCGGCGATCCGTCTCGCCGCAGTCTCATGACACAAGTACTTCGGCGTCGCTTCGTAGACGAGGGATCGAGGCGGGATCATCGCCTTGATCGGAAAATGGGATCGGTACCAGGCGAGGTCTCCGGTTCTCCCACCGAACGACGACTCGTCCTGATCGAAGTAGTGGATCTCCTTCTCGAACGCCGGAACGAGCTCGGGATGCTGGGTGAGATAGTGGAAGAGGCTCGAGGTGCCTGATTTCATCGCCCCGATGATGAGAAAGTCCGGCAGGACCCGCAGCCCCGCGGAAAGCAGCCGCCATCGCCGGACGGCCGTTCGACCGATGTTGTCCGAGCCGATCGATGCCACCGTGAATCCGTCTCCGTGAAACGCAAGGCGGCCGATACCGCCCTACAAAATTGAAAATCCTAGCGTTAAGTAAAAGCGGCGACCCTGATGTGTCGTATTGTGGCGGAAACGTGCGGTTTTTGGCATTCTTCGACGGGTTTTCCAAACGGGATGGGGACGCGTCACACCGGTCCCGCCGACCGGATTCCGACCCCGTATCGGCGGGCCGCACACCACGTCTCCTCGACGCCCTTGGATACCGACTTGAGGCACGCTCCAATTCCGGACCGGTGACATGCAGACGACANGANNCAATCCCNANAGNTTGANCATCCCGGACCNGGTCGCACAGGCATGCCATCCCCTCCTTCGACTGGTCACCGGNTCGCCGATGGTCCCGCAAGTACGANCTGACGATCAGTCNCCAGCACCGGTTCATCTGGTTCAGGGTCCCCAAGAACGGGACCCGCACCCTCCTGCAGAGCNTGGAATCGAACGGNNTCGCACTCGACGTCGNGGAGGNGAACATGATNCGATACCCCCTTCGGNCCTNNCGCNACTACTACAAGTTCGCGGTGGTCCGNAATCCNTGGGATCGACTNGTCTCCTGNTGGCANAACAAGATCCTCCGGAAGAACGCGTTCNGACTGCCNGANGACCTNCATCGNNGACTNCANGATTTNCCCGCCTTCNTCGACCATGTCGCGCACAAGAACATCGAACGGTGCGACACNCACATCGCGTCGCAGNCCTCGCTGGTCGACCTNGACGAANTCGANNACCTGATCCGGATGGAGTCGTACGAAGAAGGCATCGCCCACGTCTTCCGAACCATCGGCATCGATNCCTTCGAAATNNNCTCGACGAANCGNACACCGNANCGAAAGNCCTACGCGGAGTACTACACCGACNAGACGCGGGANANGGTCGGCAGGATCTACGAGAAGGACNTNCGNAACTTCGACTACNGTTTCTGATANGACGGACCACGGCCCGCCACGCTCGACACCGGGAATCNCNTCCTGAAGNGGACGACGNGACGACCACGATGACGCCANCCNACTGGAACCGNNCGCCGCTCGTGCAGGCAAGACTCATGAATCCGAAGGTCTCCATCATCATCTGCTCTCGAAACCGGGCCGCCCAGCTCGAAAAGTGCCTCGATTCGATCCGTGAGGACGAGATGCTCGCGACCGCGGCCGAACTCGTGCTGA
>NYVS01000021.1:0-2045 GCA_002684755.1 Phycisphaerae bacterium
TGCGCCCCCGAACGTGCGAACCGTTCGAAGGGTGTCTCTCGCTTCAGTTCGCTTGAAGGGATTTCCACCATCGCCATTCGACGCAGAGGATTCCGCCGCGAAGACATGCGGCCCACCGGGCCCCGCATGAACGAGCGGATCCGCATNTCGCCGGTCCAGCTGATCGACGANAACAATGAGAACGCAGGGGTCGTCGAGACCCACGAGGCGCTTCGTCGCGCNCGTGACCTCGGCCTCGATCTCGTGGAGATGAACGCCGACGCCCGTCCGCCGGTCTGCCGAATCATCGACTACGGTCGATTCAAGTACGAGCAGGCGAAGAAGGACAAGGAGCGGAAGGCGAAGACGAAGGTCTCCGAACTCAAGGAGGTCCGTCTCGGTCGATCGATGAAGATCGATCCGCACGACATCGGCATCCGCATGAAGCAGGCGAAGAAGTTCCTGCTCGAAGGACACAAGGTCCAGATCGTGCAGCAGTTCCGCGGCCGCGAAATGGCCCATCGAGAACGCGGCTACGACCGGATGCGCAACATCATCGAGGACCTCGAGGAACTCGGAAAGCTCGAGACCGAGCCGCGGATGGCCGGTCGGAGGATGTCCGTGATCCTCGGCCCCGACAAGCGGAAGATCGAGGCCTACCGTCGCAAGATGGAGAAGGAAGGTCGCAAGACCGAAGAGAAGGACGAGGAGCTCGCGAAGCAGATGGCCGCGATCAACGAGGCCGATGCGAAGGCCGAAGCGGCCNCCCCCGAGCCCGAGAACGAGACCGANGCCNCGACGGAAGTGTCGGCCGAGGAATCGAAGGACTGATCCCCGGTTCGCCGCGNCTTGTCGNGGAAGANCCTTGAAACACGGTCGCCGCACGTTCTCCGCCGGAGNACGTGCGGCGATTTTTCATCGCTGCGACCTTCCTTGCTTCANGCGTCCTCGCTTCAGGCGTCATCGCTTCGATCGCCCAGACCACGTCGACCCTTCCGACCGACCAGGGGCGGCCCCGTCGCAGCCCCGGAACCCGGCATCGATCCACGGGCATGGGCGGCCGTCTCCGCTCGATTCATCGTGCGACGCCACGGGATTGGATGCGGTGCGTCACGACGTCGACGCGGTCGGCACGACGGATGGGAGCGAGGCTGAAGGAGATGCTCCAAAAAGAGACCGTGCCCACCTTGCGGTGGACACGGTCCCGAGTTCTTCGAACGCCGTGGGCGTTCCCGATCGGTTCAGCCGCGACGACGNCGCGAGGCGAGGCCCGCGACACCGAGCAGTGCGATCGCACCGGGCGCCGGCACCACACCCGCNAGGGTGATCATCGCACCATCGTTGTTGGTGGAGACCGTGAGGTCGTCACCGAGCACGATGTTGTTCGATCCGTAGCTGTACATCCGGGCCTCGATCACGAGGGCGGTCTGGCCCTCGGCGATGGTCCAGGTGTGGGAAGCCTGCGTCCANATGCCGCCTTCGCCCGCGTAGTCGGGGGAACCGGANGCCGAGCCGAGGTAGGTGGTGATGTCNTCGTTGNNGCTGTAGTGGCCCCAGAGTCGNCCCTTGCCGTCNTTGTCGACGCCGTTGGAAGCACCCTTCATCCACATNGTNGCGGTGACGGTGTCACCTTCGGANAGNCCGGTGACCCAGGCGACGTAACCCTGCGGCGTGCCGCTGACGGGNTCTTCGATCATGAAGAGGCTCGAGCCGCCCGCGTACGGATCGGCGGTCTCGTAGCCGTAGTCGAAGAGGTTGCCGAAGGAGCCNAGGATGGCCGGGGCGGAGGTGTCCTCCCAACCAGACGAGGCTTCGATGTCGGCCATGGCCGACCCAGTGAACGCGGCCGCAACGGCAGCGGTGACAATCAGATTCTTCATGATGATCTCTTCTTCCTTCTTCGACGTTCGGGAACACGGAAAAACGGGAACTCACGGGATCTCCGAGGGCTCGGAAACCGCCNTGAGTGTACCGGTCCACCNCTGTGTCTCAAACCACCACTTCCCAAAACAACGAAGAACCTTGCGCAAATTAAATCCGAACGCGAGTTCATTGTTTTATCGGAC
>NYVS01000021.1:2050-29563 GCA_002684755.1 Phycisphaerae bacterium
CCNGCNCNNACGCATTTTATTCAGTATTNACGCNTNAATCAANCGCANTTGGCGGTGNNTTTTGACATAACTATNCAANTTGTGCATAATGATTCCATGCGCAAGNACCAACGCCACACNCTCATCGCTGAACTGCTCCAGGAAAAATCGATTCGCACCCAGCAGGCCCTGGCCGACCAACTCGCCGAGGCCGGGGTTTCCGCGACGCAGACGACACTGTCCCGCGATCTGACCGCCCTGGGGGTCGTCAAGACCGCGTCCGGATATCGCCTGCCGGGCCGCGGCCAGGTCCCGGTTCCACCCGCCGCCACCCAGCTGTTCCGCGACCTGGTCCGGAGCGTCGAGGTCGGCGGCACCATGCTGGTCCTCCACACCCCGCCCGCCCACGCCGATGCGGTCGCCCTGCAGCTCGACGAGCTCAGTGATCCGGATCTCCTCGGCACCATCGCCGGCGACGACACCGTGTTCGTCGCCACCAGATCGACCGACTCGGCAGCCCGTCTCGCCCGCACGTTGTTCGGTCATGAAACGGCGAATCGAGCCTGAACCATGTTGAACACCATCGTGATCGGCGCGACCGGCTACGCCGGCGCAGAACTCGTCTCGCTTCTCCTTCGTCACCCGTCGACGACGCCCGCCGCGCTCATGGGCTCGTCCCGCGCCGCGGATGAGGATCGCGATCTCGCGGACCTGCATCCACGCTTTCGCGGCGGCCCCCCGCTTCCGGTGCTGCCGCTCGATCTCGAAGCCGTGCTCGCCCTCGAACCCGATGCGGTGTTTCTCGCGACGCCGCACGAGGCGAGCGTCGAGCACGGTGGCTGGCTCCACGACCGAGGCGTCCGGGTGTTCGATCTCTCCGCCGCGTTCCGGCTCGAGTCCGCCGCGGCGTACCGGCGACACTACGGCTTCGACCACACCCGGCCCGACCTGCTGGAGACCGCGGTGTACGGACTCGCGGACCTGAACGCGTCGATGATCCGCGACGCGTCGCTCGTCGCGGTACCCGGTTGCTACCCGACGTCGATGATTCTGCCGGTCCGGCCGCTGGTCGATGCGGGCCTGGTCGACACCTCCGATCCGGTCCTCGTCGACAGCACCAGTGGCGTGAGCGGTGCCGGACGATCCGCCCGCCCGCACACCTCCTTCTGCGAGGTGAGCCTGCAGGCGTACGGCGCGTTCGACCATCGCCACCAGCCGGAGATGGCCCGACACGGCGCCGTCGACGTCCTCTTCACGCCGCATCTCGGCGCCTACGACCGGGGGATCCTCTCGACCATCCATCTCCGACTCGCCGAAGGCACGTGCGAAGCCGACGTCCGTACCGTGCTCTCGACCGTCTACGCCGATCGTCCCGGCGTGAACCTCCTTCCCGCAGGGACGTGGCCGTCGGTCGCGGCGGTCCGAGGCACGAATCGATGCGACCTCGGACTCGTCGTCGACGCGACGCACGGTCGCCTGATGATCTCGAGCGCCATCGACAACCTGGTGAAGGGCGCCGCCGGCCAGGCGGTGCAGTGCCTCAACCTCGCCTGCGGGCTTCCGGTCGATCTCGGACTCACCACCGCCTCGATCCCGATGGCGGTGGCCCCATGAGCAGGAACGACGGCGACCTCGAACCGAACGGCCCCGTGGCGCCGATCGTCGTCAAGGTGGGCGGTACGCTTCTCGACCACCCCGCGTCGAGATCGGATTTCCTCGATCGTTTCGCCGACGCCGCCCGGCTCGGCACGCCGTTCGCCCTCGTCCATGGCGGCGGCGCCGCGGTCGATCGGCACCTCGACCGGCTCGGAATCCAGACCGAACGCCGCGATGGAATCCGCATCACACCGGCCGCGGTCATGCCGGAGATCACCGCCGTGCTCGCCGGCCGGGTCTCGACGAGCCTGCTGGCCGATCTGCGACGACGCGGCGTCACGGCGACCGCCCTCCGCCTCGCGGACGACGAAGGCATCGCGGTCGAACGCCTGAAGTGCGGATTCGATCCCGGTGCGGTCGGCACCGTCACCGGCGGGAGTTCCGCGCTGTTCGGCGACCTCGTCGCCACCGGTCGGGTTCCCGTGGTCGCGTCGATCGGAATGCTCGCCGACGGCACGCCCGTCAACGTCAACGCCGACGATGCCGCGAGCGGACTCGCCCGGGTGCTCGGAGCGCGAGCGTTGCTGCTGCTCACCGACGTCCCGGGCGTCCTCGACGAGCACCGAGACGTCATCCGACGACTCGAACCCGCGACCGCCGACCACCTGATCGAGGAAGGCGTCATCGCGGGCGGGATGATTCCCAAGGTCCGCGGCGCCGTCGACGCGGCGGCTCGATCGGGCTGCCCGGTGGTCATCGGCGGCTGGTCCGACCCCGCGGTGCTCGCCGACCCGCTCGCCGACACCACCGTCGCCACCATCGTTCTTCCACCCATCGGATCACCCGTCGTCGAGACCTGCTCGACGGCGTTCCACGCCCCCCATCAGAAATCCCCATGAGCCTCTCCACCTCCACACCGACCAGCCCCGGATCCCCGGGATCCACCGGGACCTCCCTTCCGACCGTTCCCGACGACCTTCTGTCGATCGGCGATCTCGACGGCCCGACGATCCGCGGCATCCTCGATCTCGCGATCGAATTGAAGCGGGATCCGGCCGGTCACTCGACGGCCCTCGCCGGCCGGAGCGTCGCCCTGATCTTCGAGAAGCCGTCGCTTCGGACCCGGGCCAGCCTCGAGGTCGGACTGCATCGCCTCGGCGCCCAGTCCGTGGTGTTCGACCAGCGGGATTCACCGCTCGGCGAGCGGGAGAGCGTGCACGACCTCGGTCGCAATCTCGAACGCTGGTTCGACGCGGTCGCGGCGCGGGTGAACCGGCACGCCGTGATCACCGAGCTGGCGGACTGCTGCGACGTCCCGGTGGTCAACACCTTGAGCGACCTCCACCACCCCTGCCAGGCGCTGGCCGATCTCCTCACGCTGCACGAGCGGGGAATCCCGCTGGAACGGGCGCACGTCGCCTTCATCGGCGACGGCAACAACGTCTGCCACTCGCTGATCGAAGCCGTCGTCGCGACCGGCGGACGCATCACCGTGATCGCCCCGCCGCGACACGGGCCGTCGGCCGACGTCGTCTCCGCCGGGGAACGACTCGGCGCGATCACCGGTGGACGCGTCGAGGTGACCGACGATCCCGAGGCGGTCCGCGGGGTCGACGCGATCTACACCGACGCCTGGGTCTCGATGGGCGAGACCGAGGACCCCGACAAGCTCGAGGAACTGACCCGGTTCCGCGTCGACGAGTCGCTCATGAACCTCGCCGGCCCCGAGGCCGTCTTCATGCACTGCCTGCCCGCGCACCGCGGCGAGGAGGTCGTCGATCGCGTCATCGACGGTCCGCGTTCGGTCGTCTTCGACCAGGCCGAGAACCGCCTCCACGCCCAGAACGCCTGGTTCGTCGCCCGACTCGCCTGATCGATTCCGACCGCGACCACGCCCTCCCCCGAACCCGCTCTCCCGAAGGACCCCGATGACCCACGCTCCCAAGAAGATCGCCCTCGCCTACTCCGGCGGACTCGACACCAGCGTCATGATCCCCTGGCTCCTCGAACACCATCCCGGCTGCGAAGTCCACGCGATCGTCGGCGACGTCGGGCAGGATCCCGCCGAACTCGTCGGCATCGAGGACAAGGCGATCGCCAGCGGCGCCGTGCACTGCGAGGTCGCCGACCTGACCCGGACCTTCCTCGAGGAATACGCCTTCCCGATGGCGATCAGCGGCGCGGTGTACGAGGGGCGGTACCTGCTCGGCACCTCCATCGCCCGACCGATCATCGCGAAGGCGCAGGTCGACTACGCCCGTCGGATGGGCTGCGACGCGGTGTGCCACGGCTGCACCGGAAAGGGAAACGACCAGGTCCGGTTCGAAAGCACGTTCGCGGCCCTCGCCCCCGAGCTCGAGATCATCGCGCCGTGGCGGCACTGGGAGATTCGAAGTCGCGAGGAGGCCCTCCAGTACCTCGCGGCCCGTGGGATCGCCTGCAGCGCCAGTCTCGAGAAGATCTACTCGCGGGACGACAACATCTGGCACATCAGCCACGAAGGCGGCGAGCTCGAGGATCCGTGGAACCCGCCGCCCGACGACATGTGGACCCGGACCGTCGATCCGCTTCATGCGCCCGACGCGCCGGGGGTCGTGACGATCCGATTCGAGGCCGGCCGCCCGGTCACCCTCGACGGCGAGCCGCTCGGCGCGGTCGAACTGCTCACCGAACTCAACCGACGCGGCGGCGAGCACGGGGTCGGCCGGATCGACATCGTCGAGAATCGCCTGGTGGGCATGAAGAGCCGCGGCTGCTACGAGACTCCGGGTGGCACGATCCTGATGGAGGCCCTGCGCGGGCTCGAGGAACTGGTCCTCGATCGACGCACCCTGAGACTCCGGGAGCGGCTCGCCCACGACTTCAGCGATCTCGTCTACGACGGCCAGTGGTGGACGCCCGCCCGCGAGGCGATGATGGCGTCCTTCGCGTCGATCGCCGGGCGGCTCGACGGCGAGGTCGAGGTCCGGCTGTCGAAGGGGACCGCGGTCACCACCCGACGACGGAGTCCGAACTCGCTCTATTCCGAGTCGTTCGCGACCTTCGGCGCCGACGAGGTCTACGACCAGTCGCATGCGGAAGGGTTCATCCGACTCTTCTCGCTCCCCAGCCGGATCGCGGCGATGCAGTCCGCGAACGGGTCGGAGACCGCGGAGGCGGCCGCCGAGGGTGCCGGATCATGAGCGCCTCCACCGACGAGGCCGTCGTGCCGGACGCGGTCTGGAGCGGACGATTCAGCGGACGGGTGCACGACCTGTTCAAGCGGTTCAACGACTCGCTGCCCTTCGATCGCCGGCTCTTTCCAGAGGACATCGCGGGATCCGCCGCCTGGGCCAGGGCGTTGGAACGCGCGGGCGTCCTCGACGCGGACGAACTTCGTCGCCTCGAATCCGCCCTCGAGTCGCTGCACCAGGCCGTCGCGACCGATCCCGCGATCCTCCGCGACGCGGACGACGAGGACGTCCACTCATTCGTCGAACGGAACCTCGTCGAACGGATCGGCGACCTCGGAAAGAAACTGCACACCGGCCGAAGCCGGAACGACCAGGTGGCGACCGATCTCCGACTCTGGACGATGACCGCGCTCGATGCGCGGATCGGCGAGATCCAGGCGGTGATCACCGGTCTCGTCGACCTCGCCCATCGCGAACGCGAGACGGTCTTCCCCGGATACACCCATCTCCAGCGGGCCCAGCCCGTGCTCTTCGCCCACTGGTGCCTCGCCTACGTCGAGATGCTGCGGCGGGACCTCGGCCGACTCGCGGACGCCCGGATCCGGGCCGCGGTCTGCCCGCTGGGCTGCGCCGCGCTCGCGGGCACCGCCTACACCATCGATCGCGANGCGCTCGCGGTCGACCTCGGCTTCCGATCCGCCTCCGGCAACAGCCTCGACGCGGTCAGCGACCGCGACTTCGTCATGGAGTCCCTTTCCGCGATCGCCCAGACGTCGATCCATCTCTCCCGACTCGCCGAGGACCTCGTCTTCTACAGCTCGGGCGAAGCGCGACTGATCGAACTTCCCGACGGGCTCTGCTCGGGTTCCTCGATCATGCCGCAGAAGAAGAACCCCGACGCGCTTGAACTCGTCCGGGGGAAGTGCGGCATGCAGGTCGGCCGGCTGGTGGGCGTGATGACCACCATGAAGGCGCTGCCGCTGGCGTACAACAAGGACATGCAGGAGGACAAGGTCCCGCTGTTCGACGCGATGGACGAACTCTCCATCTGCCTCCGCGTGCTGCCGCCCCTGCTCGANGGGATCGTGGTNCGACGNGNCGAGGCNCGGGCCGCCGCGATCGGCGACTTCGCCAACGCGACCGANCTCGCCGACCACCTCGTCGCCCGGGGCGTNCCCTTCCGGGACGCNCANCANCAGGTNGGNCGNCTGGTCGCCGAGGCGATCGAACGCGGNCTGCCGCTCGAGGATCTGTCCATCGCGGAGATCCGGAACCACGCCCCCGCCGCCGACGAGACGGTCTTCGTCGACCTCACCGTCGANGCCGCGATCGCCAAACGGAACGCGGTCGGCGGCACCGCGTTCGACCAGATCACGACTCGACTCGCGCGATTGAAGAAGCCCGACGCACGGGAACGTCCGCTCGGNGAGATCGACGTCCGGAAGGCCACGGTCGCGGACCTCGCGGAGATCAAGCGACTCGTCGATCTCTGGGCGGACGCCGGCGAGAACCTCCCGCGAAGCGAAGAGGAGATCCTGCAGTCGATCGGGGAGTTCGCGGTCGCGACCGAGGACGACCGGGTGGTGGGATGCGGTGCCCTCTGGCTCTACACCCCCACCCTCGCCGAGATCCGGTCGGTCGGCGTGGATCCGTCCTGCCACGGTGGCGGCGTGGGCAGTCGACTGATCGAGCATCTCGCGAAGATCGCGGAGGATCTCCGGATCGAACGGGTCTTCGTGCTGACGCGGGTNCCGCGATTCTTCGAACGCCTGAAGTTCCGCACGGTCAGCGTNAACGGCCTGCCCGAGAAGATNCTGAAGGANTGCGCCCGCTGTCCGAAGAAGCACGACTGCGACGAGATCGCCATGGTGCGCACCACCTGGCCCGAAGCATCCTGAACGGANGTCACCATGCCGACCCCTCACCGGCGCGCCGACATCACGCTGCCGTCCCGTCTGCCGACCGGCTTCTCCGCGGCGACCGCGAAGGTCGGGATCCGGACCGGCGCGGGCGACGACCTGCTGCTGCTGCTGGCGGACCGACCCTGCGCCGCCGCGGGCGTCCTCACCCGCAATCGATTCGCCGCGGCCCCCGTCACCCGAACNCGTCGACACCTCGCGNCGAGCGGTGGCGTGGCCCGGGCCGTGCTGCTCAACGCCGGCTGTGCGAACGCCGCGACGGGCGAGCGTGGTGANCGCGACGCGGCGACGAGCGTGCGGTGCGTGGCGGACGCCATCGACTGCCCGGTCGAACAGGTGCTCGTGAACTCCACGGGCGTCATCGGCCGACCACTGCCCATCGAGTCGATGGTCGCCGCGATCCCACGCCTCGCGGAGGAGACGCGACCCGATCGCGTCGAGGCGACGGCCCGCGCGATCATGACCACCGACTCCGCGCCGAAGGCGGTCGAACGAACNGTGGCCGCGGCGAACGGCGGGGTCATCCGGATCGTCGGCGTCGCGAAGGGCTCGGGAATGATCCATCCCGACATGGCGACCATGATCGGACTGGTGCTGACCGATGCCGAGATCGAGCCGGCGGTCCTTGCGACGCTGCTTCGAGAATCGGCCGACCGGTCCTTCAATCGGGTGAGCGTCGACGGCGACACCTCGACCAACGATTCGGTGTTCGCGCTCGCGAGTGGCGCCGCCGGCGTCGCGGCGGAGCCGACCGACCTCGTCGAAGCGGTCCACGCCGTCTGCCTCGACCTCGCACGCATGATCGTCGCCGACGGCGAAGGCGCGAGCCGGGTGCTCGAAGTCGAAGTCACGTCCGCGGCGACCGNGGCGCANGCACGGGAAGTCGCCCNCACCGTGGGAAGCAGTCTTCTGGTTCGCACCGCGGTNGCCGGCGGCGATCCCAACTGGGGCCGGATCATCGCCGCGATCGGGCGGACCACGGCGGANTTCAAACCGGAGGAGATCCGGGTGGAGGCGAACCTGGTACCGCTCTTCGCCGGCGGCGGCCCGGTGGAGGATCATGAAGATGCCGCCGCGAGGGCCTTCAGCGCCGAACGCGTCCACATCCGCATCGATCTCAACGCCGGCGACGCTCGGGAAAACCACCTGACCTGNGACCTCACCGCCGACTACGTGCGAATCAACGCNGATTACACGACCTGAGGTGGACCCCCGCCCTCGANGGAGGTAGNCTTCTGTTATGACGACAANTTGATCGTCATTCTGCCCTGCCTCGACCGCACTGAGAATGAGTCTCAGGATCGTGCTACACTTCGCGTGGAAGGACTCTCTTGATCACAGCAACCCCCACCGCCGTCGATTCGTCCCGGACACCGCTCACCCGCTGCCCGAGCGGATGCCGCGCCACGATCCACACTGATGAACTCGATGCCGGTGACCGGTCGATGCTGGAGGCCATGGGCGTCGATCACGGCTGCGAGGTCGAGATCTGCAAGGTGGGCTCGCCCTGCATCCTGAGAACCGGTTCCACCCGCCTCGGGGTGGGACGCGAAGTCGCCGCCCGGATCACGGCGACCGTCACCGTCTCCGCATAGCACGAATCGCCGTCCCGGCGTCCTGCCGACCACCTCGGTGGTTCGTCGCCGGTCCCGACCACCCGCCCTCCCCAACCTCGACCCCATGTCCGAATCCGATCAAGATCAGCACGCATCGGAGGACGCCGCGGCCCCGCAACCGAGACAGGTCGCGCTGGTCGGTAATCCCAACACCGGCAAGACCACCCTCTTCAACCGGCTCTGCGGCCTCCGGGCCCAGACCGCGAACTACCCGGGCTCGACCGCGGAGATCCGCATCGGGCGATGCGGTCGAAGCACGCCGCCCCTCGAGATCGTGGACCTCCCGGGGATCTACGGGATGGATCTCGATCTCCCGGAAAGCCGGATGTGCCGGGACTGCCTCGACGGCCGGCTCGACCAGACGCCGGATGCGATCCTCATCGTGATCGACGCGACGGCACCGGCCCGCGGCCTCGCCCTCGCGATCGCGGCGATCGGCCGAAGGCTTCCCACCGTCATCGCCCTGAACTTCGCCGACGTCGCGGCCCGACGCGGAATCTCCTTCGACGCGAAGAAACTCGCGGAGAAGATGGGCGTCCCCGTCGTCGCGGTGAGCGGCCGGACCGGACGCGGCATCGACGACCTGGTCACCGCCCTCCGGGAGGCGACCCCGGGACGGGCCGCGCTGCCCCGGCCCGACCTCTCCAACGCGGAACGCAAGGCGTGGATCGACGAAGCGATCGCGGAGAGCATGGGTGGCCGCGATGCGGTCGGGTCCTCGCGAGACAGCGTCTACGATCGCCTCGACAAGGCCTTCACGCACCCGATCATCGGACTCGCGGTCTTCGTCGCGGTGATGGGCGGGCTCTTCTGGACCATCTTCTCGCTCGCCGGCATTCCGATGGACCTCATCGACGTGCTCTTCGAGAAGTTCGGCGGACTCGCCGCCGCGGTCATCCCCGAAGGCGCGATTCGTGACCTGGTGGTCGACGGGATCATCGGCGGCGTCGCCGGCACCGTCGTCTTCCTGCCGCAGATCCTGATCCTCTTCTTCCTGCTCGCCCTGCTCGAGGACACCGGCTATCTGGCTCGGGCCGCGTTCGTGATGGACCGCGTGATGTGCCGGTTCGGCCTTCCCGGGCAGGCGTTCGTCCCGATGCTGTCGAGCCACGCCTGCGCCCTCCCCGGAATCATGTCCGCCCGGCTGGTGCCCGATCGAGACGACCGACTCGCGACGATCCTGGTCGCCCCCTTCATGAGCTGCACGGCCCGGCTCCCGGTCTACGTGCTGCTGATCGGACTGCTCTTCGACGGTTCGCCGTGGCTCGCGGGCTTCGCGTTCGCCGGCTGCTATCTGCTCGGTGCCGCGGCCGCGCTGCTTTCCGCGCTCCTCGCCCGCCGGACGATCCTTCCCGGACGCTCGCGACCGATGGTCCTCGAACTCCCGGAGTATCGACGCCCGAGCATCATCGCGGCCCTCCTGGTCAGCTGGGACCGCGGACTGGTGTTCATCAAGAACGCGGGCACCGTGATCCTCGGCATCGTGATCGTGATGTGGTGGCTCAGCGCCTATCCCAAGGCCGACACCCCCGACGCCGCGATCGCGCTGCGGACCCAGGCCGTGGAGATCGCCGACGTCGCACCGGCGGATGCGGAGAATCTCGAAGCACAGGCCGACTCGCTCGAGCTCGAGGCCCAGCAGGCCGGCTCCTTCGCGGGACGGATCGGCGACTTCGCCCAACCGCTGTTCGCCCCCCTCGGCGCCGACCGCACGCTGACGGTCGGCATCCTCACGAGTTTCCTCGCCCGCGAGGTGTTCGTGTCGAGCCTGGCCGTGCTGCAGGGTGGTGGCGACGACGTCGATGACGAGGAGAGCGTCCTCCAGCTGGTGCGGGACGCCCGCCGACCCGACGGAAGCGTGCTCTTCAACACCGCGACCGCCGCGTCGATGCTGGTCTTCTTCGTGCTGGCGATGCAGTGCCTGCCGACCCTCGCGGTCACCCGTCGGGAGACGGGCAGCTGGAAGTGGCCGGCCCTTCAATTCGCCTGGATGACCGGGCTGGCGTGGATCGTCGCCGCCGTGGTCTTCGCGACGGTGAACGCGATGAGTGGAAGCGCCTGACCCGGAGTCCATCGATGCCCATCGACGACTGGCAATTCTGGATCGTGACCATCCTCGCCCTCACCGCGGTGGTGCTGGTGATCCGACCGTTGATCCCCTACAAGTCGGCTGCGCCGCGCTGCGGTTCCTGCCCGATCGCCGATCCGGACGCGTCGCCGACCCGGACCCGGGCCACGCTCACCGTCGAAGGCCGACGCCCCGATTGAGCCGGGGGTGTTCAGAACCGCTTGTGGGCGGGCCGGGAGGTCGACGATCCGGCCCCCGCGATGGCTCGAGCGACGACCAGATCCTCGGCGGTCGTGACCTTGAGATTGCGTTCGCTGCCCTCGACGATCATCACCGGTTCCCCGAGTCGCTCGACCAGCATCGCGTCGTCGGTCGCGCCTTCGAGATCCGCCTGCGCGTAGGCGCGTCGGATCAGATCGACCGTGAACACCTGCGGCGTCTGCATCCGCCACAGATCGGTGCGATCCACGGTGCCGACGATCCTTCGCGCGGCGATCTGATGACCGAGGTCGGGCGACGCCTCGTCTTCGCCGATCCCGAGGATCGAATCGACCGTCGCGTCCCGCGCCGCGCCTTCGACCACCTCGTGATCACCGCGCTTGAGCGTGTCGCGGACCGGCACCCCGGGGACCACCGCGTCGAAACACGTCGCGGCCTCGAACACCCGACCGATGAGCGCCTCGTCGACCAGCGGCCGGGCCGCGTCGTGGATCGCCACGTGGGTGCACCCTTCGGGAACGGCTTCAAGCGCATTCCGCACCGTCTCCCACCGTTCGAGACGCCCCCCCGCGACCACCGTGCCGCCGAGAAAACCGAGCTGCGATCCGTACCGGTCCCGGAACGCGTCGAGATCCTCGGGCGGACCCGCGACGATCACCGCGTCGACGTCGTCCCGCTTGGTGAACGGTTCGATCGATCGGAGGAGCAACGGTCGGCCACCGAAGTCCTGGCCGAGCTTGTCCCCTTCGCCGAATCGACGACTCGCGCCGGCCGCGGGAATGATGAGTGCGCATCGCATGGGTTCGACTCCTCGGGGACCGGACGTCATCGTCCTTCGTTCGCGGGCGCCGCCTTCGTACCCTCGTCGAACGCCTCGTCGACCGCCTCGACGACTGCCGGCGGCGGTACCACGGCCCGCGGCCGCGCCGCGTACGCGGGCTCGGTGAAGGCCAGCACGGTCACCGCCGTGCCGTAGGCCGCGCTTCTCGGAAAGACCCGGTCGTTCCAGGTGCCGTCATCGTCCCGGACCGACATCAGCAGGCGGTGCAGCCGATCCCGCCACGCATCGCGTTCCGCCACGGGCAGCCGCTCGATCGCTTCCGCCGCGTATCCGTGGGCGTAGAAGAAGTAGTACGGGGCGACGCCGTAGGGCGCGACGTGGGTTCCGGTCTTCTGCTTCCGCTTGAGGAGTTCGTCCCAGTGCGTGACGAACGCCGCGAGCGCCTTGCGGATCGCCTCCTCGTTCTCGACGCCCGCGTCGTGACGAACCGTCTCGACCGCGAGCATCCGCCCCATCGCGCCGGGAATCATCTCCGGCGACTCACGCGTCTTCCGCTGCGCCGAATAGGCGACGACGCCGTCCTCGCCGATGGTGAGGTCGATCGCCTTCATCGCCCGATCCCGCATGCCCGCCTTCACNGGAAAACCCTGGCGTTCCGCTTCGACCAGGACCTGGATGCCCGGCGGCGTCATGAAGGGACTGGTGCCGCTCGGTGCCGCCAGCGGGCCGCGTCGAGCGTAGTTCCAGCCGCCGACCTTCGGGATCTCGATCGCCGCGAGTCCGTCGAGGTAGAAGCGGATCGCGGCGTCGTGATCCGCGGCGGCGTCCTCGGGAACGAAGCCGCGTTCCCGCATCGAGAGCAGGAAGTCGCCGCCGTAGATGTAGCCCCAGCCGCGAACGTCGTAGCCACCGCCGTAGTCCGGATTCATGTTCGCATGNCCGGTCGAATCGACCACGAACCGACGGGCGCGTTCGAGNGCTTCGCGGCGATCCGCATCCTCGTCGCATCCCGGGACCCGCAGCAGGGCGTCTCCCACGATGGAGGTTCCACCCACCCGGTAACCGATGGGAATCACGCTTCGCCGCCGTCCCCGTCCCTCGATCAGCGAGTCGGGATCGTCGTCGGTCGCCGCGACCCGGTAGACGCCCTGATACGGCCACTCCGCCTTGGTCGGTCCTTCCTGTCGCTCCAGCAGGAAGGCGACGGACGCGAGGACCGCGGCGTCGACGTCCGCGGATTCGACCGCAGGCGCATCGATTTCGGGGGGAGGCGTCGGCCCGGTCGTTTCGGCCCCGATCGCCGAGGGCATCCGGGTTTCGCGGGACGTCTCGTCGGACTGGCCGGAGGCGGCCGAGGCGAGGAGGGACATCAGGAGGCCGGTGGCGATGGGGTTGCTCATGCCTCGGACCCTACCGGATTTTCCGCGCCTCGGACCGACGATCACCCCAGCCCCCCGGCCGAGCGATCGACGCTTCAGGCGTCCGCGGCGTCATCGTCGCGCGNCGGCGCGAAGAGATGGACGTACATGTCCTCGGCGTAGGGGTGCGTCTCGGGACCATCGAAGCCGGGGACGCCGGGGAAGTCCGCTGGAATGTCGGTGGGCGTCCGCAGCACGAGGAACGACGCGTCCTTCATGTTGGCCCGGCAACGGGCGACCAGGTCGAGCAGGCGTTCCCTCGAGGCCTCCTCGTCCCAAAGGGCGTACGGCGGATCGAGGAAGACGAGGTCGCAGTCGCGCGGCGCCTGGGCCAGCGCCGCCGGCCCGAGGGCGTCCGCCCGCACCACGGTGGCCCGGTCGCGGCATCCGAGCTCGCCGACGTTGAACTCGAGGATCGACGCGATCCGCGTGTTCAACTCGACCAGCACGACCTCGCGGGCGCCGCGACTGACCGCTTCGAGTCCGATCGCGCCGACCCCCGCGAAGAGATCGAGCACGACCGCATCGTCGCACCATCCCCGAAGGAGATTGAACACCGCTTCCTTGACCCGGGCGGTGATGGGTCGGGTCGTCGACGCATCAGGCGGGCCTTCGAGGATGCGGGACCGGTATTCGCCGCCGATGATCTTGATCATTCGAACAGTATCCCGTGAATCCGCCTCGACCACCAGTGGGGTCGATCCGAAGCGACTAGGCTCTCCCGCCATGCCCGATCTCGATGCACGACTTCCGAGCAGCCTCCAGGCCATCTCCGAGACCCGTCGGCTGGGCGCGGACGTCCCCAGCCTCGTGGTCCGACCCGAATCCGCCCCCCTCGGTGGTGGCGACCGCATTCCCTTCCTGCTCTGGATGCACGGCCGGACGGCGACCAAGGAGCTCGACCCCGGCCGGTACCTGCGACTCGCGCGGGCCGGCATCGGCGCCTGCGCGATCGACCTCCCCGGCCATGGAGAACGTGGCACCCCCGAGGACCAGGAACCCGAGCGGATCCTCGATCACATCGAGCAGGCGATCGACGAGATCGACGAGATCCTCCGGAGTCTCGGCGGCCTCGGCTTCGACCTCGATCGAGCCGCGATCGGCGGGATGTCCATGGGCGGCATGGTGGCGATCGCACGCCTGTGCCGGCCCCACCGGTTTCGGGCGGCGGTGCTCGAGGCGACGAGCGGCGACTGGTCGGCCCAGCACCAGCGACAGTTCTTCGACCACGAGGCGACGGCGAGACTGGATCCGATGACCCACCTCGACCGCTGGCGGGAGATTCCGGTGCTCGCGGTCCATTCCAAGGCCGATGCCTGGGTCCGATTCGATGGGCAGGCCCGTTTCCTCGAAGCCCTGCGGGACCGGGCCGACCGGCCCGAGTCGGTCGAACTGCTGGCCTTCGAAACGACCGGCGCTCCGCACGAACATCTCGGCTTCGGTCGATGCACGAACGAGGCGAAATCACGCGAGACCGATTTCCTGGTTCGACACCTCGGACCGGCCGCGTCACTCGATGGGTGAGCGTCCCTGCCAGATCCGCGTGCCGTTGCCGGACGCGACGACGCGATCGATGAAGGCTTCGTAACCGGCCTTGAATCCCGCGTAGTCCTCGTCGAAGTAGGTCGCGATGATGTCGCGTCCGGTGTTCGGTCCGAGGGTTCGACCGAGGATTCCGGCCCGGCGATCCGCGTCGTAGATCGACGAGGTGATGTGCCCGTCCACCGCATCGCCGACGAGCTTCACGAGTCCGTCCCGGTAGCGGCCTTCGCGTCCTTCGACCAGGTAGTGCACGAGCGCCCAGAGCTGCGCGTAGTAGGTCAGGAGGCCGCGCTCGCTTCCCGCCACGAAGTACTGGGGCGGTCGGGCGATGAGGTCGTCGAGATCGATGAGCCGGTTCCGATACCGCGCCGAACGAAGCTGGCCGTACCGCTCGAGATTCCGCCACGGCATGAAGACCGGCGCGGTGTCGCTGCGGCGGAACCGGTGACCCTCCGCATAGGCGGCGAGGCCTTCCTCGAGGAACGCCGGCAACGGATGCCGGAAGACGCTCTGGGTGTACTGATGCCAGCCCTCGTGGGCGAGCATGCAGAGCGTGTCGTACCGACCGATGTCCCAGATCACGCTTTCGGCGTCGATCGTGTAGCCGCCGCGCTCGATGCCCAGATAGAGACTGGCGCCACGGCGAAGCCGCCACTTGGTCCAGGCCGCCCATTCGGGGCGGGTCCCGAACACGAAGGTGCTCATCCGTTCCGTCGGGGCGTCGAGCGGTTCGGCGTCCGCGTCGGCCGACAACATCGTCCGGTAGTGGAGCAACGCGGTTCCGGTGAAGACCGGCATCGCCGTGCGAAGGCGTCCTTCGGGGAGCGTGAGATGCAGCAGATGGGTCGGGGTGGTGACCAGTTCGCCCTCGTAACCGCCGAACGACCACGGCTCGGCGGTCGAGGTCGCTTCGAAGGTCGAAGGATCGGCTTCCGGAACCGGCGGGTTCGAGCCCGGGCTCGGCTGATCGGCGTCGATCCCGGCCCTGGCCGCGGGCCGCGGGACCGCGTCCGGATCCGCGTCACACGCGGTGAATCCCAAGCTCACCAACACCACCACGAGCACGCCCGACCAGACCGGCGCCACGGGGGCGGACCGACGCTTTCGGGTGTCGCATCTCTGATCGTTGTCGGAAATCATCGAAACGAAGTCTAGCCGCTGGGGGCCCTGCCGGGAACGATTCGATCGGGACGAGGTCTCGATCGCGACCCATCCGCCCCGACGACGGCCCGCCTGATCCGGCCGGGCAGGCGGGCTCAGGTCGACTCAGGTCGATGCGAGCGCCGCCATCCCCGCCTCGGCGGCGGCGAGATCCGCCTCCGCCTCGACCAGCTTGCGACGGGTCTCTTCGACCATCTCCGGCTTGGCGTTGTTCACGTAACCCTCGTTGCCGAGCTTGCCCTTGAAACCGGCGACCTGCTTTCGCTTGCCGTCGATGGTCTTCTGGAGTCGCTTCCGCTCGCCTTCGACGTCCACCGCGTCGAGCAGGTCGGAGATCAACAGTTGGTCGCCTTCGAAGGGAAGCGGGATCGCACCATCCGGCGCCGCCTCGCGAGGCCCGACTTCGGCGAGCCCGGCGAGCGTCTCGACCACGCCCCCCGCCTCCTCGATCAGGGCCAGCACGGAAGCCGACGCATGGAGCGTGATTCTTCGCTTCGGCTTCACCTGACGCTCGCCGCGGAGGTTGCGGATCGCCGAGACCAGCGCCTGCACCCGCTCGAACGCCGCCTCCGCGTCCGGATCGTGGACGGATTCCGCGATCTCGGGCCACGCCGCGATGGCGCACCGATCCGCGGCCGGCAACGAAAGTCCGTCGATGCCGGTCGAACCGTCGTCGCCCCGGATCCCCTCGAGGCGATGGAGATGAGGCCAGAGCGTCTCGGTGAGGAACGGGCAGACCGGCTGGAGCATGCGGAGAATCGAGTCGAGCACCGCGTGCAGATGTCGCTGCTGTCCGAGATCACCTCGCACCGTCGGCTTCACCGCCTCGAGATACCAGTCGCAGAAGTCCCGCCAGACGAGGTCGTACATCGCCTCGACGTACGGATTGAACTGGTAGCCGTCGATCGACTCCGCGACCAGTCGTTCGGTCCGGTGCACCCGCGAGACGATCCAGCGATCGACCAGCGACGGTGCCGCGTCACCACCGGCTTCCGCCGGCGTCTCGAGATTGGAGAGTCCGAACCGGACCGCGTTCCACAGCTTGTTGCAGAAGTTCCGCCCGGCGTCGAATCGACTGGAGGTGTTCCGCGCGAGCGGACGGTCGTCGCCGGCTTCGACCTCGCCGGTGGCCACGCCGTAGGAGGTGACCATCTCCAGCGACGGATCCTTCGGCGACTTCTGGACCGGCGCGGAGACCTGGTAGCCGGCCGCGTTCCGCACGAACGCGGGGGTGAAGGTCTCGCCGGTGTGCGGGCAGACCATGTCGACCGGCATCCGGACGTCCTGACTGCCGGTCGAGAGCTGGGCGAGCGTGAATCGCATCGCGTCGGCTCCGTGGCTCTCGATGATGTCGCGCGGATCCACCCCGTTGCCGAGGCTCTTGGACATCTTCTGTCCGTGACCGTCCTGGATCATCGCGTGGATGAAGACGTGACGGAACGGGAGTTCCGCCTCGAAGTAGCGGTTGAACATCACCATCCGGCTGACCCACAGCGTGATGATCTCCCGCGCGGTGCAGAGCACCGAACTGGGATTGAAGGTCTCGAGCAGACGGTCGCCTTCGGGGATCGCGTCCGCATGCGCCGCGGGCTCGGGCCAGCCCAGCGTGGACAGCGGCCAGAGGGCGCTCGAGAACCAGGTGTCGAGCACGTCCGGATCCTGTTCGAATCCGTCCGCCTCGAGCGCGTTCACCACGGCGTCCGCGTGGCCACCGAGCGTCGCGGGTCGAGGCACGCAGACCGTCTCCTCGATGGTGCCGTCGCCGAGCATCCGCACCCGGTGGGCGCATCCCCGCGCGGTCCAGTCGCTCTCGGTCGCGAGCATCTCGTCACCCGCGTCACGGGCGGCCTCCAGGATCGCGGCGTCGGCCTCCTCGGCGGCGACCACCCGGGACCAGACCGGGATCCGATGTCCCCACCAGAGCTGCCGGGAGATGCACCAGTCCCGGATGTTCTCGTGCCAGTTGCGGAAGGTCTTCGCGTAGCGATCGGGGAAGAAACGGAGTCCGCCGTCGCCGGACATCGCCGGCGCGTCGGCGGTCGCGCCCGCGTCCCCGCGCTGGTCGGGATCCATCGAGCGCAGCGCGCTCCCCGCGAGCCGGTCGTCGGTCACCCGGACGTACCACTGGTCCGAGAGGTAGGGCTCGATCGGAACGTGGCTTCGATAACTGTGACCGACCGCGTGATCGTGGTCGCGGACCGACTCGAGCAGGCCGCGTGCCTCGAACCAGGCGACGATCGCGGTGCGGGCGTCCTCGCGGCTCATCCCGACGAAGCCGCGGGCCTCCTCGGTCACCCCGTCGGACCAGCCGTGCTCCGTGGAGATCGAACCGTCCGGAGCCATGACGTTGACCACCGGAAGCTCGTGCCGGAGGCCGATCTCCCAGTCGTTGGGATCGTGCGCGGGCGTCACCTTGAGGAAGCCGGTCGCGAGCGCCGCCTTGGGGTCGTTGATCACCTCGGGGCCGAGACCGAGCTCCTCCGCGACCGCGGTGGGAAGGACCACGTAGTCGTCCTCCACGATCGGAACCAGCCGATCCGTGATCGGCACCCGGACCGAACGTCCGCGGAGTCCGGCGGCGCGGGGATCCCGCGGATTGATCGCGATCGCGGTGTCGCCCAGCATGGTCTCGGGACGCGTGGTCGCGACGGTGACGAAGCCGTCGCCATCGGCGAGCGGATACCGCAGGTACCACATGTGACCGGGCACGTCGCGCATCTCGACCTCGTCGTCGGCCAGCGCCGTCCGGGTCGCGGGATCCCAGTTGACCAGTCGCTTGCCGCGATAGACGAGGCCGTCGTCGAAGAGCCTGAAGAACGCCTCCCGCACCGCATCCGCACAGACCGGATCCATGGTGAACCGGGTGCGATCGAAATCGCACGAGCAACCCATCTCCGACAACTGTCCGAGAATCGTGGTCTCGTACTCGTCCTTCCACGCCTGGACCTGTTCGATGAACGCCGAGCGACTGAAGTCGGTTCGACGCTTCCCCTGCCGGAGCAGTCGCTTCTCGACCACGGTCTGGGTGGCGATGCCGGCGTGATCGGTGCCGGGCATCCAGAGCGTCCGGTCGCCCTTCATCCGGTGGTAGCGGACCAGCACGTCCTGAAGCGTGTTGTTGAACGCATGTCCGAGGTGGAGCGCCGCGGTCACGTTCGGCGGCGGGATGAGCACCGCGAACGCGTCCTCGACGGATGCGCCGGCCTCGGCGGGTTCGGCGTGGAAGTCTCGGTACCGCGCCCAGGCCTCCCGGACCTCGGGCTCGGAGGCCGCGGGCGAGTACGATTTGGCGAGCGTTCCGGCCGAGGTCGGGGCCTCACCCTGGGTTCTTGGTTCTTCCATGATTCCGACAGTCTACGAATCCCCACGCCCCTGCTGGGCCGATCAGGCCCGACTTCGTCGGTTCTTGACCGCCCCGATGNTCGTGGTCGTGCTGCTGATGTCCGCCTGCGGTGGCGACACGGCGCCCTCCTCCCCGCCGACACCGGCCGGAACGACCATCTCCGCGGCCGATCGGGACGCCTCGCTCGACGCGATCGAGCGNTGGCTGGCCGCCGGACGGGCCGACAACGCCGAAACCATCGCNCGATCGCTCTCGAGCCGACTTCCCGACGATCCGGTGGTCGACGCCGCCCTNGGCCGGNCCCTGCTCCTGCGGAGCGGCGAGATCCGCGAAGCCTNCGGTGAGACGGCGGCGGCGGCGATCGCGGCGGATGCGGCGAACGCCCTGAAGCGGGCGGAGGACGGCGGACGAGTCGATGCCGAGACGCGTCGGAACCTCGGACTGGCCCTCGANGGCGCAGGCCGGCTCGACGCGGCGATCGAGGCGTATCGGCGAGCCGGATCGGAAGATCCGATCGCCCGGCTCTACCTGGGCCTGGCCCTCCTCCGCGCGGACCGCCCGGAAGCGGCGGCCGGGATCCTCGAATCACTCGCGATCACTCGACCCGACGACGCGTTCGTGCTCGCGGCGCTTGCGGAGACCAGTTTTCGCAGCGGCGATTCAGAGACCGCGTTCGAGCGGCTCGACGCCGCGGTCCGGCTCGCCCCGGACGAACCAGGCATCAGGATTCGACGCGCCGCCCTGCTCCGGCGTGCCGGCCGGGTCCGCCTCGCCGTCGAGTCGCTGGTGGCCCTGCCCCCCGAGGTTCGCGAGCGTCGCGACGTGGTGCAGGAACTCGCCGCGGGATGGCTCGCCCTCGACCGTCCGGGCGATGCCGGCGACGCCTGGGCCGCGCGGGCCCGCCGCGCCCCGGAGGATCTTCCGGCCGCCATCGAGGCCGCCCGTTGCTTCGACGCCGCGGGACGCGTGGAGGACGCGGAGGCATGGCTTCGCATCGCCGAGGACACGGCGCCCGGCGACCCTCGCGTCATGGAAGCCCGTGTCGAACTGGGGCGATCGCCGGATCGAACCGGGTCCTGATCTCCGCGGATGGCTGAGCATGATCTCCGNCGCCCGCCGGCATCTACANGCATCTACAGNGATCCACCGCGTCGACTCGTACCTCACCAGGNGATGATCACCGAAGGTGTCGCCCACCNTCGATGGGAATCACGANGCCGGTGCAGTAGGTCGCCTCGAGGAGCAGCGACCGGACGAGCGTCGCGGCCTCTTCCGAGGTTCCGGCNCGCCCCAGCGGCACTCGCTCGAGGTAGGCCTTCCGTCGTGATTCCGGCCAGTCCTCCGGCCAGCCCACCACGCCCGGCGACACGCCGAAGACCCGNACCGGCGCGAGTTCGACCGCCAACAGTCCGACCATCGCCTCCACACCCGCCTTCGCCACCAGATACGGCGTCGCGTGCGCCCGCGGTCGCGACCACGCGTGGATGTCGCCGAAGAGAAGGACCGCCGGCGANGCGGCGGCGGCGAGGGCCGGCCGGAGCCCCTGGATCAGTCGCGCCGGTCCGGCGAGCTGGGCGGCCGCGTGAAAGGTGAAGTCCTCCGCCGTCGCCTCGGCCAGTGGGGTCTCGTCGAAGGGGGATCCCGCCACCACGATCGCGTCCAACGCATCGNCNCCGATCGAATCGACCACGCGATCGACCGCATCGGCCTCCGCNAGGTCGAGCGCATGGCATCGCGCGGGANGCGGCGAGGATCCACCGGGCCGTCTGATCATCGGATCGATGCGNTCCGGATCCCGGGCGGTGAGTTCGAGCGACCACCCGAGTTCNAGGAAGATCGCGGCGACCGCGCGTCCGACCCGGCTCGTCGCCCCGATCACCGCGATNCGCTTCGCGGNTGGGTCGACGACGGTCACGCCCGGNCTCCGTGGATCATGTTGGAGTCGTTCATGAGTCGTCACCTTCGGCGTCCAGACCGTCGAAATCGACGTCGGAATCGATGTTCGCCTGGCCGCGTCGACGGCCGCCTTCCCGCCAGGGATCCAGCGGCGAACGAGCCCGGGGCCGCCTCGAACCCTCGGTCTTTCTCCGTCCTCGGATCCGGAGGGCCGCCAGGAGCGGAATGAGGAGGACCACCACGACCACCACCAGCAGGAACAGAAGCATGCCCGCGGAGTTGGCCATTTCAGCCGGATCAGGATTCGGAGGCGTCATTGCCGAAGTGTATGGGCCGCATCCCGATCGGCGGGCCGGGATCGAATTAGAATGACGAAACCAGTTCCGGCCCCGCTCGGAGCCGGATTTCCTCCGGGATCGATCCCGGGGACCGAATGGACCGTACTCAGACCATGGCCAACGCCGCGACCACAGCTCGACCCCGAACCCCCCGTCCCTGGCGGCGGCGTTTCGCGCGGCTGGTGATCGCCTTCGCGGTGGTGCTGGTCGGCCTCGCGTTCCTTCGCAACTCGCTCATCACGCTGCTGCTCGAGGACGAACTCCATCGTCGAACCGGCGCCGAGGTCACGGTCGAGAATCTCGACGTCGAAGGTCTTCGGCACGTGCGGATCGGCAGCATCGCCCTCGACGCGCCGGGCTGGAAGGGTGATGCGGCCCAGGTCCTGCGAATCGACGATCTGTCGGCGTCGGTCCGACTGCTGCCGTTGCTGTCGGGCACGCTCGAATTCGAATCGATCCACGCCGACCGGGTGCTGGTACGGATCGCGGAACGGGCGAACGACGCCGCCGAGATCAACGTCATGTCGCTCGAACCGCCGAAGACCGACGACGAGGACGAGGAGGAGGACGACCGGGACGAGGACCGCACGGTCCGTGGCCTCGGCCTTGGAACGATCGAGATCGCGCGGCTCGAGATCGAAAGCGGCTTCGAGACCGATGACGCCGAGTCCGCCAACTACGAGGTCGTCGGAACCTCGGCCTTCAACGCGATCCTCGATCCGCCCGACGATGCCGATCCTCGAATGGCGTTCACGCTGGCGGCGATCGAGGACGGTCGGACCACGGCGCTCGCCAAGGGGCATCTCGACGAGAAGACCGGAGGCGTCGAATTCAGGATCGACGACGTGGATCTTCAACTCGGCGTCGATCTCGCCCTCTCCGCGTCGGCCCGCGCCTTCGTCTCCGAACTCGATCTCGACGGCGTGCTGCGCACCGCGACGGTCGGCTGGCGGCCGGGGGAGGATCCGACCGCGACCCTCGAGGTGGAGAACCTCGCACTCACGCTTCCGCCGGGCCTCGACCTGGAATCGGAGTGGGTTCGGTTCGCGGACGGCCGGATCCTCGATGAGAACCCACCGCTCCCGCGGGTCACCCTGGATTCGGGTCGGATCGATCTCGATGGACGAAATCTCCTGGTCCGGGGAAATCGCGGTCGCGTGGTGGCGAGTGGTGGAGACGAAGCCATCGTCCCGGTCGATCTCAGCACCGAGATCCGGGTCCGGCTCGAGTCGGCGGAGGCAGCCACGACGGACCAGCCGATCGCATCCTGGGGAATGAGACTTCTCGAAGAGGCGCCGTTTCGAATCGACGTGTCGCTCCGCGACTTCAAATCCGACGACGACGGCCGCACGGTCGCGGATCTTCCGAGACCCGTCGCCGAGGCGTTGGAGCTGCTCACCGCGCAGGCCTGGAACCTGACCGCGACCGCCACGGTCGCACGGGGATCCCTCGAGCCGGGCACGCCGATCAGCCGGGACGACTCGATCGTCGCCAGCGCCGATCTCTGGCTCACGGGTGGGCGCGGCATGTACGAGAAGTTCCTCTATCCGCTGAAGGACGTCGACGCGCAACTCACCGTCGAGGACGAACGGATCCGCATCGTCTCCCTCAGCGGCCGCGGCCCCGACGACGGGCGGCTTCGTCTGACCGGTGAGATCCTCGGAACCGGCGACGATGCCGCGGTCGATCTCGTGCTCCAGTCGGATCGGATCGGCCTCGACGAGCACCTGCTCGACGCCCTCCCGGATTCCACCGAACGCGGACTCCGGACGCTCTTCGACCAGACCGCGTTCGAACGCCTCCAGGCGGCCGGACTTCTGGTCGACGAGGAACGAATCGACGTGATGCGGGCTTCACTCGCCGAGGCGAAGGCGCTCCGCTTCGAAGCCCTCGATCGAGACGACCTTGAAGAGGTCGACCGCCTCGATCAGCGGATCGATCGCTGCGAGACGATCATCGCCGACGGCCCGTTCGCGCTCGGCGGTCACGGTCGGATGCGGCTCCGGGTCCATCGACCGCGCGGGGTCGGGATTCCCGTGGCGGTCGAAGGCGACATCCGGCTCGAAGACGTCGGTGCGATCTTCAATCGATTCCCGTACCCACTCCATGTGTCCGACGGTGCGATCCGGCTCGAGGACCTCGCGGTCGTTCTCGAGCCGCCCGGACTCTCGCTCACCACGCCTGCCGGCGGACGCGGGCGTCTCAGCGGTCGAATCGATCTGCCGAGGGACGGACGCGGAAGCCGGGACGTCCTCCCGGACCTCGAACTCACGGTCACCAACGATCCGCTGAATCCCACCCTGCTCGCCTCCATCCCGCCCCGGGTCGACGATGGCCGGACCGCGGACGAGATTCCGGGCTGGCCCGGCGAACGCCGATCGGAAGCCGTCGAACCCATCATCGACATGGGACTGGAAGGCGACCTCGACTACCACGGGCGAATCGGATCGACCGAGACCGGCTCCACCTTCATCGACTTCACGATCCTGCTCGACGACGGCAGCGCCAGCCCCGGACGGAACACCGATGGAGACGCCCCGGACGCCGACCTGATCTGGCCGCGCGGCTTCGAACTGGACGACGTGAGCGCCGTGCTGTCCGTGACCGACGAACTCGTGGAACTCCGGTCCTTCAACGGGCGCCGCGGAACGGGGACCGTCATCGCGAACGGTCGGTACGAGATCGAAGATCGACTCGGCACCGGAAACGCCCGGCTGCAGAAACTCGCCATCGAGGACTATCTCCTCGATTTCATTCCCGATCCCTCGATCCCACGGGCGAGACGCCTCTGGAGTCGCTGGCGACCGGAGGGCAGGTACGACGCCCGGATCGACTGGTTGGAGACCGAAGGGGTCTCGACGATCAAGGTCGACGCGAGCCCGCGGAACGTCGCGATCGACACCGAAGTCGGCCGCACCTCCATCGAATTCGACCGAGGCGGGCTTCGCTTCCGCGACGACGTGATCCTCGTCGACGACATCGCGATGCGATCCTCCACGAACGGCGTGGTCGATGGCTCGATCCGGCTGGGCGGCGGATACGGCCTTTCACCGGAATCGGGCGACCACGACCTCGAGGGACTCGTCGAGGTGGGACGGTTCGAGTCGCCGGCCCTCGACGAGATCTTCCGCCTCGCGGTCGGCGAGGGCTTCGCCGACTGGTGGCGGGAACGTCGCCCCGAAGGAGAATTCGAGGGCCGATTCTCGATCGCGAGCGGTCGCGACCGTTCGGTGCAGGCCGAACTCCAGCCGTCCACCTTCACGATCCAGGCGACGCCCGGTGCGGAGGAGACGCGCGGCGGCGGCGTGGTTCGGCGCGGTGGCGTGGTCGGCATCGAGGACGACCAGGTCCGGATCGGCCCGCTCGAGCTGATCGGCGATCGCGACACCACCTGTCGCTTCACCTTCGGCATCACGGATTTCGAAGCACCGAAGATCAAGGGTGAATTCCGCCTCGATGCCCCGGACAGCCGCGTGCCCGAGATCGGATTCCTGACCCCCCCGTTCTCCAGCATCGTGGGACCGTCGATGTTGACCACCGGCGCGATCCGGGTCAGCGGCGACATCGAGGCGGTGTACGGAAGCGACGCGAATGAGGGTTCCGACGCCACCGGGTCCACGGACGATGATCCCGTGCACTACCGGGCGTCCGGCGCGATGCGGTTCGTCGACGGCGACGGGCTCGTCGGTGACGTGGGACTCACGAAGATCGCGGGCGTGATGCGTCTCGGCCTCGTCGCCGAACGCGGACACGCCACGGAGTTCGACCTCGACGCCCGCATCGCGAGCATGCTGGTCGAAGGACGACCGGTCGACGGCGTGGCGCTCCTCGGCACCTTCGACCCCGCGAGCGAGCGGGATGCGGCGGACGGCGTCCTCGTCGACATCACCGAAGCCTCGATCGGCGGCGGGCTCGTACGGGGCCGGTTCCGCTTCGATCTCGAGGGCGATGCCTACCGGCTCGGACTTCAACTCCACGACGCCGATCTCGCGGTCGTCGCCCGCGACGTCGACGAACCGGGCCCACCCGCAGGCCCACTCCCCGGGCGAATCTCGGCGAGGCTCGATCTGGAGGGTCTCATGGACGCCCCGGAGAGTCGGATCGGAAGCGGCCGGATCCTCGTGCAGGACGCTCGTCTCGCGGACGGTGGATCGGTGGCCCTGCTGCAACTCGGCCAGTTGATGCCACCGATCGCCGAGGATCTCGCGACGGCCCGAGCGGATCTCTGGATCGATGGCGGCGAGGTGCTGCTCGACGACGTCACCCTCGAATCCGACGCCCTCGTGCTCGCGGGCGACGGCCGGCTCCGTCTCGACGACTGGCAATGGTCGGTCCGACTCGTGCCCCGGGGAACCCTGCCGGGGCTCAGCGACCTTGTTTCCGCCGTTTCCGGGACCTTGGCCGTGATCGACGTCGGCGGCACGCCGGGCGAACCGGAAATTTCGGTGACCCCCCTCCCGATGGTGTTGCCGCCCCCCGACATCGAGCCGATGAAAGATACTTCCGACGTCTCGCCCGACGAGACGAACGCCCCCACCGAGGAATCCGCGCCGTGACCGAAGGCCGAAAGCCCCATCCCGACTCCCATGCCCGCGACGAGGCGATCCGCGACCTCGCCGCCCGGTATTCCGAACTTCCGAATGGTCGACGTCGCTCGCTCATCGAGCAGATGATCGCCACGAGCCTCCGACTCGGCCGCGACGACTCCCACACCGGCGAATTGAAACTGATCAATTCGGCGCTCAAGGAGCTGCGATATTCCTACCGCGTGTTCCGACCCTGGATCCTGCGTCGGAAGATCTCGATCTTCGGTTCCGCGCGGACACCCGAGGATCATCCCGACTACATCGCGGCCCGGGAGTTCGGCAGGCTCATGGGCGAGGTCGACTGGATGTCGATCACCGGCGCGGGCGACGGCATCATGAAAGCCGGTCACGAAGGTCCCGGACACGAGTCGAGCTTCGGCCTCCGGATCCGGCTCCCCTTCGAGACCACCGCGAACGAGGTGATCGCCGCCGATCCGAAGCTGATCAACTTCCAGTACTTCTTCACCCGCAAGGTGATGTTCCTCACCCACTCGGACGCGATCGCCGCGCTCCCCGGCGGGTTCGGAACCATGGACGAGCTCTTCGAGGCGCTGACCCTGATCCAGACGGGGAAGTCGTATCCGATGCCGATCATCCTGCTCGAGGGCGAGGGCGGTTCCTACTGGCGACGCTGGGTGGACTTCATCCGCGAGGAACTGCTCGACAACGGCTGGCTCAGTCCAGCGGACATGTCGCTGCTCGAGGTCGCATCCGATCCCGCGGACGCCCGCGATCGGGTCCTCCGGTTCTATCGCGTCTACCACTCCTGCCGCTACGTCCGCGACGAGTTCGTGATCCGGCTGAAGCGTCGCATCACCGAGCCCGAGCGGGCCGGGCTCGAGGAGCGATTCGGCATGCTCGCGAAGGACGGCGCCTTGCGGACCGGCGGTCCGCTCGACGGCGAGGAGGAACACCTCGATCTCCCGAGGCTTCATTTCGCGTCGAAGCGGCGGGACTTCGGTGTCCTCCGGCAGCTGATCGACGCGGTCAACGATCTCGACCCGAAACCGGCGGCCGCGTCCGTATGAGTCTCCGATCGGCCGTTTCGGCGATCATCCTCGGCTCGACGTTGTCGCTCGCGGCCTGCTCAGGCGATCCCGATCCCGTCGGGGCGACCGACTCCCTGGCCTCCGCGGGCTCGACGTATGCCGTCGAGGATCCCCGTCCCGGCCTGGTCGTCGATCGCTGGAGCCTTCCGGACACGGCCCCGCCGCTCGACGCGATTCTTGCCGCCGTCGAGTCCGACGATGCGGAATCGGTCCCGGGCACCGAAGCGATGCAACGGAACGGCTTCCGCATTCTCGTCGTCGGGCCGGAGGAACTCGAGCTGCTCCAGCGCACGCTGGGCGCGGACGCCTACCGGGGAAGGACCTGGCACGGTGAAGCGATCGGATGGCGGAACCTCGCCAGCCGTCGCCTCGGCCGCGGGACGGTGATGCTGCTCGACGGGCGAGCCCGCAGGATGGACGACCGCACCGTCGCACTCGCGGCGCGGGGGTACTCGATTCCCACCGTCGACGACGCCGCGATCCACGTCGAACTGACGCCCTACCTCGTCGAGTCCTCGATCGATCCGATGTCGGCTCGACGACTCGGCGACCTCCGCGGGATTCCGCTGTGCCGTGGAATCGAGTGCACGCTCGAACCCGGTGAAGCGGTCGTCGTGGCTTCGATGCCGCGGCTGCGCCGAGGGTCTACGGCGACGAAGGAATCCGAAGCGACGTCCGCCACGGCGTCCGACGCACCGGCCGAGGACACCCAACCGGCGACGGTCGGCGGCATCGGTGCGGGCCCGGTCGCCCCCCTGCCCCCGACCACCGCCGAGCTCCTCCTCGACGACACCGGCGTGCGCGATCGCGGCCTCATCGTCATCACCGG
>NYVS01000022.1 GCA_002684755.1 Phycisphaerae bacterium
GGTGGTTCCCGGTCGAATCCCGGAGCACGCCCAGTTCGGCGTCGTCCATCGGATAGTGGGCGACGAGGCCGACGTCGCGCGGATCCGAGCCGTCGGGGGCGACGACGGTGTCGACGTGGGCTCGGAGTGCTTCGAGCATGCTCGCGCGTTCCGCTTCGTACCGGCGTCGACCGTCGGTGAATTTCGCTTCACCCTCCGCACCGAAATGTTCGGGCACCTGACGGGTCACGTTCTTCGCGTCGATCGCGTTGCCCATCCGCTCCTTGTACGGCGCGAGGTCGCGGAAGATGGCGGCGAGTCGGTAGTAGTCGCCCTGGAGGATCGGATCACGCTTGTGCTCGTGGCACCGGGCGCAGGCCACCGACATGCCCATCATCCCGCGGCTCACCACGTCGATGATGGAATCGAGGTCGTCATTCTTCGCGAGTTCCACGTCGGTGGGTTCGTCATCCCAGATTCCCAGCCGATAGAACCCCGTCGCGGTGAGGGTGGAGAGATCGCGATCCGGGAGTTCGTCGCCGGCGAGCTGCTCGACCAGGAATCGGTTCCAGGGGAGGTCTTCGTTGATCGCGTCCACGACCCAGTCGCGATATCGCCAGGCGGCGGGCTTGACCCGGTCTCGCTCGTAGCCGTCGGTGTCGGCATAGCGGACCGCGTCGAGCCAGTGTCTCGCCCACTTGACGCCATGCTGCGACGATTCGAGAAATCGATCGACCATGCGTTCGTAGGCACCTGGCGCATCGTCGTCGAGGAACGCCGCGATTTCGGCCGGGGTCGGGGGGAGACCGGTCAGGTCGAGGGCGACGCGGCGGACGAGGGTGTGTCGATCCGCTTCGGGGGCGGGTGACAGATTCGACGCTTCGAGTCCGGCGAGCACGAACGCGTCGACGGGATTGCGAACCCAGGATGATTCTTCGACGGCGGGAACCTCCGGGCGAACGAGCGGCTGCCACGCCCACCAGTCGCCACCCACCGGAATGTCGTCGTCGGCATCTGCATCCGCGGGATCCGCACCGACGCCATCCGCCCACGTCGCGCCTTCGAGCACCCACTCGTTCAGAATCGCGAGGTCGTCGTCGGAGAGGCGCCCCGTGGGTGGCATCTGGTAGTCCTCGTGCTCCCAGGAGATCATTCGGAGCAGCAGGCTCGATTCGGGGTTCGCTTCATCGAATGCCGGCCCCCGGTCGCCGCCTTTGACCATGGCCGGTCGAGAATCGAGTCGTAGGCCGCCCTTCGGACGGCCGTCCGACCCATGACACGGCAGGCACTCGCGTTCGATGATCGGCCAGGCTTCCGATTCGAAGAACGCGGATCGACGGACGATGTCCTCGTGCTGGGCGAAGGCGGTGCTTTCGAGACCGCCGGTCGACAGGGCGGCGACGGACGCCGTGAGCAACATGGTCATCGTGGCCGAACAGGCGTCAGGTCTTCGGTTCTTCATGATCTTCAAGACGTCCGGGATCCGGGTCGGACTCCATCAAGTGAGGATGTGCCGATTCTAGAGGGATGACTCCGAAATCAACGAACCTTGACCGGTGTTCTGCGCGAAAAAGTTTCGCGACGCCGTCAGCGGCGTCCACTCATTCCGAGAACCCCGCCCGGCCCGGTTGCCGCTGGAGGCGGCGGAGCGGGAACGCGAGAATCTCCCGGGCGGACAGCATGCCGACGAGATCCTCGAACAGCACCGGTCGGAAGTCCCAGCAGTCGACGCCGACGTCCGTCGACCGACCGATCTCCTCGAGCCGTCCGTGCGTGTGTCCGTAGAGGTGGAGCGAGCCGTGGCGTCCACCGCGCCAGCTCCGCATGGGGTANTGACTGCAGAAGACNCGCCTTGCCGACCCATCGAGCTTCACGTCGAGCAGGTCGTGGACCTCGTCGAAGATCTCCCGGAACTTCCGTCGGTCCGGATCGTGATTTCCGCGGACGAGGATGATCCGGCCGGCGTGCAACCGTTCCCGGATCCGGGCCGCGACTCCGGCTTTCGCCCGAGTCCCGCCGCAGTCACCGACGAAGTCGCCGAGATGGACCAGCAGATCNCCCGGCCCGACGGCCGCGTTGCAGCGTTCGATGATCGCGGACTCCATCGCGGCGGTGTCCGTGAAGGGGCGGTCGTATCGAAGGCATGCATCGGACTGGCCGAAGTGGGTGTCTGCGGTGACGAAGATCCGTCCTTCCGTCGTGAGGTCCGTCGTCATGGACGTGACTCGCGAAGCGGGGTCATGAGCATCGCCTCNTCTTCCGCCGGCTCGAGATCTTCGAGCCGAAGAAGGGTGATCCCGGCGAATTTCATGACGGCGTTCCGCGGGGACGCGAGCGGAAGCAACCGTGCGACCACGTCACCGGTCTCGGTGATCTCGATCTCGCCCAGTGAAAACGACCCGAACTGGGTCCAGCCGTCGGTCGCCTCGGTTCGAGCGTCGACGGCCGAATCACCGACGCTGAATCGGATCGGCGTTCCAGCGTCTCTTCGGGGGCACGCCTGGTCGATCATGACGCGGAAACGTCCCGGTCGATCGACTCGGATGGACCACTCGAGACCGTCGTCGACATCCGACCACGAGCCCCAGGTCGTCCCGCCATCGGGNGCGAAACGCTCCCGACGAATGGCGTCACCGATCGGGAATGCATCACTGGCACTGAGTTCGATCGTGCCGTCGGACGACTCGGTCACGCCGACCCGGTAGGCGCAGAGCCTTCGGGCGGCCTCGTCCCGGTCGGGTTCCAGTCGATCGATCCGGTCCATGAGCCGGGTCCAGGGAACCACGACGACGGAGGTCCTGGTCCGTCTCGCGACGGTCCATCCGACGAGACGGCCTTCCAGGTCCACGACCGGCGAACCGATCTGATGCGGCGGGATGTCGGCATCGAGAAGATGGACCTCGCCGAATCCGCCTCGAAGCCGGCTGGTNCCCGTGGTGGTGTTCGTGGGGAGTCCGTAGGTGCTGGCGCCGGGACGGATGCCGAGTTCCATCTCGATCTCGCGTGCGTCTCCGTCACGATCNACCTCGAACCGGACCTGATCGCCGATGGCCCGCTCGTTCAACTCCCCGGCCAGCGTCCGGCGGGACCGGAGTGGTCGGCCGTCGAGGCTGCCGAGGACGTCACCGACTCGAAGGCCNGCACCGGCAGCGCTGGAACTCGGAACCACTCTGGTGATCCTGACGCCCGACCCGTCACGCTCCACCGAATAGGCGATGCCGATGAACGGCCGATCCTCGGAGGCGTCTTCGACTCGAAGCACGTCGCGATCACGGGCGACGATGCCGAAGTCCGTCGGNTCGCCATCGTCATCNAGCACCACGAGCATGGTCCCGGCTTCGACCGGATCGGACCGGAGTTCGGGACGGCGATCCGGGCCGGTGACACCCGGGGCGTCGAGCAGGACGAGGTCGAGTTCCGGATCGATGGCGAGCGGGGTGACGGGAACGGCCATCCGACGACCATCGACGGGATNCTCGTAGACCGCGATCGCCTCTTTCGATTGGCGTGCGAGCAACGACGCCTTCGCGACGATGCGGTCCGGCCCGACGATCGTGCCCATTCCGACCANTCGATCNTCGTANCGAANTTCAGCCGTGAATCCCGGCGTGGATCCGGTGGTCGCGGCGATGTCGTCCAGAAGTCGCGGGTCTCGTTTCGTGCGTCGCGCGCCGCGTCGNGCGCCGTTGCCGGACCACGCTTCGGCATCGATGTCATCGAGCGTGTCGGCTTCCAGATGCGGCAGGAAGGCATGAATCGCGTCCACGCCGGTCGCGATGTTCTGCCATGCCTCATGNCCGCAGCGACTGACGATGCCGACGAGACGGCCTTCGAGGTCGAACACCGGTCCTCCGGAATCGCCGGCGTCGAACGGACTGTCGACGGCGAGCTCGCCACCGTCGACGCCGATCACGCGACCGAGCCGAGCGGCGGGCTGCGTGTCCATGCTCGCGGAGATGCCCGCGGCGTATCCGAGGGTGACCACCCACTCGCCTCGTTCGATGGAGTCCTCCGCGGCCAGGGAGACGGATGGGAACGGCTCGCCTTCCGGAAGCGGTTCCAGTCGGATCAGTCCGAGGTCGACGTCATCATTGAAGATCTGNCCNAGCGTCTCGCCNCGAAACGAACGTCCGTCCGGAAGCAGGACTTCCACGCGGCGGCCGGGCCGGCTGCCGACGTGACCGGCCGTCAGGACCAGGCCGTTCGAATCGATGATCACACCGCTTCCAGACGACGCCATCCGACCTCGAAACTCGAGCCTCACGGTGGCGTCGACGCAGTCGTCCACGACGCCGGCCGTTCGTGCCTCGACCACGCGGAGATCCGGTCGCTCGTCGTCACCCGCCGCAAGGGGGGCGGCTTCGACACCATGGCTGAGGAGCGCCAGGGCGACCGGCGCGATGAGCGTCGCAGACCGGATGAGAAAGTGGGGGTGCCGCGTCGCTCGGGGGTTCCTCGGCAATGTCGATTTCCGCAGGAGGGTCGGTTGGGACGTTCAGAACGAGTCCCACAGAAGTGTAGGCCGAACGCTTCGCNGATCCGGAGATTTCATNGACCNGNCTGNNNNGCNCNNNAGGTTTCGAGCGACCATCCGCTAGAGTCCGAGATCTGGAGCCTGATGATGAATACCCCGNCTGANTTGCCCGANAACCCCGATCGAGTCGCGATCTACTTCGCCATGCGNGCGGAAGGGATGGGNTTGGTCGAGCGGCTTGGCCTCGAGCTTCAGGAGCCCCTCGANCCGGATCTCCCAGCGGTCTGGTACCGAGGTTCGGTGAGGAGAGGTGACGGGAAGGCCTCGAAGCAGGATCTCGACGTCGCAATCGNGTTCGCGGGGGAGGATCCGATNCACCGTTGCGACCGAATCGGAACCGTNCCNGCGACGCTGACGGCTTACCTGCTCTGTCGCCGGTTCAAGCCCGATCTGCTGGTGAACGCGGGAACCTGCGGTGGATTTCAGCGAGCGGGCGCCTCTGTGGGCGACATCTACGTGGGTGGAGGTGATTTCCTCTTCCACGACCGACGAATACCGCTGCCGAAGTTCGACGAGTTCGGGGTTGGGAGGATTCCGGCGGTCGCGGTGGCAAGCGGGATTTTGGCAGGACTCGAGGCTTCCATCGGCGTCGTCTCCACCGGAGATTCGTTCTCACCGACATCCGAAGAGGAAGCTCTTTTCGCCGCTGAGAACGTCGCCTGCAAGGAAATGGAAGCCTCTGCGATCGCGGGGCTGTCGAGAGACCTCGGGATCCCTTTCCTGGCGGTGAAGGCGATCACGGATCTCGTTGATCATCCGGAGCCGGAAGCCGAGGCGTTCCAGCGGAACCTCGCCCGGGTGAGCAAAGTGCTCACAGCGAGGCTCACAGGTCTGCTCAGGGGGGTTTGACGAGGCTGAAGAAAGCTCCCAGAGGGGCATCCGGCCCTTCCCCGGCTCTGCTGCCGCGTCGTCTACTCCATGCAAACGTTTGATAGTCTTGGAGTCAAATAATTACAAATATCAACCAAGGGCCAATATGGCACGGTTGTTATTCGGGCAAGACGATCACGGCGTTGGTGGGGCTTACGTCGAATTCGTATCGCGTCTGGGTTCACTGACCGGTAGAGGGGCGATAAAAATTTTTTGGAACAGTAAAATCGTCTGAGAATCGGCGATCTTAGACAACAAGCGGTTGGTTTAGCGCTAGTTCATCTGTACCCTCCCACTCCGACCGTTTCTTCAGAGAAATATGACGAGCGGCTTGAAGATGGATAGGTTAGGATTAGACTTAGTGAGAGATGGGTGGTCCTTGAGAGAGATGAATGTCATGAATCTACTCAGTGGAACTTGTAGGGAATGGCGAGCGTCTGATTCAGGCTGGCTGGTCCAGATGTCACTCGTTTTCTTGATCCTCGGACTTCTTCTGTCCGCGAGTACCGGCCTTGCGGATGGAGGTCCGCAAGGGCAGATGGCTGATGTTGAAGGAGATCGTTCATCCGCCTGGCGACCATCGCAGGAGGTCGCCACTGAACTCTCGGTGGCTCCTTCCAGCCTTCAGTCGGCCCCTTCCAACGGGACTCAGGCGCCGATTCTTGTTCCACTACCAGCACCGATGATCGGGGCGGCCTCGGGCTTGGCCGTCGCGTGGCTACTTCGGAAGCGCGTGATTCGCGGCTGAGCACTTGAGCGGTGGAATCATTCGTAGTTCTCGGGACGTGCGATGCAAGCGGCCTGTCGATCTCGTGGTGCGAGGTCGGCCGCTTTGTTGTGCGGGGTTGAACGAGTGCTGCGTCGCGGATCTGGTGGAACGTGCGAACACTACACTGATGCGATGAGCACTTTCGGATCCATCGCAGCCGAGAATCGTCCGGAGCGCCCGGATGTCTCCATCATCGTGGTGAGCTTCAATAC
>NYVS01000004.1 GCA_002684755.1 Phycisphaerae bacterium
TGGCGCCCGTGGCGAGCACGCTTCCGTCGTCGAGAATCTCCATCGTCGCGCCGTCGCGGCTGTCCGCGGCGATCGGCGCGGCGGCCGTCCATCCGAAACCACCTCCGGAACCGAGGCCGGCGAGATAGTCGTCGACGGCGGCCTGTTCCTCCGGCGTCGGCGCGGATCGTTCCGTTTCGAGCGCGATGATCTTCGCGGCGATCTCGGCGATGCGTCGAGCGTCGTCGTCACGCGGAATCTCGAGGGACGGTTCGAAGGCGCGGTTCGAGTCGGGGACCTGGGTGTAGATCCCCGGTTGCTCCACGTTGTTGAAGAACGCGATGAGGTTGTAGAAGTCCTGCTGCGAGATGGGATCGAACTTGTGATCGTGGCAACGGGCGCAACCGACGGTGAGTCCGAGCCACACCGCACCGGTCGTCTCGACCCGGTCCACCGCGTACTCGAGCAGGTATTCGTCGGCGATCGCACCGCCTTCGTCGCTGGTCACGTGGTTCCGGTGGAACCCGCTCGCGATCAACTGGTCGATGGTCGGTTCCGGGAGGAGGTCGCCGGCGAGCTGCTCGACGGTGAACCGGTCGAAGGGCATGTTCGAGCGGAAGGCCTCGAGGACCCAGTCGCGATAGGGCCAGATCTGACGGCCTGCATCCATGTGGATGCCGCTGGTGTCCGCGTAGCGGGCGAGATCGAGCCAGGGGGTCGCCAGCCGCTCGGCGAGGCGGGTTCGGTACGGCTCCATGGTGAGCACGCGATCGACGAGGCGTTCGTAGGCGTCGGGGGCTCGGTCCGCGAGAAACGCGTCGAGCTCGTCGGGTGTCGGCGGAAGGCCGGTGACGTCGAGAAAGAGGCGTCGAGCGAGTGTCTCGCGATCGGCCTCCGCGGCGGGCGTCATGCCGGCACGCACCAGCCGACGGTTGATGAACCGGTCGATCTCNTTCCGGCTCCAGTCGTCGTCGATGCCGGCCGGCACGGCGGGGGCGAGCAGGGGTTCGAACGCCCAGTGCGCCTCGTATTCGGCGCCCTGTTCGATCCAGCGACGAATCAGATCGATTTCATCATCGGAGATCGCCCGCTTTCCGCTCTTCGGCGGNGGCATGACGTCGTGTGGATCGTCGGTGGTGATCCGCTCGAAGAGAAGCGAGGCTTCGGGATCACCGGGGACGATCGCCGCGAGGCCGTCGAGTTCCCGGGTCGCATCGGCGAAGGAGTCGAGTCGGAGGTCCGCCATCTGGGTCGCCGCATCCGGACCGTGGCAGAGAAAACACCGGTCCGAGAGGATCGGGCGGATGTCACGGCCGTATCGAAGGGCATCGTCCNGGCCCGACGCATTGGTCGGGTTGGCCGGCGACGGGGCGTCCTCGGAGGCGAATCCGAGGAGAAGAGGCGGTGCGAGGATGCTCGCGACCACGACGGCGTGTATTCGATTGACCTCGGACATGACCCTCAGAATACGCTCGGCGTACCGATCCGGACAGTGAAACTTGGGCGANGTGATGGCTCGNTCTNTGTTTATCGGACTTCNTNGCGGGCGGCCCGCTGCGTCCACCGAGTCGTCGGCCATGTCCTGAAACATGAATCGGGCGGAGAATTTCGATCCTTACCGTCGAAATTTGACGTTTTTGCGGCACTTCATGAGGTCTGCCGCGAACTTCAATACACGTTTGTTCGACTCGAAGGGCGGAAGAGGCCGTTCGGATCTCACTCGACGCTGCCGCGTCGCGCCAACAAGCCTCCAGGAGCCCCAGATGCGTCCCCACTCCCGCTTCGCCCTCGTTGCAGCGGCCACCCTCGCCGTCGCCGGAACCGCACTCGCCCAGTCTCGTGGCAATACCAAGGTCGGGCCGGCGAAGCCGATGCCCTTCTGGGTGCACGACGACGGCACCGTGGTGGTCAACGACGCGACCGGTCGATCGGTCTTCCGCGACATCGAGGAGTATCTCGGGTCCGAGACCTTCGTGCGAAACGGCAAGCGCTGCGGCCTTCCCGCGGTCGACGACCGCATCGCCGGNCCNCCGNTNGANGANGANCCNGGAGGNGTCGCGGGCGCNGGNACGCCCAGNGACTGCAGTTGCAACGCGACCGACCCGGATCCCGTCTACGACGCCGACTCGGGCCTGACCTANGTCATTCCCGTCGTGTTCCACGTCATTCGAAACAACGCCGGCACGCAGGGGAACATCTCCGAGGCGTGCATCCGGAACCAGGTCGAGACGCTCAACGAGGACTTCAACGCCATCCCGGGTTCGCCTGGCGCCGGCGGCGTGAACGCCCGCATCGAGTTCGTCCTCGCCACCGAGGATCCGTCGGGAAATCCAAGCAACGGCATCACGTATTCGGACAACACGAACTGGTTCAACGACAACGGCTCCTACTGGAACTCCCTTGCGTGGGATACCAGTCAATACATGAACGTCTACACCAACACCGCGAGNGGGAACCTGGGNTACGTCCCGGCGCTCGGCTGTTCGAACATCGACGGNCAGAACCAGGACCGGGTCGTGATCCTCTACTCGGCGGTCGGNAACTGCGCGACGTCGGCGCCCTTCGACGGCGGACGGACGCTCACCCACGAGGTCGGCCACTACCTCGGACTGGAACACACCTTNTCGGGTGGTTGCTCGAGCCAGAGCAACTGCAACAACAACGGCGACCTGATCTGCGACACCCTGCCGCAGCAGAACCCGACCAGCAACTGCAGCTCCAGCAGCGAATGCGGCCAGTCCCACCAGAACCAGCGGAACTACATGGACTACTCGGTGGACTCGTGCTTCAACCAGTTCACGTACGAGCAGCATCTTCGCATGCGTTGCATCCTCGAGCACTATCGGGTGCAGCTCCCCTGCACCGACTGCACCGGAAGCGGGCCGGCCGAGAACGACGAATGCGACGTGGCCATCGCCCTCGTGGCGGGTCCGAACGAAGCCACCAGCTTCGGTGCGACCTACTCCGGCGTGATCGCGGAGCCGTCCTGCAGCGACGTCTCCGGCGTCGCGGTGCGGAACGACGTCTGGTTCACCTACGAGGCGCCGGGCAACGGCATCCTCACCCTTTCGNTCTGTGATGCCACCTTCAACGCCCGGATGAACGTGTGGCCCGGTGACGCCTGCCCGGAATCCGGAGGACTGCTGCTCGCCTGCAGTGACAACGACTGCGGAAACGGCCCGATCGTCGAGACCGTGGTGTCGGCGGGCCAGCAGCTGATCGTTCAGGTCGGAAGTCCCGGCAACGAAGCGGGCCTCTTCACGCTCGACGTCGACTTCGGNGAGATCATCGATCCCCCGGTCAATGATCTCTGCCTGGACGCGACCAGCGTCGACAACGGCGGGACGTCGTTCACGACGGTCGATGCGTCGGAATCCGGGGCGGGCCTCCCGCTCTCCTGCTCCGACTCCGGTGGGCCCGACATCTACGCGGACGTCTGGTTCGAGTGGACGGCACCGTGCACCGGTTTCGCGACGATCGCGACCTGCAACGCNGCATTCGATTCCCGACTCGCGGTCTATGGCGGCTTGTGTCCGGAGCCCGGCGCAAGCCCGATCGCCTGTGCCGACGATGTCTGTGGAGACGACGCGAGCGTGACGTTCCTCGCGATCGCGGGACAGTCCTTCCGCATCCAGGTCGGATCNCCGGACGAGGGNGACGANGGCACCGGCGTGCTGCTGGTCGCCTGCGAGCCCATCGGCGGCGGCTGTGCCGAGGATCTCAATGACGACGGTGGCGTCGACGGGGCGGACCTCGGGCTTCTGCTCGCGGCCTGGGGCACCGGCAACGCCGACATCAACGACGACGGCACCACCAACGGTGCCGACCTCGGGCTTCTCCTCGCGAAGTGGGGCGAAGACTGCTGAGCCTCGAGCATCCCTGAAACCCAGGCCGCCCGGCACGCTTCGGCGACCGGGCGGTCTTCTTTGCGCGACGAACCGCTCGACCGGTCGGTATCCTCGCGGCATGAGACACCACCTCGTCGTCCCGTTCATCGTCTTCGCATCCCTGCTGCTGGCGGGCGAACTTCTCTTCGGCGCCTCCGAATCGCGGACGCGGCCGGCGCCGCCGGCGTCGGCGGTGGACGGTCTCGAGCCGGTGTTCGGCCCGGTCATGAAGCTGTTCAACGGCACCGATCTCGCCGGCTGGAACGCGTACTTCGGAGACGGGTCGCGGGACGCGGCGAAGGCGTGGTCGGTGCGTGACGGGATCCTGGTCTGCAACGGCGGACCGGTCGGCTACCTGCAGACCGATCTCCGGTTCGAGAGCTTCGAGCTGGTGGTGGAGTGGCGATTCGATCCCGAGCTCGGCGCGGGAAACAGTGGTGTCCTCCTTCGAACGACCGGTGAAGACACGGTCTGGCCCAGATCGATCGAAGCCCAGTTGCACTCGCGAAACGCGGGGGACATCTGGAACATCGGGGCCTTTCCGATGATCGCGGATCCCGCTCGAACCAAGGGGCGACGCACCGTCAAGGCGCACGACACGAACGAGAATCCGCTCGGCGAATGGAACCGGTACCGGATCCGACTTGATCGTGATCGCCTCACGCTCGANGTCAACGGGCTCGTGCAGAACGAGGCGACGGGATGCCAGACGGTTCCAGGGCGGATCGGTCTGCAGAGTGAAGGGGCTGCGATCGAGTTCCGCCGGGTGGAACTGCGGCCGATCGTCGCGTGGAACGCCGCCTCCGACTGACGAATCCGGGACCGGGCTTCAGNGCCTCGGTCTTCAGTCGTCTCGGAGGCCGGCCAGCCGGCGTGTTGCCGCGTCGNGTCCGGTCGCGAGGACCGTGCCCCCTGCGTACGCAACGANNTCGCTCCAGAGGAATCCACGGCCCAGCAGAAGCGCGCCGAGTCGGGTCGACCGGATCGTGTCGAGCCAGTCGACGCGAACCAGCTGAGCGATTTCGACGGTGAAGGCGGTGAGCAAGGCGAGACCTGCGGTCACCAGAAGGGCGTCGGTGGGGCGAAGCAGTCGCCAGCCCGCGTAGGCGGCCATCGCCCACGCGGCATCACCGCCGTAGGTGCCGATCACCGGCCAGCCGACGAGCGGCGGCTGACGGCTGGCGAGGCCGAATGTCGCGGCGAGAAGCAGGCCGATGAGGGCGATCACCCGGATGCCGGTCGTGGAGCGTCGANNGACGTTCAAAGGCCGCTCAGGCATCGTCCGTGCTTGATTCGTTGCGGCCCTNGAAACCGGTCCAGGCATCGCGGCCGGGTCGGGTGCGGCGAGCGTTGGCGGCCTCGGCGTGATCGCCGGTGAACCGTTCGGTCTGCGGGTCCCAGGTCAACGGAGTCCCCAGCTCGTAGCCGATCGCGGCGAGCTGGCAGATCGTCGCGGTTCGATGGCCGGCTTCCGCCGGGGCGATCGTCGGACGGGACTCGCCGATCGCATCGATCCAGTCGGTGATGTGGTCGGCGGGGCGGGGGAGTCGATGTTCGGCCGCCACCTCGGTCTCGAGGATCGCGGGATCCGAGGCNCGGAGATAGCCGCGACCGGCTTCGATCCAGCCGGCCTCCCCTTCGAACCGGCAGTCGATCGAGCCGTCGTGGATGAGTTCGATTCCATCGTCGTANACGAGTCGCAGGCCTCTGGTCGCCGCGGGATCCTCGGGCGGGATGATCCGGCTCGGGCCCGAGGCGNCGCGACGGAGCGCCCACTGGGCGATGTCGAAGTGGTGGGCCCCCATGTCCGCGAGGCCGCCACCCGCGAACTCCCGGTACTTCCGCCACTGGGGATAATGGCCGTGCATCCCCACCGGGCAGAGGATCGCGTTGAAGTCGCGGTTCGCGGCGGGCCCCAGCCATCGATCCCAGTCGGCTGCCGTCATGTCGTCCGGGAGCGGCTCGGCGGGCAGGTCGCAGTCGACGGGGGCATCCCCGACGCCGATGAAGACCCGCTCGATCCTGCCGATCGATCCATTTCGCACGAGCTCCGCCGCCCGGACGAAGTGACGACCGAACTCGGATCGCTGCTGGCTCCCGACCTGGAAGGCGACCTTCGATCCGGCGGCGGCATCGGCGATCGCCCGTCCCTCTTCGATGGTGCGTGAGAGCGGCTTTTCGCAGTACACGTGCAGCCCTCGTCGGCAGGCTTCGATCGCATTGACGGCGTGGGCGTGATCCGGGGTGGTCACCACGACGGCGTCGAGGTCGGCGTTCGCCAGCATGTCGAAGCCGTCGACGTAGGCCTTGCAGAACTCGCCCCGTCGATCACCACCGATTCGTTTCATCGCGGTGTCGCGGCGGGCGGGGCAGACCTCGGCGAGCCCGACGAACCGGACCCCGGGCGCTCGAAGGAACTGGTCGAGGAGGTTCTTTCCGCGGATGCCGTATCCGATCATTCCCAGGCGGATGGTGTTGGATCCGGCCGCGATGGCAGGCTCCACAAGCGGGCACAGCAGTGGCGTCGCGGCGGCTGCGAGGATCGCCTTCGTGACGGTGCGTCGGCTTGGATCGAATTCAACGACGTTGCTCGGAGTCTCAGGCAAGGCGTACTGCCTCGAAAAGGGATCTGGTTCGTTCTTTCGGGAAGAGCGACTCATCGGGACTGGCGAGGATGATCTGATCTTGTTCATTCTCAAGATGCTGAGCTGGAGTGTATTGGGGATTCGTCCCATCCGATGAAGTCAACCACGGCGTAAATAGACAAGCGACCCATGCCGGTGGCATGGGTCGCTTCGTGTGTCTGCAGTGAGCTCAGGGTTCCGATCAGATGTTGCGTCGTCGTCGGCCTGCGAGACCTGCAAGTCCGAGGAGCGCCAGAGCGGAAGGGGCAGGAACGTAGCCCACAAAGTCCTGGAAGCCATCGGCGCTCTCGTAGATCACGAGCCCGTCAATCATCTCCTGGGTTCCGAAGTCGAGGCTGGCGAGCATCGCGTCGTAGTAAACCTGTACCTCGGGACTGAAGTCGCCGAACTGGATCGCACCGGTTTCGGTCGAGGACTGTGCCTGCACGTCGGTGAGGTAGAAGGTGCCGGGGATGAAGTCGTAGTTCTCTTCCATGATTTCATTCGTCAGGAAGGCAAGCGCCGCCCCCATCTGATAACCCGCGGTGAAATCAGTCGACGCAACGTTCTTCACTTCTTCGTACCACTGGTCGTAGAGACTGGCGAGGAAGGAGAATCGTGCCTCGGTTTCCTCGTTGTAGTCGGCAGCGGTAAAGATCTCGTAGGGGGTTGGGGTCTCGCTGACCGGTGCGTCGAGATCCCAGCAGTAGCCTTCGTACTGGCCATCATTGAACTGATACAGGCCGAGAATCCCAGGATTCTTATTGGGGTTGCTTGGGCTGTCCCACGACACGGCTGCGTCATAGCTCCAATCAACGAGCTGGAAAGGGCCATTCCCGGTCCAAGCGAGGTCGATCTCCGCTACCGCAGCGGGCGTCATCGCCACGGCGACTGCGAGTGCAATTCCATTCGAAATCTTCATCTCTTAAATCTCCTTCAACTTTCGTCCTGACGGGGGGAAGCCGTCCGAACCCGTGAATCAGCCGGGAACTGGCTGAATCCTTGCCTTCTCGGGTGGGAAACCCTTCGGGCGGAACGCTGCAGACACGCGGCGTACGCC
>NYVS01000023.1 GCA_002684755.1 Phycisphaerae bacterium
GCGGACTGCGAGCGGAACAACTGGCTCACCGCCCCCCAGATGGTCGAGTACGGCCTCGCCGACGAGGTTCTCGAACGCCTTCCCGAAAATACCGATGCCAAGAAGTCCGAAGAAGGCGATTGAGGCCTCCGGTTCCGGCATAATGTGATGGACACCCCGGGGCACGACGGGTCGTCGAAGACGACTCGTCGGCCTCATTTTGGAGATCTCCATCGCCATGCCGGACTCCCCGAACGAAGACACCGCCGCCGCCGTCCGAAAGTTCGCCGAGGACTACGGACGGGTCCGCGAGGAGATCGCCAAGGCGGTCGTCGGTCACGACGAGATCGTCGACGGCGTGCTCACCTGCCTCTTCGCCGGCGGACATGCGTTGCTCGAGGGCGTGCCCGGACTCGGCAAGACGCTGCTCATCCGATCGCTGAGCGAGGCGCTGCATCTTCAGTTCAATCGGATCCAGTTCACGCCCGACCTGATGCCCGCGGACGTGACCGGCACCACCATCGTGGTGGAAGCCGACGGCAATCGCGAATTCCAGTTCCGGAAGGGACCGATCTTCGCCCAGATCGTCCTCGCCGACGAGATCAACCGCGCCACCCCGAAGACGCAGTCCTCGCTGCTCGAAGCGATGCAGGAGAAGTCGGTCACCGTCGGCGGCGAGACGCACATCCTCGACAAGCCGTTCTTCGTGATGGCCACCCAGAACCCGGTCGAGCAGGAAGGCACCTACCCGCTGCCGGAAGCCCAGCTCGATCGCTTCTTCTTCAAGCTGCAGGTGGGCTATTCGTCCCGGTCCGATCTCGCCGAGATCCTCGATCGCACCACCGCGGGCTACGACGCCTCGATCCAGCAGGTGCTCGACGCGCCCGCGATCGTCGAACAGCAGCGACTCGTGCGACGCGTCGGCATCACGCCGAGCGTGCAGGACTACGCGGTCAGGCTCGTGCTGGCGACGCATCCCGACGGCCGTTTCGCGACCCCGAACGTGAACCAGTACTTCCGCTTCGGCGCGAGCCCTCGAGCCGCCCAGACCCTNGTGCTCGCCGGCAAGGTCCGGGCCCTGCTCGACGGGCGGACCAGCGTGGCGGTNCAGGACATCCGCGAGATCGTCCTGCCGGCCCTGCGTCATCGATGCCTCCTCAACTTCGAGGCGGAGGCCGAAGGGGTGAGCACCGACGAGGTGATCACCAACATCGTCGAGACGCTGCCCACCGAAGCCGCGATCGAACAGTCCGCCTGACCCACCTCGCGATCCGCTCCGGAGCCCACGATGCGCCGTCTCCCCCGCCACCGAACCATCTTCTCGTTCGCGATGATCGCCACCGGCCTGCTGACGCCGTCACTGCACGCCGACCTGCTTCTGCTTCTNCAGGAGGAGACCGGGCCGGATGACGCGATCGCCGNCGGACCGCCACCGGTCGCGGACGCCGACCAGGGCATCTCCCTCGAATACAAACCGTCCGGCGGATACGTCCACGAATTCGGCGCGGACTTCTCGGGCGGCGGCTCGGTCTCGGTCGATCGCGGATTCGCGGCCTTCAAGATCGGAATCGATCCCGGTGGCGATTTCGACGGGAGCATCGGCGTCGCCTGGGGTGGCGACTGGTACTCGTTCGACGGCACGTCCGATCTCTCACCGGCGCCCGGGGTGGCGCCGTGGTCGGACATCCAGGCGATGGCGATCCTCGGAAGCATGAGCTGGCAGATCGACCGCGAATGGTCGACCACCGTCGGACTCAATCTGCGNTTCGCCGGAGAGCGNGACGCGGACGCCGGCGATTCGATGACGGTCGGCGGCTTCGGTGCGGTGAGCTACGCCTTCAGCCGGACCTTCTCGCTCGGTGCGGGGGCGATCCTCTCCTCGCAGATCGAGGATTCGATCCTNGTGATCCCCGCCCTCGTCATCTACTGGCAGGCGACCGACACGATCATCGTCTCGAACGTGCTCGGCCCCGAGGTCTATCCGACCGGCGCCGGCATCGAAGTGGCCTGGCGTCCGGATCGGGTCCGNGAAGTGGCGATCGGAAGCCGGTATGAATCCCGGCGTTTCCGCCTCGACGACAGCGGCCCGGCGATTCGTCGCAACGGCGTGGGCGAGGACACCGGCTATCCGCTCTGGGCCCGGGCGACCTGGCGTTTCGAGAACGGGTTCCGACTCGACCTGGTCGGTGGCGTGTCGCTGTTCAATTCCTACCGCCTGGACGACGCGAACGGCAACGAACTCGCGAAGACCGATCTCGATCCGGCACCGTTCATCGGCATCTTCGGAAGCTGGCGGTTCTGAACGNTCATTCCGTGGTCGCGGAGCGAACGGGAACGGCAACGACCATCATTCCACGCGCCGTCGNCACCACCACGCCGACGGGGCGACCGGACTCGGCCTCGGTGACCGGGGAACCGATCACGTCCTGCGCAAGCAGGAGCCCGGAGTCGAGCAGCAACCCCTCCGCTTCGATCGACCATGCATCACGGGTGACCGGAACCGGACCATCCTGCGAGCCGGTCCAGATCAGAAGCGGCACCGTGACCCGTGGCAGCGAAGTGGTTTCGATGCTCGGACCGCCGACCAGTTCCTTCACGATGGTCTCGGGCAGTGACGCGACCGACACGAGCCGAATCGAATCCGTGCGGCCCGCCTCGTGATCGTCGAACGAATTCGGTGACATCGAGCCTTCTCCGCACTCGAACACCACATCCTTCGCGTCCTCGGGTGGCGTCAGGAGTGCCGCGGGGATCGCCACCAACTCGTCGTCCACCCGGGTGATCCATCCACTTCTTGATCGCGACGCCCTGAAGATCCCGTTCGTCCATCGCAGCGTGGCGCGGACGCTCGACGGTGCTTCGAGGACATGCCCACCGAGCGCGATCCGCGGTCGCCACTCGAGCCAGGCGTCCTCGGCACGANGCGCGAGAACGAATCGACCCCCGGTCACCGCACGATCGCCCGCGTCCGGCGGGGTGGCGAAGGCGATTCCCCCCGAAACCAGCGATTCGAGCGATTCGACGTCCGCACGAAGCCCGTCAAGCCCGAATTCGAAGGAGACGCCACTGGTCGAATAGAACCGGGTCGCGTCCCGGATCAGCGTCGCGTGCCGGCGATCGATCACCACTCTCGCCTCCACTCGGGAGGCATCGGAGGCGAGTTCGACCTCGAGAATCCGACCGGCCGGCAGTCCGCGATAGGTCACCATCCCCCCGCGTCGCATGCCGCGACGCTCGGCTGACTCGATCACGATCTCGAGATCGTCGACTCGGTCGACCCACTCCAGCGGTGCCGCCCGCAGTCCGACGAACGGACCTCGCTCGACATCCCCGGTGCCGGGTGACAACGCGAGATAGCGCGGTCCGACCACGGTCTCGAGTCCCCGGATGCCGCCGTAGTCGAATTCGGGTCGGGCGATCCAGAATCGAGCACCCGAACGAATCAGATCCGACGCGTCGGCCCGAATCGTCGCGACCACTCGAATGGAGCGTGTCGCTTCNGTGCCGGCACCGAGCGNGGACCACTCGATCGCGTCCACCCGNCCGATCTCCACCCCACGNCAACGGACCACATCGCCGGCCTCGAGGCCATGGACTTCGGCGAACTCGACCACGATCCGGGGACCACGATCCGACCAGGCGTCGAGGGCGATCCAGACCGACACGACGAGGGCCGCGACGGGAATCAACCAGATGAACCCCCGCCCCGCGGAGCGCGTTCGACGTTCGATGATCACCGGCGTCACGCGCTGGTCGGAATCCGGTGCTTCAGGTTCCGCAGGCGTCTCGGGCGCGGGTGGATCAGTCATGGCTGGGCTCCATTCGAACCTCGTGGGGATCGAAACTCATCGCGGCGAGCAGGCTCAGGAAGACCATGGCGGTGAAGACGATCGCCCCGATTCCCGGTTCGATCGAGACCAGATCGCCGATCTTGACCAGCGCGACGATCGACGCGACGAGCAGGACGTCCAGCATCCCCCAGCGGCCCGACCATTCGACGAGCCTCCAGATCAGGACCCGGGTCGCCGCGGCCGCGCGGATCCTCGGTGTCGAGAGGAACAGCAATCCGCACAACTTGAAGATGGGAATCGCGACCGAGCAGAAGAGGACCACCAGACCGAGCCACGCCTCGCCGTCGCGGATCAGCATCGCCGCGCCATCGAGGATTCCGGTCTCGTGCGCATGCCCGAGTCGCTCCACCCGCATCACGGGAAGCGTCACCGCGAGTGGAAACAGGGCGAGCGCCGCCAGCGAGAACGCCGCGGTGCGTCGGCGACTCCGCTCGCCCGACGTGCCGCCCGGCCGCGGGATGCTCATCCTGCATCCCGGACAGCGAAGAANCACGTCGTCGTCGATCTCGCCGGAGGCCGGAAGACCCGCGACCATTCCACAGGTCCGGCAGCCGACCAACGACGCGAAACGACTCACGCGCCTCCATCCGCCGTCGTCGCGGTCGCCCGCTCGAGCGGACCGGTGAAACGCCAGATCGCACCCACGCCCGACGTCGGATCACCCTCGAAGGTGCAGATCCACAACTCCCCGTCGGCGTCCTCACCGAAACTCGAGATCAGCGAGTTTCGAAGTCGCGCGACCTGCTTCGGACCCTCGGTCATCTCACCGTCGACGGCGCGGATCCCCCAGATCCGACCGGACTGGTAGTCGGCGTACAGATATGCACCGAACGCCTTCGGTCTCGCCGTCCCGCGGTAGACGTGCCCGCCCGTGACGCTGATCCCGTCGGATCGCGGATAGTCGACCACCGGATCCAGAAGCTCGAGCTCGGCCGGGGGCTCGTCTCTGGAGAATCGATGCTTGCCCTCGCGATACCGCCAACCGTAGTTGCCTCCGGCGCGAACGACGTCGATCTCCTCCCATTGGTTCTGGCCGACGTCCCCCGCCCAGAGTTCGCCCGTCTCGCGGTCGAAGCTCATCCGCCAGATGTTGCGGAGGCCGTACGCCCAGATCTCCGGACGAGCGCCCTCGACGTCGAGGAATGGATTGTCGGAAGGGATTCCGTAGGCCTTGCCGTCCGTGCTGCCGTTCGGGTCGATGCGGAGCACCGTTCCGAGGAGCGTCGACAGATCCTGACCGTGCCCCATCGGGTCGTTGGCCGCGCCGCCGTCGCCGAGCGAGAGATAGAGCATGCCGTCGGGTCCGAACAGGACCGTGCCGCCGTTGTGATTGCCGAACGGTTGAGGCACTTCGAGCAGGATCTCCTCCGACTCGGGATCCGCGGCCCCGTCCGAAGCGATCTTGAATCGACTCAACACCGCACGTCGGGGACTGCTGGCGGTGTAGTAGAGATAGAACAGACCGTCGTTCGCGACATCCGGACTGAAGGCCATGGAGAGAAGCCCCTCCTCGTTGTGCTTCATCCGAACCTCGGGACGGATGTCGAGGAGCGTCGCCGCCTCGGTCGCGTCGGGACGCGTCCGATCGAGCACCCGAATGCGACCGGGTTGTTCGACCACGTAGAGCAGATCGGGAAGGTCCGGACGGACCAGTATCTGGATCGGCCGCTTCAGGCGGATGTCCTTGAAGACCCGCATCGGACGCATCCGGGGCACGCCGCTGATCGCGGCCGGATTCGCCTCCTCGATGCGGGGGGCGGGGTCGTCGAGCGACGTCGTCGAAGGAACGCCGGACAGGACGCCCAGCACGATCAAGGTGGTCACCAGCAAGAGACGTCTCCTGAGGAATCGGGGGCCCGATTCCGGCCGGTCACGGTCGTGAATCCCCACACGGGACTCCGCCGCGGCCGTCTACAGCATATCCCTCGAACAGCCGTCTCCGCGATGGACGAGGTTCTCCGGTTCGATGTTCGCACCGCTCGATCGGTACACTCCGAACATGGTCGACGGCCGGACCGTGAATCATCCTGGGACCCGTGCCTTCATCTCCCTGGCGGCGTTCGTGGTCGTCGCGGGGGGAATGAAGATGGCCGCCAGCATCGTGGTGCCGATTCTCGCGGCGGTGTTCATCGCCGTCATCAGCGTGCCGCCGACCGCGGCGCTGGTCCGGATCGGGATTCGTCGCTGGCTGGCCGCGATGCTCGTCTTCTCCGTGGTGGTGCTCGTCGGCCTCGCGGCGGCGGCGGTGATCGCCTCGACCGCCACGAGTTTCACCGAAGCCCTCCCCGCCTACGAGGAGACGCTGAAGGGCAAGCTCGCCGACGGCGTCGCCTGGCTCAACAGCAAGGGTGCGAAACTCACGGTCGACCAGGTCGACGACATCCTCGATCCCACCCGCCTCTTCCCGTACATCCAGCAGACCCTCGCGGCACTCGTCGGACTCCTGCAAAGCACGGTGTTCGTGTTGCTGACCGTGATCTTCATCCTGATGGAAGCGACGGTGCTTCCAGACAAGATCCGCGCGATCACCCGACGACCGAACGGATCCGCCCGGGATCGGGATCCGGTCGAACGGTGGCGCGGGGTGTTGAACGACCTGCAGGGCTATCTCGTCGTGAAGACGTACACCAGCGGGGTGACGGGGATCCTCGCCGGACTCGGGTGCTGGTTCTTCGGCGTGCCCTACCCGATGGTGCTCGGATTGATCGCCTTCGTTCTCAATTACGTCCCGTCGCTCGGTTCGATCATCGCCGCGGTGCCCGCCGTGCTGCTGGCGATGGTGCTGGGCGGCGCCGGGCCGGCGATCGGCGTCGCGGCGGTCTACCTCGCGATCAACATCGGAATCGGAAGCATCGCCGAGCCCAGGATCATGGGCCGCCGGATGGGCCTCTCCCCGCTCGTGGTCTTCCTGTCCCTGGTCTTCTGGGGCTTCATCCTCGGTCCGGTCGGGATGTTCCTTTCGGTCCCGCTGACGATGATCGTCAAGATCCTGCTGGAAGGGACCGAGGATCTTCGGTGGATCGCGGTGATCCTCGGCTCCGGCGACGGTGCCCCGAACGAATCGGCTCCCGCCGAATCCTGACTTCCACCCGAACGCCCGATCTGAAGCGCCCCGGTGTCCGCGAACGAGCCTTCCATCCCGACCGCGATTCTTCCGAGGCCCTTTCTCGGCTGGCTCGTCGTCGTCTACCTCGGGCTCGGCATCGTGATCGTCGGNGGCGGGCATCTCGAGGATGCGATCGCGAACTGGCCGATCGGAATGGCCATGGCGATCGGCTCGTACATCGCCGGCTCGACCCCGATGGGTGGAGGCACGATCGGATTCCCGGTGCTGGTGCTCGTCTTCGGCGAGCCCGCCATGATCGGCCGCGACTTCTCCTTCGCCATCCAGGCGATCGGAATGACCAGCGCAAGCATCTACATNCTNGCGCGGCGTCTTCCCATCGCATGGCGGGTGCTCGCGCCGGCCATGATCGGCTCGGTGATCGGCACCCCGCTCGGCGCGATCTTCATCGCGCCCCACGTCGACGACCTGCTCGTGAAACTGCTCTTCGCGATCACCTGGGCCGGCTTCGGAATCGCCCAGCTCCGACTGATGCGTGATCTGCTCGAGCCCGAACCACTCGATCGNCCTCATCCGAACTTCGAACGCGCCGCGGGCGCCTTCGTCGGTTTCTTCGGCGGACTNCTGGTCGCGAGCATCACCGGCGTCGGNNTCGACATGCTGNTGTTCGTCACCCTCGTCCTGCTGGTNCGNGTCGACGCGCGGTGCGGAATCGCCTCGAGCGTCCTCCTGATGACCGTGACCTCGATCGTAGGCCTTTCGACGAACGCGATCGCCTTCGGCATCCCCTCGGAGGTCTGGTCGAGCTGGTACGCGGCAGCCCCGGTCGTCGCGATCGGCGCTCCGCTCGGCGCACTCGCCGCGTCGCTCATTCCGCGCGGAATCACCCTCGGGATCGTCTCCGCGCTCTGCGTCGTCCAGTTCATCGCGTTCTGCGCCGCGGAACGGATCTCNGGATGGCCGCTCGCGATCTCGCTGATCGCGCTCGCGACGACCACCATGGCGTTCTCGTTCATCGGCCACTGGGGTGACCGACGCACCCGACGGGTGCAGCCGGCCCCCGATCGGCCGTAGAGCCTCAGCCGGCTTCGGTGTCCTGCCGCGACGCGGGATCCTCATCCCGGTTCCAGTGGATGAAATCGTTCTCCTCGGGTCGGGAGATCGTCATCGACGGCGCCTTCTTGTCGATCTTCGCGGTGATCCAACCTTCGTTGATCATCGCCTCCATCGCCTGCACCGCGAGCTTGATCGGCGAGCGATGGGTCTGGGTTCGACCCGGCCCACCGAAGTACTCGAGAATCATCTTGTGGATGCGATCGATCCGCGTCTCCTTTTCGAGCACGTCGACCACGACCTTGAAGATCCCGGTGAGTGGCAGACGGTTCTGACCACGAACCCAGCATTCCTCCCGTTCGATCCGGCCCTCGGTGTAGACGGGCATCACCCGACGTTCCGCGTTTCGCAGGTTCAACTTCAGGACGTTGTTGCGGTTCAGCGCCCAGTCGCCCTTCTTGTCGGTCAGGACCCAGAGCACCTGCTTCAGCGAGGAGAGATCGCAGGTACCGAGCGCGGGTGTCGAAGAGCTCTCGTTGGTGAAACCGCCCTGTGCGAGCCAGCGCCACGCGGCTTCCGGCGACATCTTGATGCCGGATTCCTTCGCGATCTCCGCGCAGTGGTCCTGGAGATCGGTGAACTGTCCGTTCGAGGCGTACCAGAAGTCCGCGAACTGGATGTGCTGGCGGACCCGTCGAAGCTGCGAATCGCTCACCGACTGCTTGAGCCAGTCGGCGTCCTCGTGCTCGCCGTCCTTCGGATCGGCGTCGAGGAGTTCCGCCAGCGAGTAGGCGAGTTCGCGGGCGCCGGTGTGCGCGAGGGTCATGCCCGCCGCGAGGATCGGATCCGCGAAACCGACGGACTCGCCGACGAGGAACCAGTTCTCGCCGTGACCTCTCGACGCGGTGAACGACCAGTCCTTGGTCGCCTCGACCATGCCGCGGGGGGTCGCGTTGCGAACGAGGGCGGAGATCCGCTCATCGTTCGCGATGGCTTCGTGGTAGCAGTCCTCGACGCTCTTGCCGAGCTCCTTGTAGTGGTCCTTGGGCAACACGTAGCCGATCGACGTCCGGGTGGGACCGAGCGGAATGAACCAGATCCATCCCGCGGCCTGACTCATCACCTGCACGCGGGTGGCGCCGGAGCCGACCTCGATCGCCCACTCGGCGTTCTCCCAGTAGTCCCAGAAGGCGACGTTCTGAAGCTTGGTCTCGGGCTTCGTCTCGACGCCCATCGCCCGCCGGAGGGTGCCGACGTGACCGGACGCATCGACGTAGTACCGGGCGACCACGGTGCTGCCGTCACCGAGCCGCAGTCCCTCGACGCGGTCTCCGTCATGCAGCACTTCGACGACCTGGGTCTCCTGTCGGACCTCGGCGCCGAGACTTCCGGCGTGGTCGAGCAGGATCTCGTCGTAGACCGCCCGGTCGACCTGGAACGCCGTCAACTGGCGGAGTCCTTCGTACGGTGTGGGGCGGACGAGCTTCTCCACGTCGCTCGGCGCCGCGAAATCGAAGTTCCAGAGTTCGGGGTTCTTCCCCCACCGATAGGTCGCGCCGATCTTCAGCGGGAAGCCGGCGCCCTCGATCTCGTCCCAGCAACCCATCTCGTGGATGATCCCGCTGATCGCGGGAAGCTGGCTCTCGCCGACATGGTCGCGCGGGAACTTCTCCTTCTCGAGGACGAGGATGTTCGCNTCGGGTCGGTACTTGGCGAGCAGCGCGGCGGTCGTGGANCCGGCCGGNCCGCCTCCGATGATCGCGACGTCGCACTCGATGACTTTTCCGGTTCCGGACATGCCGACCATTTGGTTGCTCCGCGAATTCGATCTGGGATCAGTGGGTAGGGAACGAGGGACATCTTCAGGCGAGCGGGAACACCGCCGTCCACCCCATCGACGCGAAGCCCTTCCGAGAGGGTCCGCTTCACGAAGTTCGAACAGAACGTCTACCTGACTATCGGCACGACGCAGCGACGAGGTGACCCGCCACCCCTGATTCTAGGGGGCGAAAGGACATGTTCAACTGGAATCGGTCCCGGGCGGGCAAACGACGTCCGGGCGACCGTGATCAGTGAAAATCGATTTCCAGAATCGAAAAATCGTCCTCGAACTGCTCGGAACCCATTAATTCTCGGCCCCTCGCCCGGAGGGTGTCGATCCGATCCTCGTCGGGGTCCAGTGGCCGGCTCATGAATTCCTGGAACTCGTCGTAATCCCACATCTCNCCNGCCGTGGTCTTCAATTCGAAGACACCNTCGCTGAAGACGAAGAGACGGTCGCCGGGCGCGAGCTTGATGGTCCCGGTCTGGGCGTCCATGTCCGGAATCGCGCCGATCACCATGTTCTGGGAAGGCAACCAATCGTGTCCGCCGCCGGCTCGCATCACCAGGGAGGGCGGATGACCACCCCCGCACCAGGTGAGTTCCGACGTCCGCCGGTCGTAGACCGCGTAGAACAGCGTGAAGAACATGCCCCCGTGGTCCATCATCTGGAACGAATCGTTGAGGCGGGACACGACCCTCGCCGGATCGGCGAGGATCTCCGCGTCGCGTATCCCGCTCCGAACGAGGTTGATCACCGAGATCGAGAGCAGTGCGGGACCGACCCCGTGACCACAGACGTCGAGCAGGTACACCGCGAAACGATTCTCGTCGATCCAGTGGTATCCGAAGCTGTCTCCGCCGAGCGACGCCGACGGAATGAACGACCACCGCGTCGAGATGATTCCTTCGATCGGCTCGCTGAGAAGACTCTCGACGTAGTTCGCGGCCTTCTGCAGTTCGCCGCGNAGATGCGACTCACTGACTTCGAGCAGGCGAAACGCCTCGTTTCGCTGGATCGCCGCGATGTAGCCGGCACTGTGATATCGAATGCGGGCCACGAGTTCGAGGGCGTCNGGAAGCTTGACGATGTAGTCGTTCGCGCCACGCCGGAAAGCCTCGGCCTTCGTGGTCCCCTCCTCGCGGGAACTCAGGACGACGATCGGAACCTCCGCGGTGTCCGGTGCCTCCCGATAGGCCGTCACGAGATCGAGCCCGTCCACCTCGGGCATCACCAGATCCTGCAGGATCACCGTGGGNTTGAATTCGCTCGCGGTCTCGATCGCCTTCGCGGGATCCTGGCAGTACGCGTAGGCGACNCCCTCCTCCGCGGCGAGGATGCGTCGCACCGCCTCGCCGATCATCGCCTGGTCGTCGACNAGCAGCACGCGGATTCCACTGGGACGCTCGTTCTGTGAATCGGTCATCTGGTGTCTCCGGGTACGCCGAGCCGGCTTGCGACCCTGGGTCCGATTTCATCGAGCGGCAACGTCTCGACCGCGGCACCGGCTCGGATCGCCGCCGCGGGCATCCCCCAGACGGCACTCGACGCCTCGTCCTGGGCGATGGTGTGCCAGCCCGCCGCCCGAAGTCGCTCCAGGCCCACGGCCCCGTCGGTTCCCATGCCCGTGAGGAGGACCGCGATCCCATGATGCGACGTCTCCGCCGCGGAGGCGAAGAGTTCGTCCACCGATGGTCGGTGAAGGCGATCTTCGGTNTCCGGACGATGAGCATAACCGCGGTCGCTCAGGACCAGATGTTCGTTGGTCGACGCGACCACGACCACGCCCGGTTCGATCGCACCGGGCGCCGACTCGACCACGGTGTGTCCCGTGACCTCCTGAAGCCAGTGGACCAGGCCGCCCACGAACTGGTGATCGATGTGCTGGACCACGACCACCGGTATCGAGAGCGGGCGTGGAAGCGCGGAGATGACCGTGCGAATCGCCTGCGGCCCCCCGGTCGACGCACCGATCAGCATGATCGAAGGCCGANGCGGAGCCGAAGACACGCTGCCNGTCGGCGTCGCGTTCGGACGCGACNTCGACACGACCTCGCGGAATCCGGCCGGATCCCGCATCAGGCGATCGATCCGATCGAGAAGCGGCCCGTCACCTGAGAATCGCCCATCGAGACCGAAGGTCGGCGTCTCGATCGCGTCGATCGCCCCGGCCGCCATCGCCTTGACGACCCTTCTCGCGTTGCCGGTCACCGATGCGGTCACCACCAGGATCGGGCAGGGGTGCTCCTCCATGATGATCCGCGTGGCGGTCTCGCCATCCATCTCGGGCATCACCAGATCCATCAGGATCAGATCGGGGANNTCCTCNCNCGTCTTCTCGACGGCTTCCCGTCCATCCATCGCGGTCCACGCCAGTTCGAGGCCGTCCTGCATCTCGACGATCCGGCGCAGTGCCTCGGTCGCCATCCGGAGATCGTTGACGATCGCGACTCTCATGCGTCGATTCCCAGAAGATCACGGACCGTCTCGACGAACGACCCCTCGCGGAAGCTTCCCTTGGTCAGATAGGCGTCCGCCCCGGCGTGCATGCCCGCAAGTCGATCCGCCTCGCGATCCTTGTACGACACCACCACCACCGGAATCCGCTTGAACCGCTCGTCGGCGCGGAGCGTGGTGACGAATTCGATTCCGTTCATCCGCGGCATGTCGACATCGGTCACCACGAGGTCGTAGGAACCGGATTGCAGGGCGTTCCATCCGTCGACCCCGTCGACCGCGACATCGACCTGCAGGCCCATCTGAGTGAGGATCTGTCGCTCCACCTCGCGAACCGTCATCGAATCCTCGACCACGAGCACCCGCGTCACCTTCTCCGACTCCGCGGCGGTCTTCGCTCGACCGGTCCCACGAAGCCGGCCGTCGCCGAGCAGTTGATGGATCGACTTCAGGACGTCCTCGACGTCGATGATGAAGAGCGGGCTGCCGTCATCGAGCATCGCGACCGAAGCGACGTGCGGAATCCGTCCGAACCGATCATCGAGGCGACGGACCACCAGATCCTGCTCACCGAGGAAGCGATCGACCACGAGCCCGTAACGTCCCGACGCATCGCCGACCACGACCACGCTCTCGACCTCGGGATCATCCTCGGATCCGGTCAGCTCCAGCAGCGTGGAAAGACGAATCATGCCGATCATTCCGTCTTCGTGGGGGAACTGCCGCCGCCCCTCGACCGTGGTCACCTCGGATGCGGGCACTCGAAGGACGCGGTCCAGTCTCGCGAGCGGCATGGCGAACGGTTCTCCATCCACCTCCACGAGCGCGGCTCGAACCACCGACCGCGTGACCGGCAGCTGGAGTTCGAACGTCGTTCCCACGCCGGGCGTGGATTCGACGCGGACCGCGCCTCCGACTTCGTGCACCATCGACTGGACCACGTCGAGTCCGACCCCGCGTCCGGACACCTCGGTCACCGACGATGCCGTCGAGAATCCGGGAAGGAAGAGGAAGTCGTGAAGCTCGGGTCCATCCAACCGCTCCGCCATCGCCTGGTCGACCATCCCTCGTTCGACGATCCGACGCCGCAGCGCCTCGGGATCGATTCCACCACCGTCGTCGCGCACCTTGACCAGCAGCATNCCACCCTGGTGTCTCGCTTCGAGCACCAGCGACGCCGACTCGTCCTTGCCCGCCGATCGTCGCACGTCGGGGACCTCGATTCCATGATCGACGGCGTTCCGCAGCACATGGGTGAGCGGCGCCTCGAGCGCAGTGAGGATCTCGCGNTCGACGCGGGTCCGCCCACCGCGGACTTCGAACCGGACCTTCTTGCCGAGGGTCCGCGCGAGNTCCCGGATCATGCGGGGAAATCCGTGCCCACCGTCTTCGAAGGGTCGCATCCGNCTGCCGAGGACCTGNCCGTAGAGATCGGCGGAGATCTCCTCGGTCCGGCGGAGCAGGCCGTCGAGCTCCTCGACGAGTTCCGAAACCGCACGGCGTCCCTCGTCGACGTCTCGTCGGAGTTTCGGCAGTGGATCACCGGCGTCGCGAAACGCCGCCCCCACCCCGTCCTCCATCGATTCGAGACGACGGTCCAGTCCCACCACCTGCTCGCGAACGCCGAGAAAACGCCGTGATGTCACCATGACCTCGCCGGCCAGTCGCATCATCCGCTCCAGTCGACCGGAATCGACTCGAACCGTCCGTGACTCCTCACCTGGAGATCCCGACACCGCGTTCGGCGTCGGGGGGTCGTCCGGAACCGTCGCTGCGGGCGTCTCGGAGGACCGCGGGGTCTCCGGTGGGTCGGGCGGTGTCGAGGCCTTCGCAGTCTCCGGCGGGTCAAGCGATGCCGAGGCCTTCGCAATCTCCGGCGGTTCGGGCGACGTGTTGACCTCGACCGGACCGGAGGCCGGAGGCTGCGTGGGCGTCGCATCGGCGACGGCATCCGCCGGCTTCCCGAGCGAGTCGACGAGGGCGTTGATCGCGGACTCGTTTTCGGCGGACCAGGGCTCGATCGCCGATTCCTCGATCGATGCAAGACCACGCAGGAGATCGGTGCCCGCAAGCAGTTGATCGACCCGGCCTGCGGTGAGCGCTTCATCCCCCCCCTGAACCGCGACGAAGACGTCCTCCATCGCATGTGCGAGTCCCACCGCGACATCGAGCCCGATGATCCGCGCGGCCCCCTTGACGGAGTGCGCGGCCCGCATCAGGGGTTCGATCGCGACGTTCGAGTCACCGGGATCGGATTCGAGCTGCAGGAGTCCGGCCTCGAGCGATGCGCAGTGCGTCTCCGCTTCCTCGCGGAAGAGATCGAACATCGAAAAGCCGCCGAGATCGCTCATCGCAGGCCTCCATCGAGGAGATCGAGGATTCGGTCGGAATCGAGGAGCGCGGCGTGGCGATCCCCGAGCGGGAGCAGTCCGATGGTGTGTCGATTCAGCGAACCAGCGACCGTCGCGGGCGAATCGACGACGTCCGCACGAGGAATTCGAACCATCCCCTCCACCTCGTCGACCGGGATCGCCCAGCGTCGATCCACAGGGCCGACGATCACGAGCCTGGGATCCGGCGGAACCGCGTCGGCCGTGAGATCGAGCAGGCGGTCGAGTCGCGCGGCGGGAACGATCTCGCCGTCGACCGCGACGACTCCGGCGAGATGCTCCGCATGACGATGTGGCACGCGTCGAGCGACGCCTGGATCATGGACCCGTCCCGCGAAGAGCGCATCGAATCCGAGCCACTCCCCCCCGATCCGCACGATCAACGCCGTGAGTTCGTCCGTCTGCACCGTCTCATGGCGATGGCCGACCAATCGCGTGTTCTCGGCCAGCGCGACGTCGTCGAGATCGCGTTCGAGCAGCCGTCGCATCGCACGTCTCGGATCCGCAGGCGATCCCGACCCGGCTTCGTTCGTGGGCTCCGTCATGACGATGTCTCCCCGGGGTCCACGTCGATCCGATCCAGTCGCCGCCGATGACGAGCCGCGGCCGGCAGATCTCCTTCGGCTTCCGCGATCGACACCATCATCAAGAGCGCCTCGACATGATCCGGCGAGAGGTAGAGCAGGCGACGAAGATGTTCACGGGCCACATCGAGGCGGCCGTCCTCCCGTTCGATCAAGGCGAGGAGAAACCGGATGCGCAAGTCGTCGGGGCTTCGTTCGAGGAGCGCTTCGCCGGCGACCCGGGCTTCATCGATGCGGCCGGCATCCGCGAGTCTCCGCACCGATGCGGCATCCGGGATGACTGATCTCGCTGGTGGACGCTCCGTCCGAGGAACGGCTCGTGAACCGCCCGAAGCGACGGATGGCCGATGCGATCGAGCGCGCGTATCCAAGCTCGGTCGGACCGATTCNTTCTCCGAGACCGTCCGCCACGCGAACCCGCCNGGAACGTCCATCGCGTCGAGCGCCTGCCCGAGGTCCGCCGGCGGATCGGCGTGACCGGCGAACAGGACTCCGNCGGTCTTCAACAAGGCCGCGGCTCGAAGACAGAGTCGTCGCCGGGCCTCGACGTCGAGATAGATGAGGACGTTTCGACACAGGACCACGTCACAACTTCCNGNCGCGATCGAAAGCGGATCCGTGAGGATGTCNGCCTCCACGAACCGGACCATCGCGTGGATCTCGGGATCCACTCTCCAACTCGTGCCTTCGGGCTTGAATCTCGCCCGCCACGTCGATGGNAGTTCGTCNCGGACCGCCATCGAGGGAAGAAGTCCGGACCGCGCGACNTCGATCGCCGATCGACTTCGATCCACCGCGATGATCTCGATCCGGTCNCGCGGCACGCCGGCGTCGGCCAGCACCGCGGCGACCGTGAACGGTTCCTGACCGCCCGCACATCCGAGACTCGCCACTCGGAACGTGNCCTTGCCGGAACACGACGCGAGGCCGCGATCTCGAAGGAGCTCGAACGANGCCGGATATCGGTTGATCCAACTNTCGGGAACGGCGACCTGCTCGGACAGGAGGCGGCGCTCGGATTCCATCGCGACGAGTCGATCCTGATACGACGACGCCGAGAGCCCGAGNGCGGAAGCACGACGATCGATCCAGCGACGGACCCCGGGCTGTCCGAGGAGATCGGATTCCAGACCGGCGAGGGCCGCGATGCGTCGTAGCTGATCGGTGGGTTCCGTCACGAGCGCGTTCATTCCGTCGCGGGTCCGAAAAGGGTCTCGTGATCCGAAGGATCGAGAATGCGATCGGGATCGATCATCTGGATCGTCGTTCCATTCCTTCGAATCACGCTTCCAAGATAGGCGTGCGANTCGGTCNGCAGACCCGGAAAATCCTCCTCGCCGCCCGGTTCCACNTCGACGACCTCCTCGACGCTTTCNGCCAGAAGCCCGACCGTCCGCCGTGCTCCATCCGGATCCCTCGACCCGCCGGTCGTCATTCGGACGACCATGATNCGACTTCCCACGAGCGATCTCGCTGGATCGGCACCGACGAGGAGATGCAGATCCAGCAGCGGCGTCAATGCCCCACGGTGATCGAAGATCCCGATCAACCAGGGCGGTGACTCCGGCAGGGAGCGGGTCTCGACCATGGGCACGACCTCTTCGACGTGCGTGGTCGGGACGGCGAAGCCCCTGCCTTCGATGGCCAGTTCCAGCACCTGCATCAGGACGTCTCGTCCTTGCGCAGATCCCACTCGGCCAACGACCGGCCGAGCATCTCGGTGGCNTGTCCGAGTCTCGCCGAGACGTCCTGGAGCCGCTGGGAGGATTCGTTCGCGCTGTCCGCACTGCTCGTCAGNCCACCCATGGCTTCGTTGATCTGCCTGGTGCCGGCCGCCTGGGAACCGACGCCCTCCGCCACCCGCCCGAAGGCGACCGCGTTCTCGCCGGCGGAGTCGATCGCCACCGCGAGACTCNGCGANAGTTCNCCGGTCTGCTCCACCGTCCTTCGGACNCGNTCGGTGTAACGATCCATCTCCATGACGCCGGTCGAGACCGCGGCCTGCATCTCCTGGACCGTCGTCGTGATGTCTCCCGTCGCATTCGCGGTGAGGTCNGCGAGCCGGCGGATCTCNCGGGCCACCACGAGAAAACCGGTNCCNTACTCCCCGGCCTTCTCCGCTTCGATCGCGGCGTTCACCGACAGCAGATTCGTCTGTTCCGCGATCCTTCCGATGGTGTCGACGACNCCGGTGATCTCGCCCGCACGNCGGTTGATCTCGCCGAGTCGGACCGCGATGTCGCTCGTCGCGGATTCGACCGCGTTCATCGATGCGGACATGTCGCCCAGCCGCGACTGATCGGCGTCCATGGTCTTCGCGGTCTCGGCCGCCCGTCGATCGACCCGACGGACCTCCCCCGCGAGTTCCTCGGTGGTGGTGGCGATCTCGCGGACCGCGGCGGCGATCTCCGAAGCACTCGCCCCGAAGCCGGTGGCGACCTCCGCTTCACGAGTCGTCGTCTCGGCGACCTCCGCTTCGACGTCGCACAATTCACGACGAGCACCTTCGACGTCGCCCGCGAGATCGCGAAGTCGCGAGGTCATGCGTTCGACCGATCGCACCAGTCGACCGGTCTCGTCTCTGGAATCGTCGGATCGGATCTCGGTGCAGAGTCGACCGTCCGCGACCAGCTCGACGACGTGCGCGGATCGTTCGATCCGGCCGATGGTCGGTCGCAGCACGAACACCAGGATGCCACCGCACACGAGCAGCCCGAGGCCGACGGTGATCGCGTTCTTGGCGAGCAGGTTCCGGGCGGGTGCGGCCGCCACCGAGACGGGCTGTCGCACCACCAGCGCCCAGTCGCCCGGGCGGACCATGCTGACCGCGTAGATGCACGGAACCCCGAGCACCGGATCGNTCGCNTCGATCACGAAGCTCTCCGCCGTNTCCGAACGTTCCTCGAATTCGGCGAGGAGCGATGCGAAGGGGCTCGCCTCGACCTCGGTCTCCTGCAGACGANTCGATGCGTCNACCCGANCGTCGAGGGTGGTCGCGATGAATCGACCTCGCGTCACGAGAAAGAGATCGCTTTCACCGCCGAGATCCCGGCGGAGCATCAGAAGGCGTCCCTCGAGATCGGCGAGGGAACGATCGACGCCCGCGATCCCCAGAAACCGCCCATCGATGATGATGGGGTGGGTCTGCTCGATCAGCGGCACGCCGCCGTAGGTGTAGGGCTTCGTGATCACGCTCGACGCGACGCCGGTCTCTTCGAAGAGACGACGNGGCTCCTGGTAGTAGAGACTTCCCGGCGACTCCATGTCGACCAGCGGCTCGAGCGACATTCCCGTCGCGGCCGAATCGTCGCGACGCCAGTACGGGAGAAAACGCCCTTCCTCGTCGGTCCCCGGATCGAGGCCGAAGGTCGCNTCGTCATCTCGTGGCTCCCAGCCGAAATAGACGGCCTGGAAGGCGGGCGTCCCNACCAGCATCCGACGGGCGAGTTCGAGACTCCGGNCACGGTCACCGTAGTACCCNGTCTCCGCCGCCAGCGCGAGCGATCGCGCGGCGGTCACCGCCTCGAGATTCTCGTCCGCGAGGTCGAACGCCGCGAGTCTCGAGGCATCAAGCACCTGCCGCTCGACCGACTCGCGAAAGTAGGACCCGGTNCGCTCGAAACTGGCGAACCCGGTGATCACGAGGATCACCAGGATCGGAATCCCCACGAACAGCACGAGCCGCCCGGCGAGCCGATGATGGAAAGGAAGTCGATTGACGTTCATGACGCGCACCGATCACGATCGACGCCCGAGGGCACCGCATCGATCCAATTTCGCGTCTCCACGCGTCCAGAAAAACAGCGCAACGCCAGCGCTCCGGGCCGGGAGATATCGGATCATGANGGATCGCGCCTTGAGAACCGGGCTTNGACCCGCCGCTCGTGANATTCGNGNTCCNAATCGAGGCACCGAAGCCCGATTGCTTGAAAGTCAGGATTCCCGGCCGAGGGCGGGCCGATGTACCACCTGCGGGCNCGAAGCCGCCGATTCCAGTCCTGAAAANCTTCAAGAGTNAACCATGCCAATCGCAAGTGATGCCCTGAATCTGAACGCCGTCCTCATCGCGGTCTCCGCCGCCAGCCGGGTCGCCGGCCGAGCCGCCGCGGAGCGGGGATCGCTTGCCGATCTTCTCAAGGATGACCGGAGCCCGGTCACCGTGGCGGACCTCGCGGTCCAGGTGGCGGTCACCGCAGGCATGCGGGCCGCCGGCGTCCCCCATGCCGATCGACTGGTCGGCGAAGAAGGATCGGATTCGCTCGACGCCGGTGGTTCGAAGATGCTCGACCAGATCATCCGGCTCGACGGCGAGGCGCTGGTCGATGCGAATCTCGCCGCGGCCGCACCCACTCGGGAGGCGGAGGTCCGCGAACTGCTCGATGCCGGAGGGCTCGACCCCGAGGCTGAAGGCCGGGACGTCTTCTGGTCGCTCGATCCCATCGACGGAACCAAGGGATTCCTCCGTGGCCAGCAGTTCGCACTGGCGCTCGGTCTCGTCGAAGGTGACTCGCCGATCGTCGGTTTTCTCGGGTGTCCGCATCTCCCGCTCGAGGTCGCCGACGACTACGGCACCGCCGACTCCATGGGCAGCATCTATGCAGGCATCGTCGGCGAGGGCGCCAGCGCGGGTGGCACCGACGCGACCGACATGGCCTCGCTGACCCCGATCACGGTTTCGCCGACCCCGCCGGAAGGTCGGGTCCGCGTCTGCCTCTCCTATGAGAAGGCCCACGGCGATCAGGATCGAACCTCCGCCGCATTGGAAGCGACCGGCGTTTCGACGACGCCCATCCGCATCGACAGCCAGTGCAAGTACGCGATGGTCGCCAGCGGGCGGGCTGATCTCTACCTGCGACTCGCCCGCGAGGGATACCGCGAGAAGAGCTGGGACCACGCTGCGGGCTGTGCGGTGGTTCGCGCCGCGGGCGGCGTGGTCGAAAGCGCCACCGGCGAACCACTTCGGATCGACGGACGATGGGTGGACGCCCCGGGTGGGATCGTCGTCCGAACCCCCGCGGTCACCGTGCCGTCCGACTGACGGTCGAATCAGTGGCGGAGATCATCGATCGAATCCCCCGGGCAGGGTTCACAAAGCGACAAACGTATGGACGACAGGCTCGCTTTGCGGTCGAAACGAATGCCGCGAGGATTCTCCTGAAATGGCCAGCCCTCACTCCGGCGACGGACAATGAGCCGGAAGGCCAGAGAGCAGGGTGGGATGAACCAACAGCGCATCCGCGTACTGGATTCCATGGCACGGATCCACCGCCCGCGT